>JBEIFT010000087.1:0-9958 GCA_040382255.1 Phycisphaeraceae bacterium
GGCACGCTCGCCGCGTCGGCCGCGACACGGATGCGCACGTAGCTGGCCGACGCCAGGCCGAGCGCTGCAAGGTCGATGCCCGTGCCGCCCGTCGCGCCGTCGTAGGCGGCCACGACCTCCTCGTACGACGCGCCGAGCAGCGCGTCGGCGGTGATCGCGGGATCGACCGGCCGCGCCGGGTCCGTCGGCGCGAATCCGGCCGCGGTGGAGTACGGGCCGACGTCCGCGTAGCCCATCGTCGGCAGGCCGCCGTCCGCCGCGGCGCCCGGCACGGCGTGCCAGGTGACGCCGTCGGCGCTCAGCTCGACGGTGCCGCCTTCGTCGAAGAGGTAGCCGGGCACGCCGGCCGGATAGGCCAGATCGGCGAACATCGCGTTGCCGTAGACGATCAGGTCGACGCCCCACGGGTTTCGCGGGTCGTCCATGATCGGCTGGTCGAACGCCAGCACGAGATGTCCGCCTCGTCCGACCGAGACCAGTTCCGACGAGAGGAACGCCGGACGGAACGGCGTGACCGCGCCCGGCTCGATGCCGGTGCCGGTGAAGCGCGAAGGCGCGCCGAGCGCGCGCGCGGGATTCTGGTACGCGCTGCCCGCACCGGACCCGGCGACGTACGAGACGACGCGCGTTGCGCACCGCGGCGCCGGCGCGTCCGCTGCGGCAAGGGCGCCGATCGCCACGGCAGCGCACGCCGCGCACAGGGCGTGCGTCGACGCTCGGCCATCCGTGGCGGCGTGAAGGGACTGCATGGTGCGAAGGCGGCGCCGTGGGGCCGCCCCTCGTGGTCCTGTCGACCGTGATGCCCAAGTCGCGTGGGCGCGGTCGGTGCGCAGGCCGGTCTTCCGGCTCCGGGCCCCGCTGCCGGCCTTCCCGGCCGCGCCCGTTGCGGGGCGGCCAGTGGCCATGGTGGCAGCGGGTGGCGGGATCGGAGATCCCGCGGCCCGATACGGCGGCGCGTCCGCGGCGGCTTGAACCGCCTTCCCGAGCCGGGAAACGCATCCGCGGGCGGACCTGCCCGACGGTTGCGCGCCCCGACCTTCCGCAGCCACTCGGCTGCGGACGCCTGCGCGGGGGCCAGTGTAACGGGGATGCGGCGTCTGCGTCCCGGAACCTTCTTTGACAGGGGGGGCTCGGCTCCGATAGATTTGAGGGTCTTCCGGGCATCCCGGTCCGGTCGGGCTGCGTAGCGCACCCCGCCCGAACCACCCGAACCGCGCATCCCCGTAGGTGCGCCGCCTCTGCATCTGCCCGCGATGGGCTCACCCATACGAGGTCCCGACGTGCACCGTCCGACGCGCCCGAACCTGGCTCTCTCGCTCGCACTGACCGCCGTCCTCGCCGCGCCCGCCGCGTTTGCGCAGGATGGTGCCGCCCCCGCCGCCGACGCCGCGCCCGCCGCGGCCGACACCGCGGGGCTCGTCGATGCCGCGAACCGCTTCGTGCACGCGATCCTGATCGCCAAGCCCGAGCAGGCCACCGCCGCAGCGAACACCCTGCTGGCCGATGGCGTCACCCCGACGCAGCTCGCCGTCGCCATCGACGGCGCCGACCTTGGCAAGCGCATGGAGGAGGCCTTCCGCCGCGGCCGCAGGATGGGCGATGTCGCCGATGCCGTCGCCGGCGTCGAGACCAAGCTCGAGAACGGCCGCAAGGCGCTCGCCCGCGACGCTTCGCGCATCGAGGAAGCCGTCAAGATGCTCGTCGGCCCCGTCCGTGGGCAGATGATGGCGAAGGACCGCCTGCTCGCCGCCGGCGAGTACGCCGCGCCCGTGCTGCTGCGCCAGGTCGTCGAGGGCCGTGATTCCGCACTCGAGTCCGCCAGCGTCCGCGTGCTGGTCGAGATGCGCCGCCAGGCCGCGCTGCCGCTGATGGCCGCGCTCCCCAAGCTCGATCCCGGCGCGCAGCGCAAGGTCTGCGTGATCCTGGGCCAGCTGGGCTACCCGATCGCGATCCCCGCGCTGCTCGACGTCGCGCAGACCAAGGGCATCGCCACCGACGTCTTCGAGGCCGCCAACACCGCGGCCGTCGCGCTGGGCTCGAACGGCGGCTCCGCCGCGTCGGCCTACGTCGCCGGCGCCAAGGAGTTCCTGCAGCGCGACATCTCGCTCTGCGCGTTCCCCGAGGACGGCAAGCAGAACGTGTGGAAGTGGACGGAGTTCGGCGGGCTCGCCGCCGACCGCATCTCGACGAGCGTCTACTTCGACGCGATGGCGATGGTCTTCGCCCGCCGCGCGCTGGAGCTGGACCAGACGAACGCCGCCGCGCTCGCCACGTTCATCGCCGCCGACCTGCGCCGCGAGGCGGCCATGGGCGACGGCGTCGTGGACCCGATCTTCGGCGACCGGGGGCGCCAGGCGCAGTTCTACGCCACGGCCGCGGGCCCGAAGACGATGCAGGATGTCCTGCGCATCGGGCTCGACCTGAACGACTCGGGCCTGGTGCGCGCGTCGCTCCTGGCGCTCCGTTCGACGGCCGGCGCCTCGGCGATGATCGTCGACGGCGCGTCGCCCGTCATCGCCGCGCTCTCGTACCCCGACCGCCGCGTGCAGTTCGAGGCCGCGATCACGCTGGCCTCGGTCCAGCCGACGGCCGTGTTCCCCGGCAGCGACCAGGTCGTGCCGCTCCTGGCCCAGGCGGTCCGCGCCGGCGGCCAGACGTTCGCGGGCATCCTGTGCCAGGGCTCCGAGGACGCGCAGCGCTTCGCCGACACGCTGAAGAAGAACGGCTTCGTGCCGCTGACCGCTGCAACCGACGCGGCCGGCTTCGGCGTCGTCTCGGCGCGCAACGCGGGTGCCGACATGGTGGTCGTCGCCGGTACCGTCCCGCAGATCCGCGAGAACGTCCGCGGCGTCCGCACCATGGCCTCCGGCGGCACGCTGCCGATCCTGGTCGTCGCCCAGCCCGCCGACAAGCCCTCGCTCGACTCGCTCGAGAAGGACGGGCGGACGGTCGTGCTCTCGACCGACGTCAGCGACGACGCCTTCAAGGCCGGCATCGACCAGCTGATCGCGCGTGCGTATGGCGCGCGCCTGACCTCCGAGGACATGTCGCGCTACGTCGGCGACTCGCTCGACGCGCTCACGCGCGTCGGCTACGCCAACGGCACCGTCTACCCGATCGGCGACGCCGAGCGCGGCCTGGCGGAGGCCCTCCGCATCCAGGAAGGTCCCGTCCGCGTGGCGGTCGCGCGCATCCTGGCGATGGTCGGCACCGAATCCGCGCAGCGCGCGATCATCGAGTCGGCGCTCTCCGCGTCCGGCGAGGAGCAGGCGATGCTGCTCGGCCCCGTGGCCGAGAGCGCCCGCCGGTTCGGGTCGAAGGCCTCGAAGCAGCAGTGCGACGCGCTGCGCCAGCTGGTCGAGCAGGCCGACGGCGTCACCGCGGTTCCTGCCGCGACCGCCTACGGCGCGCTCAACCTGCCGTCGAGCCAGGCCGTTCGGATGATCATCAAGCCGAACGAGCCCGCCAAGAAGAACGACGGCGGCGACGCCTCGTCCGAGAAGGCCGGCCCGTCCGCCAACGCGTCGAACTGAGCGTTCGAAGTCCCCCGGGTCCGCGGTATCATCCGCGGCTCGTCAGGCTCGCCACCCTAGCTCAGCGGTAGAGCAGTGCTTTCGTAAAGCACAGGTCGTGGGTTCGAATCCCATGGGTGGCTCTTGCGGCGGGACCGGTTCCGGTCCCGCCGCGTTCGTTTTCAGAAGCCCACGGCCTGGCCGTCGCGG
Organism: Phycisphaeraceae bacterium; assembly: GCA_040382255.1. Taxonomy (GTDB): domain Bacteria; phylum Planctomycetota; class Phycisphaerae; order Phycisphaerales; family SM1A02; genus UBA966. The sequence goes on from JBEIFT010000087.1 coordinate 3,723, forward strand.
CGGGGGTCGCTGGCGCCGATGTACGCCGCGCCGTGGCGCCACGCCATCTGCGCGCCGCCGAAGAACACGGACTCGTCCGCCACCACGCGCACCCGGTGGCCGCGCGCGGCCAGCCCGCTCGCGGTGGCCTCGGGGAAGCCGGGCTCGAGCGTGATCGTCCCGTCGTCCATCACCTGCCACCGCGGCGCGTCGATGGCGGCCTGCGGGTTCATGCCCTGGTCGACCATGCGCACCACCACCTGCGCGTGGCCCTGCGGCTGCATCGGCCCGCCCATCACGCCGAACGCCGCCAGCGGGCCGCCGTCGCGCGTCAGGAAGCCCGGGATGATCGTGTGGTAGGGGCGCTTGCCCGGCGCGTACTCGTTGGGGTGGCCGCGCTCCAGCACGAAGCCGGAGCCGCGGTTCTGGAACGCGATCCCGGTGCCGCCCGCGACGATGCCGGACCCGAAGCCCTCGTAGTTGCTCTGGATCCAGCTGACCATGTGGCCCTCGGCGTCGGCGGCGCACAGGTAGACGGTGCTCGACCTCGGGAGCGCGCGCGGCGCCCACTCGGCGGCGCGGTCCATGCGGATGGTGCGCGCGCGGGCCTCGAGCCCGGCGGGGGCCAGCACGTCGGCCTGCCGCAGTGCGCACGTGTCGGGGTCGCACACGTACGCGCGCACGTCGGCGAACGCGGCCTTCATCGCCTCGACCTGCAGGTGCACGGAGTCGACGCCGTCGCGGGGCAGGGCCGCCAGGTCGAAGTGCCGCAGCAGGCCAAGCGCGATCAGCGCGGCCAGGCCCTGCCCATTCGGCGGGATCTCGTGCAGCACCACGCCGCGGTAGTCGACCTGCCACGGCTCGACCCACTGCGGGCGGTGCGCGGCCAGGTCGCCTGCGCGCATCGCGCCGCCGCCGGCCACCGCGGCGCGCTCGATCGCGGCCGCGATGCCGCCACGGTAGAACGCCTCGCCCTTCGATTCGGCGATCGCGCGCAGCGTGCGCGCGTGGTCGGGCAGCGTCACGACGTCGCCCGGCTCGGGGCCACGGCCCTGCGGGGCGAAGGTCGCCATCCAGTCGGGGAAGGTCGCGTAGCGCTTCACCGCGCGTTGCCAGCCCTGCGCGGTCATGGGGCTGACCGGGAAGCCCTCGGTGGCGTAGCGGATCGCGGGCGCCAGCAGGCGCTCGAACGGCAGACGCCCGTGGCGCTCGTGCAGCGCCGCCCAGCCGGACACCGCGCCCGGCACGGTGACGGCCTGCCACCCAAGCGCGGGCATCTGCGCCATGCCGTCGAACGCGCTCCGCGGCTGGCCCGCGGGCGAGCGGCCGCTGGCGTTCAGGCCGTGCAGCGCGCCGTCCCAGACCAGCGCGAAGGCGTCGCTGCCCAGGCCGTTCGCGGTGGGCTCGACGACCGTCAGCGTGGCCGCCGTGCAGATCGCCGCGTCGGCCGCGGTGCCGCCCTCGGCCAGGACGCGCAGCCCGGCCTGCGCCGCGAGCGGCTGCCCGGTCGCGACGACGTTCGGGGCGATCACCGGCATGCGCTGCGATCGATAGGGGAATCGCCATTCCATGCGGGCAGCGTATCGGCGGAGGACGCTCGGCTAGGATCCGGCCAGATGTCATTGCCCGCCGATGCCTCCAAGCGATCGACCCGTACCCAGGTTCTCCTGGTGGACGACCAGCCGATCGTGGAGGCCGCGCTGCGGCGGTGCCTGGAGCCGTTCGACGACGTGGAACTGACCGCGGTGCGCGACGCCGACGCCGGTCTGGCGGCGGCCGTCGCCCGGCGCCCCGACGTGATCCTGCAGGACCTGGTCATGCCCGGCGTCGACGGGATGCAGCAGATCCGCCGCATCCGCGAGCACGCCGAGCTGGCCGACGTGCCGCTGGTGGTGCTCTCGGCCGATTCGGACCCGGCGACCAAGAACCGCTGCTTCGAGCTGGGCGCCAACGACTACCTGGTGAAGCTGCCCGACCCGCTGGAGCTGGTCGCGCGCATCCGCTACCACGGCCGCATGGGCCAGGCTGCCCGCGAGCGCGACCGTGCCATGCGTGCGCTGGCGCACAGCCAGGCCGAGCTGGTCCGCCGCAACGGCGAGCTGGACTCGGCCAACCGCCGCCTGGCCGCGGTGAACGAGCTGCTGGGCCAGGAATCCGCCGAGCACCGCGAGCGCATCGCCGAGGTCGCCGCGCTGGGAACCAAGCTCGGCCGCGCGCAGGACCTGGACGAGGTGATGGAGCAGTCGCTCTCGCTGGCGCGCGCGTTCACCGACGCCGACGCCGGCTCGATCTGGATGGTCGAGGATGGCGGCCGCCTTCGGCTGGTGTATTCGCAGAACGACACGCTGCAGGCGCGCAAGGGCGGCAGGCTGCCGCTGGCCGACATCGTGGTCCCCATCGACTCGACCAGCATCGCCGGCCACGTGGCCGCGGCGGGCCAGACGGTGCGCATCGAGGACGTCCATGCGATCCCCGCGGACGCCCCGTACCACTTCCAGGGCGCGATCGACGAGCGGACGCGCTACGTCACGCGTTCGATGCTGGTGGCGCCGCTGCGCGACGCACGCGACGCGATCGTCGGGGTGCTACAACTGATCAACGCGCGCGGTCGCGGCCGCATCCCGGTCGAGAAGGCCACGTTCACGCGGTCGGACGAGTCCGCCGTCGAGCTCTTCGCGGGCATGGCCTCGCTTGCGCTGGAGCGCGCGCGGCTGGTGCGCAGCGTGATCATGCGCACGATCGCCACCGCCGAGATGCGCGACCCCACCGAGACGGGCGCGCACGTCCAGCGCGTCTCCGAGTGCTCGGTGGCGATCTACGACGAGTGGGCCGATCGGCACGGGATCGACGCGGCCGAGCACGCGCGCATGCGCGACGAGCTGCGCATCGCCGCGATGCTGCACGACGTGGGCAAGGTGGCGATCCCCGACCGGATCCTGAAGAAGCCGGGCAAGCTGGACGATGCCGAGTACGCGCACATGCAGACGCACGTGCTTGCCGGCGGGCGGCTTTTCGCCGAGACCGCGACGCCCTACGACGCGGCCGCGCGCGAAGTGGCGATGCACCACCATGAGCGCTGGGACGGGCGCGGCTATCCGGGCGACGTCGACGACGCGTCGCTGCGCACGCTCCCGATCGAGATCGACCACCTGCCGGCCGCGCGCGCACTGCGCGGCGAGGAGATCCCGCTCTTCGCGCGCATCGTCGCCGTGGCGGACGTCTACGACGCGCTGACCTCGAAGCGCGCGTACAAGGAGGCGTGGGACGAGGCCCGCGTCGCCGAGCTCCTGCGCAAGGAGGCCGGCGCGCACTTCGACCCCGAGATCGTCGACATCGCGCTGGAGCTCCAGCCGTACTTCCGGTCGGTGCGGCAGCGCTACCCGGGTGGGGACCACGGATGAGCGGGGACGTCCACCACGCGCACGGCACGGGCGAGCCGCCGGTCGTGGTTCCCGTGGACGTTGCCGAACGAGCGCCGGCAGGCACCGCGCCCCGGCGCTCCTGGGCGCGCTTCGCCGTGGCGCTGCTGGTCGCCGGTGCCGCGGACGCGCTCAGTTGGCTGGAGGTGTTCCCGCCCGGCTACGTCGCGGTGGTGGCCATCGACATGGTGGTGGCGCTCGTCCTGTGGGCGCTGCTGGGACGCGGGATGGTGCTGCTTCTGGCGCTGGTCTTCGAGGCCGTGCCGGGGCTTGGCCTGTTCCCGTTCTGGACGCTTGCCGTGGTTTCCTCCGAGGCGCTCAACGCCGCGATGGAGACGCGCCTGCGCAAGATCCGCGGGCCGGTGTCCTGACGGCGCCGCGGGGCCACGTCCGCGCCCTCACGCACATCCGCCCAGCCGCCCCATCAGCGACCGCACCGACAGGCTGCGCCGTGCCGCCTCGTTGACCAGCCGATGCGCCTGCGGGTCGGACGTGATCCGTTCGGGGCAGCCCAGCACCAGCGCCTCGACCAGTCCTTCGTCCAGGTTGCCCGCGTGCAGTGCGTCGATGCAGCGCTCGATCCACAGGTCGGCCAGGCGATGGTCGGGGTACGCGTGGCGCGCGTGCCGGTAGAGCACCAGTTCCAGCACGCGCACGGGCAGGCGTTCGCGGGCGAGCCACGACTCGACGACCCAGTGCAGCTCGCCGCGTTCGCGCAGGTGCAGCAGCGCCAGGTCGAGCGCGCCGTGCCAGTGGTCGGCCGTGCGCAGGAGGTCGAAGTCGACGTTGGCGACCGCGCGGGCGAGCGGGCCGGGGGACTCGCGGCCCAGGCGTGCCGGCATGTTGACGTGGGCGGCGTCGCCGCTGCCGTCGAAGGTGGCGAGCGCGCGGCGGAACGCCAGCGCGCCGCACTCGGTGCAACCGGGCATCAGGCACGCGCCCTGGTCCGCCGCTCCGCGGACCAGCGTGACGAAGGCGTCGGCCTGCTCGAAGAGCGTGGGCTCGATGCGCGTGTGGCGCGGCGTGCTGCGGGAGCCGGGATGGTGAATGCCCCGGCGATGAGCGTTCGTCGACATGGTGGGCCTCCTGCCTACGGGTCGTTCGACACTGCTGCCGTCAGCATCGGATACGGATCGGGGCAGGGGGAGTGTGCGGCGCAAAAACATGAAATCTCCGCGGTCGGCATGCGGGCCGCGCGCACAAATCCCGGTCCGCCATGAAGTTGCGATCAGCTCTGGAGCGGGGCGCCGCGCGCCGGCGTGGCGTCCGGCGTGGCATGGTGCCAGCCGTACTCGATCACCAGCACGCCCAGCATGCCGAGCACGCTGCCCAGGAGCAGCCCCGACCCCGTGCCGCCGCCCGCCACGATGCGCGCGATCGCGACCGCCGTGCCGAGCCCCGCCCACAGCGGCCAGCCGCGCGGCTGCCAGAGCGTGAGCAGGCACGCGACCGCTCCGACCGTCGCCATCCCGCTGGTCTGCCCGCCGACCGCGATGTCGGCGAGCCCGGCCCACAGGACGGCCAGCAGCAGCATGCCCATCCAGCGTGCCGTGTTCGGCCAGTTGAATGCCGCCGCGATGCCGAACCCCACGATCGCCGCGACCATCCACGTGCCCGGCGTGGCCAGGAGCGCCAGCCACTGCCAGAGCTGCACGCCGCCGCCGGCGCGCTGCGCGTCGGCCCACGACGCGAGCACGGCGTCGCCGCGGTGCCGCAGGATCGCGATCGGCAGGATGCATCCCAGGACGATCGCGAACGCGATGACGCGTCCACGGCCCGCGGCCAGGATCGCGCGTCCGTCCGCCCACGGGCCCGCGTCGGGGCGCGCGGTGGGCTGGCTGGTCATCGCCCGCCGCCCGCCGCGCCCATCGCGCCGCCGCCGCCGAAGCCGACGCCCCCGACCATGCCGCCGGGGAACATGCCGAACGCCGGCACGACGTTCGGGCCAAGATCCCAGAACATCGGCCACGCCTGGTAGGTGTAGGCCTCGGGTGCGTAGCCGTAGGTGGCGGGGTCGTTCGCGATCGGCTTGTCGGCGTCCGGATCGCGGCCCGGGTAGCCGCTCATGTCGTAGTAGGGGTCTGCGTAGCCGTTGAACCAGCTCAGGCTGTTGCTGCCGCGCGCCGGAGAGCCGCCCGCGAACTGCACCGGCGCGGGGATCGTGCCGTAGTCGGCGGGCACGCCCTGCGGCGCGGCCTGCGGTCCGTCGGGCGCGGGGGCGTAGCCGGACTGCCATGCGTCGGATGCGCGCTGCTGCCGGTGCGCGCGGTCCCACTCCAGCTGTAGCCCGCGGCGCTGCATCGCGTCGCCGGACGGGCCCTGGCCCTGCGCAGGTCCCTGCGGGCGGTAGCCGTGCGCGCGCATGAAGCCGGGCGCCCAGGCCTGGTAGTAGCCCAGCGCGTTCTTCCGCTCCAGGAAGTCGCCCAGCATCTGCACGGTGCGTCGGCTGCGGTTCAGGCGGTTGAACGAGGCACGCGCGACGCCGGCCTCGACCTCGACCGCGTCCTCCAGGTGGCCCAGGTCGTTGGTCTGCGGCTGCGGGCGCCGCGACTCGGTCTGGCGCAGCGCGCGCTCGACGGCTTCGTCGAACGTCAGCTGGTCGCCCAGCGGCACGTGGATGCGCGTGAACGCGGCGTAGTCCTGGGCCAGGTTGTTCTGCTCGATGAACGCGTGCATCGCCGCGATGCGGCGGCCGGCGTCCTCGGCCGCCTGCGTGGCGGCGTGGTCGACCAGTTCGAGCGCGTTGCGCTCGTGCTCGAGCCGCAGCAGGCCGGGGTCGTGCGGCCAGACCGCGTCCGGCACGGCCTGCACGGGCGCGGCGCGCTGGGCGTGGGGCAC
>JBEIFT010000088.1:0-9942 GCA_040382255.1 Phycisphaeraceae bacterium
AGGCCGCGAGGCACGCGTACCACGGTCCGATTCGGCCCGGGTCGCGCCACGTGCCGAGCCAGCCGAACACGATGACGAGCGGAACCTGGTGGAGCGAGGAAGTTCGCGGAGGAGGGGGCCAAGCGCAGCGAAAGGGCGCGGTGACCACGCACTGCCTCCTTGGCCAAGCGCAGCGAAAGGGCGCGGCCCTGCGCCGGCGTCTTCCATCCCGCCGCCCCGGAAATCGGTACAGGGCTACCCCGGACCCAATTTCCTACGCGCGGAAGAGCGCGCCCATGCGCCTGCCGATCAGGACGCTCGCCGCGAAAAGGGTCAGCGCGAGCAGCGCCATCGCCCACACGCCCATCGCGCTCGCGATGCCCGGGCCGTCGCCCAGGCGCTCGAAGAGCGCGTAGATGGCCTTGGTGATCGGGTAGTCGGCCTCGCGCTGGGCCAGCAGCAGGCTGTCGCTGACCTCGAGCATGCTGAAGCTGAAGGCCAGGATCGCGCCGGCCAGCAGGTTGGCGGCGATGAGCGGCACCACGATGCGGCGCTGGATGCGCCACGTTCCCGCACCTGCCACCCGCCCCGCTTCCTCGAGATCCTCGCTGGTCTGCTCCAGCCCGGCCGCGGCGCTGCGCACCACGTAGGGCAGCCGCCGCACCGCGTAGGCCACCACCAGGAACGGGAACGGGTTCGGGTCCGGGCCGACGATCTCGAGCACGCCGGCGAAGGGCCAGCGCAGGCTGACGGCCACGTACCCGAAGGCCAGCACGATGCCGGGGACGGCCAGCGGCAGCATCACCAGGGCGTCGAGCAGCCATGCGCCGCGCAGGCGCGAGCGCACCAGGAGCCGCGCCGCGGCGAACCCGATCGCCACGGCCAGCAGGACGGCGAGCCCCGCAAGCACCAGCGAGTTGCGGATGCTGCCCGCCGCCAGCGGGTGCGAGAGCGCCTGCACGTAGTGGTCCAGCGTGTACGAGCGAGGGATCAGCGTGCCGTACCACTGGCCGGGCACGGAGAGGCTGGCGAACACGACCGCGAGCGCCGGCATCGACGCCACCAGCGCCACGCCGCCGAACAGCGCGATCGCACCGGCCTGCGCGGCGCCGGCCAGCCGCACCTCGGCGCGTGCGACCGACGCCTTGCCCTTCGATGCCGCCGTCGCGCGGCCCAGCGTGGACTTTCCCAGCAGGTAGAAGCCGACGCTGAAGAGCAGCATCACGACGACCAGCGCGTAGGGCCGGTGGCTGGCCTCGACCTCGCGGATGCCGTTGAAGACCTGCACGCTGGTGACGTCGTAGAACTCGAACATCAGCGGCGTGCCGAGCTCGGTGAAGCTCCAGACGAAGACGATCGTGGCACCCGCAAAGAGCCCCGGGCGCACCAGCGGCAGCGTGATGCGGCGGAACCGCGTCCAGCCGGACGCCCCCGCCGCCTCAGCCGCCTCCTCCAGCGTAGGGTCGACGTTCGAGAGCGCCGCCACCAGGTTCAGGTAGAGGATGGGGTAGAGCGCGATCGCCTCCATCGCGACGATCGCCCACGGCCCTCCGCGCGCCAGCCAGTCGATGTCGGTGCCGAGCGCCGCGTTCAGCGCGCCCGCGCGGCCAAGCAGGTGGCGCACGCCGATCGCGCCGACGAACGGCGGCAGCACCAGCGGCAGCAGCAGCAGCGCCGAGAGGAGTCGCTTGCCCGCGAACGCGAAGCGCGCGCCGACGACCGCCAGCGGCAGCGCGATCAGCGTGGCGAGCGCGGTGGTCGCGCACGCGATCCAGGTGGCGTTGGCAAGCCCGCGGCGCGTGGGGGCCTCGGCGAACACCGACCAGACGTGGTGCAGGGTGAAGCCGCCGGCATCGCTGCGGAACGCCTCGGCGACGGTCAGCGCGACGGGGTACGCGAGCGCGGCGCCCAGGAAGGCGACGAGCGCGACCAGCAGGAGACGCGGGCCCCAGGTTGCGCGGGACATGCGCCACGGAGTCTAGCCGTGGCCCGGGCGAGGCCCCTGCCCCGCGCGGCGTTCAGCGCCACGCCCCGAGCAGGATGCCCAGGTCGGCGCCGTTGGTGGTGCCGTTGTTGTCGAGGTCGGTGATGCCCGGCAGGCCCCAGTTCCCGAGCATGATGCCGAGGTCGGCACCGTTCACCAGCCAGTCGCCGTTCAGGTCGCCGAGGATCGCCTGCGGCTCGACCATCCATGCAAGCGTGGCGCTGGACGCGATGTTGACCGCATCGTTGCGCGTGACGGCCAGCAGGTAGCTGCCCGCGGCGAGCCCCTTCAGGTACAGGTGCTCGAAGTTGTCCTGCGCGCTGTCGCTGACGCAGTTGCCGGCCGCGAAGAAGGCCGCGCCGGCATCGCCCGAGATCGCCACCGGCGATCCGCCCGAGAGCCGGAACAGCTCCAGCCTCAGGTCCGGCATGCCCGGCTCGGTGCCCGCGGAGAACTGCGCGATCGTGGGATTGCGGTTCCACGTAAGCAGGATGCTGGCGTCCGCGACGTTCGGGACGTCGATCCGGTACCAGCGCGCGTAGTTGAGCGTCGCGACCTCGAAGTCCCAGCCGACCAGCGACTGCGCCGTCGTGGCGCCGGCGGACGTCGAGGAGCCGAAGCCCTCGTTCGCCGTGAAGATCCGGTGCGCACGATCGATGTTCACGGTGCCCGCGCCGTAGACCGGGTCGATCGGCTTGGCGGTGATGCCGCGCGTGGCGCCCGAGCTGGGCGCCTGGTTGGTCCAGGCCGGGCCGTGCACCGCGCCGGCCATCAGCGCGGCCTTGACGGTGGTGGTCGCCAGGCGGTTGACGTTCTGGCTGTAGGGCAGCGTGTACGCGACGTCGTAGAGCAGCGTCGCGGCCGCGGAAACGACGGGCGTGGCGAAGCTGGTGTACGAGCCGGGCGCGACGATCTCGGGCTTCATGCGCGCCGCGCCGTCGGTGCCGGCGGGGACGCCCACGCTGTGCTGCCCGGTGGTCAGGCCCACGGCCAGGCCGTTGTACTGCCCGCTCATCAGCGGGTACGAGGCGCTGCCGGCACCATTGTTCTCGCCGGCGACGAAGAGCGTGCCGTCGCGGTTCATCGCGTAGTCGGCGCGGCGGATCGCCTCGTTGTCGTAGGGCGCGCCGAACGCGCCGATCCAGCTGCAATTGACGACGCGGTTGTTCGCGGCCGGCATGGTGAGCGGCGCGATGGCGCCCTGCGCGACGCGCAGGAAGCTGGACTGCGCCCAGCCGTTGGCGTTGTAGACCCAGATGCGGGTCAGGCCGGGCGCGATGCTGTTGCCGCCGGTTCCGAACCAGTTGCGGCCGACCTCGGTCGCATGCGTGCTGGCGGGCAGCACGCCGTTCATCATGTTGAAGGTCTTGCCCGCGAAATAGCCCTGCGTGGTGTCCGGCGCGTAGCCGCCGCTGGCCTCGGGCGCCTCGACGTGCGACGCGGTGACGTTTGCGCCGGTCGGGACCGCGGCGCCCAGGCGGGCGACGAGCGCGTCGTAGCCGATCTCGTCGGCGTGGACGGCGAGCGTGAAGCACAGCGCGAGCGGGGCGAAGGCGGTGGCCGTTCGGATGCGGGTCATGGCGTCGGGTCTCGTGGTCGCGGTCGTGCTGGGCGTGGACGCAGCGGTTCCGGGGCTGCGGGGCGCCCGTCCGCCGGGCCGCCACCACACCTATCGGAGTCGTACGCGAAGAATGTGATCGGAACCCCCCCGTTTGCAAGCGGAAACCTCCCCGTGATGGCGGGTTCTCGGGCGCCCGGGCCGCGGAATCGCTACCGTTGGCCCCGTGACCACCCGCCCCGTCGTCATCCAGACCGAGCACCTGTCCCCCGCGGCCGCCGCCTGGCTGGCCGAGCGGGCAGACCTGGTGGTGGCCGCCCCCGGGTCGGCGACCTTCGCCAGCGCCGCCCCCGACGCCGAGGGGCTGGTCGTGCGGACCTACACGCGGGTCGACGACGCCCTGCTCGCGCAGCTCCCGCGGCTGCGCGTGGTGGCCCGCGCGGGGGTCGGGCTGGACAACATCGACCAGGAGGCCTGCGCGCGCCGCGGCATCCAGGTCTGCAGCACGCCCGACGCCAACACGCAGGCGGTGGTCGAGTACGTGCTCTGCCTGCTCTGCGACACGCTGCGGCCGCGCGTGCTGCTCGACGCAGCGCTCGACCGCGCGCGGTGGGACGAGGTCCGCGCCGAGATCGTCGGCCGCCGCCAGATGAACGAGCTGCGCCTGGGCATCCTGGGCATGGGCCGGATCGGGAAGCGCGTGGCGCAGGTCGCCGCCGCGATCGGGTTCGAGGTCGAGTACTGCGACCTGCTGGAGATCCCGGAAGCGCTGCGGCACGGCGCGTTCCCCGTCACGGCCGAGGACCTGTTCCGCCATGCCGACGTCCTGACGGTCCACGTCGACGGCCGCGCCTCCAACCGGCACCTGGTGGGCGAACGCCTGCTGGGGCTCCTCAAGCCCGACGCCGTGCTCCTGAACACCAGCCGCGGCTTCGTGATCGACGACCGCGCGCTGTCGCACTTCCTGCGCGCGAATCCCGCGGCGCAGGCGGTGCTGGACGTGCACGACCCCGAACCGTTCACCGCGGAATCTCCCCTGCTCGGCCTGCCCAACGCCCACCTGGCGCCGCACCTGGCCAGCCGCACCGACGCGGCGATGGAGGCGATGAGCTGGGTGGTGAAGGACGCGTGGGCGGCGCTGCGGGGCTGACCCGCGCCGACCTATCATCCCGGCCCCCACCGCACCTCCACGGAGCCAACCACCATGTTCGAGATCGCATCCGTCCACGCCCGCCAGGTCCTCGATTCCCGCGGCAACCCCACGCTCGAGTGCGAGGTCGCGCTCAGCGGCGGCGCCATGGGACGCGCACTGGTGCCGAGCGGCGCCAGCACCGGCGAGCACGAGGCGGTCGAGCTGCGCGACGGCGACAAGAAGCGCTGGATGGGCAAGGGCGTCTCGAAGGCCGTCGAGAACGTCAACACGCGGCTCGCACCGCTCGTCCTGGGCATGGACGTGCGCGAGCAGGCCGCGATCGACCACTCGATGATCGACTTCGACGGCACGCCCAACAAGTCGAAGATGGGCGCGAACGCGCTGCTCGGCATCAGCATGGCGTGTGCGCACGCCGCCGCGCAGGCCAGCCGCCTGCCGCTGTGGCGCAGCCTGGGAGGCGCCGGCGCGCGCCGCCTGCCGGCGCCGATGCTGAACATCCTGAACGGCGGCAAGCACGCCGACAACAGCGTCGACTTCCAGGAGTTCATGGTGCAGCCCGTCGGCTTCGCCAGCTTCGGCGAGGCGCTGCGCGCCGGCGTCGAGACGTACCACGCCCTGCGCAAGGTGCTGCACGACAAGGGCCTCTCCACCGCCGTGGGAGACGAGGGCGGCTTCGCGCCCAACCTGCCCTCGAACGAGGCCGCGTGCGAGCTGATCGCCGAGGCCGTGAAGAAGGCCGGCTACGACCTGGGCCGCGAGATCGTCATCTGCCTGGACCCCGCCACCAGCGAGCTGGCCAACGAGGCGAAGGCGCTGAAGAAGAAGGGCTACTGCTTCTTCAAGAGCGACCCGAAGAAGGTCGTCGGCAGCGACGACATGATCGCGCTGTGGGAACGCTGGTCGAAGAAGTGGCCGATCCGCAGCATCGAGGACGGCCTGGCCGAGGACGACTGGAAGGGCTGGAAGGCGCTGACCGACGCGCTGGGCAGCCGCATGCAGCTGGTGGGCGACGACCTGTTCGTCACCAACCCCGCGTTCCTCTCGCGTGGCATCGAGGAAGGCTGCGCGAACGCGATCCTGGTGAAGGTCAACCAGATCGGCACGCTGACCGAGACGCTGGACGCCGTGAACATGGCGACGCGCAACGGCTACCGCGCGATCCTCTCGCACCGCTCCGGCGAGACCGAGGACACCACCATCGCCGACCTGGCGGTGGCGACGAACTGCGGCCAGATCAAGACGGGCGCGCCCGCGCGCACCGACCGCACCGCCAAGTACAACCAGCTGCTGCGCATCGCCGAGGAGCTGGGCGACGTCGCGACGTACGGGATCCCCTCGCCCTGAGCGGCGCGCGGCGCCGCCGCGCCCGCATGACGTGACCCGATGGCCGACGCGACGCCCCACGACCGCACCGTGCCCCCGCTCCGCCGTCTGGCGGACCTGTGGACCGTGCTGGGGCCCGACCGTGGCCTGTACGCCGCGGCCATCGCCGTGCAGGGCCTGGCGGCCGCGTGCATGTACGTGGTGCCGCTCGTGCCGCAGGCGACGATGGATGCCATCTTCGCGCCCGAGGGACGCGCACCCGGCGCGCTGGGCGCAAAGGTCGTCGGGTTGCTGGGCGGCGCCGAGGACGTGCGGACCGGGCTGTGGCGGCCGGCGCTGGCGATCGCCGCGGCAGCCCTGCTTGCGTGCGGCCTGAACCTGCTGCGCGGCCGGATGACGGCGCGCGCGGCACAGCGCGGGATCCGCCGGCTGCGCGAACGCGTGCATCGGCACCTGGTGCGGCTGCCGGCGTCGTTCTTCGACGCGCACGAGTCGGGCGACCTGCTGCAGCGCACCACGAGCGACGTCGACACCGTGCAGAACCTGCTGGCGAACCAGCTGGTCGAGATGGGACGCGCGATCCTGCTGCTGCTGCTGGCGCTGCCGCTGATGATCGCGATCGACTGGCGCATGGCCATCGCGTGCACCGTGCTGGTGCCCTTCGTGATCGGGTTCGCGGGGCTCTACTTCCGTACGGTCTCGGGCCGCTTCCGCGAGAAGGACGAGGCCGAGGGCCGGCTGACGGCGCGCGCGCAGGAGAACATCACCGGGATCCGCGTGGTGCGGGCGTTCGGCAGGCAGGCGTTCGAATCGGCGGAATTCGCCGCGCGCAACGCCGACCACCGCGACGCCGACATCCGGCTGTTCGACGGCCTGGCGCGCTTCTGGGCGCTCAGCGACGTCACGTGCCTGGCGCAGATGGCGATCGTGCTGGTCTACGGCCTCTGGCGCGTGGCCGACGGCGCGCTGCCGACGGGAGAGTTCTTCTTCTTCCTGTTCGCGACCAACATGTTCGTGTGGCCGATCCGGCACCTGGGCCGCATGCTGGCCGACCTGGGGAAGGCGCTGGTGGCGCTCGAGCGGCTGCACGGCATCCTGGACACGCCCGAGGAGGACGCCGACGAGACGCCGGCGCAGCGCGAGGCGACGGGCGCGCTGCCGGCGGGCGGGGTCCGCTTCGAGGACGTGCGCTTCGCCTACCGCGGCGGCACGCCGGTGCTGGACGGCGTGACGTTCGCGATCGGGGCCGGCGAGACGGTCGCGCTGATGGGCACGTCGGGCAGCGGGAAGTCGACGCTGGCCGCGCTGCTGCTGCGCTTCTACGAGCCGACCGGCGGGCGCATCACGGTGGGCGGCACGCCCGTCCGCGAGATCGGCCGGCGCCGCCTGCGCGCGCGCATCGCAAGCGTCCTGCAGCCGCCGTTCCTCTATTCGCGTTCGATCCGCGACAACGTGCGCATCGCGCACGACGCCCTGCCCGATACCGACGTGCGCGAGGCCGCCGAGGCCGCCGCCGTGCACGGCGCGATCGAGCGGTTCCGCGACGGGTACGGCACGGTGATCGGCGAGCGCGGCATCACGCTCAGCGGCGGCCAGCGGCAGCGGCTGGCGATCGCGCGTGCCCTGGTGCGCGAGGCCGACGTGCTGGTGCTGGACGACGCGCTGAGCGCGGTGGACGCCGAGACCGAGCGCCGGATCCTGGACGCGATGCGCGCCCGGCGCGGCCGGCTGCCGACGCTGGTGATCGCGCACCGGCTCTCGACGCTTGCCGAGGCCGACCGGATCGTGGTGCTGGAGCATGGGCGCGTGGCCGACCAGGGCACGCACGCCGAGCTGGTGGCGCGCCCCGGGCTCTACCGGCGCCTGTGGGAGATCCAGGCCGAGCTGGCCGACGAGGAACGCGCCGCGGAGGCCACGCCGTGAGCGAGCTGCAGGACGACCTGGACGCGCCGCCCCCGCGCACGATCGCGTTCGGGCTCTGGCGCCGCGTGCTGCGCGTGGCGATGGGCCATCGCCGGCCGCTGGCCGGGCTGGTCGGCGGCGGCCTGTTCATCGCGGTGCTGGAGTCGGTGCGGCCCATGGTGAACGCCGCGATGATCGACGAGGCCACCGCGCACGGCATCACCGAGCGCTTCTGGTGGATCGCCGCGCTCTGGGGCGCGATGGGCCTGGGCTTCGGCGTGGGCGTGTGGACGTTCATTCGCGGCGCCGGACGCCTGAGCGCGGGCCTGGCCTACGACCTGCGCGAGCAGTCGTTCGCCCGGCTGCAGGAACTGCCCTTCGGCTACTACGACCGCCGCCCCACCGGCTGGCTGGTCAGCCGCATCACCAGCGACTGCGGCAAGGTCAGCGGCATCATGCCGTGGGTCATCCTGGACGCGTTCTGGGCGTCGACGATCGTCACCGGCAGCGCGATCTGCATGCTGCTGCTGGACTGGCGCGTGGCGGCGTGGATGCTCGTGCTGCTGCCGGTGCTGGCGGCGCTCGCGGTGCTGTTCCAGTCGCGGCTCCTCCTCAGCTCGCGCCTGGTGCGGCGCACGAACAGCCGCATCACCGCCTACCTGGGCGAGGCGATCGGCGGCGTCCGCACGACCAAGAGCCTGGCCCGTGAGCCCGGCGCGGACAACGAGTTCCGCGAACTGGCCGCGGAGATGGAGTTCCACTCGTTCCGCAACGGGTTCCAGGCCAGCGTGTTCGTGCCGGTGGTGACCAGCGTGAGCTTCGTGGGCGTTGGCATCGCGCTGTGGCGCGGCGGGCTGGCGGCGCAGGCCGGCGGCATGACGCCGGGGGCGATGATCGCCTTCATGCAGTACGCGCTGCTCTTCACCTGGCCGATCATCGACGCCAGCCAGCGCATCGTCGACCTGCTCTCGGCGCAGGCCGCCGCCGAGCGCGTGTTCGGGCTCATCGACACCGTGCCCGCGATCCAGGACGCGCCCGCGGTGGTCGGGCGCATCGAGGAGGCCGGCCGCCGCGGGCGCCGCGCCGGCGAGGCGCCGGACGGTGGGGCACCCACCATCGGCCGCCTGACGTTCGAGGGCGTCGACTTCGGCTACCTCCCCGGCGAGCCCGTGCTGCAAGGGTTCAGCCTGGAGGTGCGCGCGGGCGAATCGATCGCGCTGGTCGGGCCGACGGGCGCGGGCAAGTCGACGATCGTGAACCTGGCCGCGCGCTTCTACGAGCCGACCGCGGGCCGCATCCTGCTGGACGGCGTCGACATGCGCGAGCGCCCGCTCGCCTGGCACCAGGGCCGGTTCGGCGTGGTGCAGCAGTCGCCCTGGCTGCGCAACGCCAGCGTGCTGGAGAACATCCGCTACGGGCGGCTGGAGGCGACCGACGACGAGGTCATTGCCGCCGCGCGCGCCGTCGGCGCGGACGAGTTCGTGGCGCGGCTCGAGGGCGGATGGTCGTTCGTCGTGGGCGAGGGCGGCGAGAAGCTGAGCCTGGGCCAGCGGCAGCTGGTCTCGCTGGCACGGGCGTTCCTGAAGGATCCCGACGTCTTCATCCTGGACGAGGCCACGTCCAGCGTCGACAGCGAGACCGAGCGCACGATCCAGCGTGCGATCGAGCGGGTGCTGGCGCGGCGCATCTCGTTCGTGATCGCGCACCGCCTGAGCACGATCCGCCACGCGAGCCGCATCCTGCTCATCGATGGCGGCCGCATCGTCGAGGCCGGCACCCACGCCGAACTGATGCGCGCCCACGGCCGCTACCACGCGCTGTACACGCGGCAGTTCGTCGAGGACCGCGAGCGGGCGATATTGGGGAAATGCGCTCCGGGATAACCCTGTACCGATTTCCGGGCAGGCGCAGGAAGGCAGTGCGTGGTCACCGCGCCCTCCGCGAGCCTTGGCCCCCTCCTCCGCGAACGTCCTCGCTCCACCAGGTTCCGCTCGTCATCGTGTTCGGCCGATTCGGCACGTGGAACGACCCGAGGTGCAATCG
>JBEIFT010000089.1:0-9909 GCA_040382255.1 Phycisphaeraceae bacterium
GTTCGACATCATGTTCTCGGGGAACAGCTCGCCCTGCTCGATCTTGAAGGGCTTCTCCGGGGTGGAGAACTTCTTCTCGAGCTGGAACTGGATGTCGAGGAAGTCGATGCTCTCGGCGCCGAGGTCCTCGGTCAGCGTGGCGGTGGGGACGATGTCGTCGGCATCGGCGCCCAGGGCGCTCTCGAGGACTTCGGTGACCTTGGCTTCGATGTCGGCGCGGGAAATGGACATGGTGTCTCCGTTGGTGTGCATCCGTGCTGCCGGCCCGTGGGGGGCCGGGGTCCGGGTCAGGCCGACCGGGTCAGGCCTGGACCGGGGTCTGCGGGGGGATCCGCAGGGGGCGCATGGTAAAGCGGCCCGAGACGGCTGTCTCCGCCTCTCCGCCCCCCTGTCGGCGGACGGTTCCGGTGCCCTTGAAAACGAACGTCCCGTCGGGCTGGGCCTTGTCCAGCTGGACGTCGACCTCCAGGGCCTCGCCGGGCCGGACGAACGTGCCGTAGCGCATGGCCTTGACGCCCCCCAGGACCATCCGGGGGTGCCCCTGGGCCTCCAGGAGCGCCCGGGCGGCCTGGACCAGGGCCTCGAGCATGAACACGCCCGGAAGGACGTGGAACGTCGGGAAGTGGTCCTGGAGGTACTCCTCGGCCAAGGTGACCTGCTTCACGGCCCGCACGCGGTCCGGGGCCTGTTCCAGGATGGTGTCGATCAGGGCGAAGTGCATCGGCGCGGGGATGGTAACGGCCCCCCGGAGGGTCCGCAAAGATCGGGCGCTTCGGCCCGTTCTGGCCGATGAAGTCCGGAATATGGCCCGTTCGAAGACGACCGAAGGATCGACCGTCCCGCACCCCTGGAGCAACTCGGAGTTCCGCGCGAAGGTGGGGTGGCTCGCCGGCTGCGGCGCCACCCTGGCGTTCGCGCTGGCGCTCGGGTCGTTCAACAGCGCCGACTGGCCCTCGCAGGCCGTCGCCGTCCACAACGAACCGCCCTCGAACCTGCTGGGCAACGCCGGCGCGGCGGTGTCGTACTGGACGTACGCGATCGTCGGCTACGGCATCTGGCCGGTGCTGGCGCTCGTCGTCGCCGCGCTGGTCGCGTGGCCGATGGGCCACCGCATCCAGCACCTGTGGCTGCGCGCGGTCGGCGCGCTGCTCCTGCTGATGGCCGTCAGCGGCCTGCACGCGCAGTGGTTCGGCCGCGTTGGACCCGTCGCGGGCATCGAGGCGGGACTGATCCCGCAGTGGATGGTCGCGCAGCTGGGCGCCCGCTTCAGCGGCGTCGCCACCAGCCTGATCCTGCTCTGCGGCACGGTCATCGGCGCCACCGTCGCGGCCGACGAGGTCCTGGTCCGCGTCCCCGGCGCGGTGATGCGCGGCCTCTCGTTCCTGGAGCCCCTGTGGCGCTTCGACTGGGCGGGCCTGCTGGCCTCGTTCCGCGGCGGTCGTCCGCAGCCCGCGCTCGCCGGCGTCGGCGCGACCGCCGCCCCCGCGCGCACCCGCCGCAAGGCCGGCGCAAGCGCGATGGAGGCCACCCTCATCGAAGACGCCAAGCGCGACGAGGATGAGGACGAGGAGGAGGAAGACGAGGACGAGGACGACGACTTCGACGACGACGAGGACTACGACGACGAGGACGACGACGAGGAGGACGAGGATGAAGACGAGGACGAAGAGGACGAGGACGACGACGAGATCGACGCCGCGCCCGAGACGGTCCCCGTCGCCAAGCCCCTGACCGCGGAGGAGCTGCGCGCCAAGGCCGCCAAGCTCCCGCTGCGCATGGCCAGCGCCCCCACCAAGACCAAGCTGCGCGACGAGGACATCCCGCGCACCGAGGACTACTCGGGCTACAAGTTCCCGACGCTCGACCTGCTGGACGAGCCCGAGGGCAACTTCAGCGCATCCATCGAGGAGCACGTCCGCGGCCAGGCCGCGACGCTCGAGGCCGCGCTGCACCAGTACGGCATCGAGGGCTCGGTCTCCGGCATCGAGAGCGGCCCGGTCGTCACGCTGTACTCGGTCGAGCTCGCGCCGGGCACGCGCGTCGCGGCCCTCACGGCCCGCTGCGTCGACCTGGCGCGCTCGCTCAAGGCGCCCAACATCCGCATCATCCCGAACATGGTCGGCCGCACGGCCGTCGGCGTCGAGGTGCCCAACCCGCAGAAGGAGAAGGTGCGCCTGAAGGAGCTGATGAGCGGCCCCGCCGCCAACGGCATGGCGCTGCCGATGTTCCTGGGCAAGGACGGCGCCGGCGAGCCGATGGTGCTCGACCTCTCCAAGCAGCCGCACATGCTGATCGCCGGCACCACCGGCAGCGGCAAGAGCGTGTGCATGAACACCATCATCATGAGCTGGCTGTACACGAAGCGTCCGGACGAGCTGAAGCTGGTGCTCGTGGACCCCAAGATGGTCGAGATGGCGCAGTTCAGCGACATCCCGCACCTGATGTGCCCGGTGGTCACCGACATGTCGAAGGCCGCCGGCATCATGGACTGGGCCGTGCGCAAGATGGAGGAGCGCTACGAGCTGCTCAAGTCCGCCGGCGTGCGCGACATCCACAGCTACAACAAGCTGGACGAGGACACATTGAAGTCGCGCATCAACCCGGCCACCGACGCCGACTGGGCGCGCGTCCCCAAGCGCCTGCCGTTCATGGTCTTCGTGGTCGACGAGCTGGCCGACCTCATGCTCACGCACAAGGAGGTCGAGACCTCGATCGTGCGCATCGCCCAGAAGGCACGCGCGGTCGGCATGCACCTGGTGCTGGCCACGCAGCGCCCCTCGGCGAACGTGGTCACGGGCCTCATCAAGTCGAACATGCCTTGCCGCGTGGCGTTCCGCGTGAACAGCGCCATGGACAGCCGCATCGTGCTGGACCAGAAGGGCGCCGAGCTCCTCCTGGGCCACGGCGACATGATGGCCCTGACCAACGGCGCGCAGGTCACGCGCCGCGCGCAGGGCACGCTGGTCTCCGACGACGAGGCGCGCGCCGTCACCGGCTTCCTGCGCAACGTCGCCAAGCCCAGCTTCGAGCGCGTGCTGGTGGCGATCAAGGGCCCGGCGAGCGCCGAGGGCGCGGACGGCGAGGGAGGCGCGGCCGGCGGCATCTCCGCGGCCGAGCGCGACCCGCTCTTCGACAAGGCCGTGGAGATCATCATCGAGAGCGGCCGCGGCAGCGTCAGCCACCTGCAGCGCCGCATGGCGATCGGCTACGGCCGTGCCAGCCGCCTGGTGGACCAGATGGGCGAGGCCGGCATCCTGGGCCCGCACAAGGGCAACGGCATCCAGCGCGACGTGCTGATCACGCTGGAGGACTGGCGCCGCATGCAGGCCATGGAGGCCGAGGGCGACGAGCGCACCGAAGAGGAGATCGAGGCCGACCGCACGCTGATGGCCAAGGTCGACCAGGAGAGCGACGCGTTCCAGGACTCGTTCCACGACGGCGAAGAGGAGGCCGCCTGACCATGCAGCTCACCCCAGAAATCATCCGCCGCGGCCTGGACGCCGCGATCGAGCAGGCCGAGAAGGGCTGGAGCGAGGGCGGCATCCCGATCGGCAGCGCGCTGCTGGACGAGTCCGGCACCGTCGTCGCCGCCGGCCACAACATGCGCGTGCAGAGCGGCGACCCCACCGCGCACGCCGAGGTCAGCTGCATCCGCAACGCCGGCCGCCGCCGCGACTGGCGCCGCCTGACGCTGGTCAGCACGCTGAGCCCCTGCCCCATGTGCAGCGGCACGGCCATCCTGTTCAAGGTGCCGCGCGTCGTGATCGGCGAGCACCGCACCTTCATGGGCGCCGAGGACTGGATGCGCGCCAACGGAATCCAGCTGACGCTGGTCGACGACGCCCGCTGCATCGCGCTGATGGAGCGCCTGCAGCGCGAGAAGCCCGACCTCTGGGCCGAGGACATCGGCGAATAGGCCGCCTGGCCCGCACGACCCGACCCCCCTGCCCCGCATCGCGCGCCGAAAGGCGCGCGATTTTCGTTCCCGGGACTTGCCGAACCGCCCGCCGCATCCGACGGTATGGACGTCCCGACACGGAGGCAACCATGCGCAGCATCTGGCAACGCATCCAACAGCTCGCGGAACGGCTCAAGGCGAAGTCCCATGGGCACGCGGGCCATGCAACGCCACTGTGCCCACGACCGGTGCCGGTCGGCATCCGTGTTCGGGACAACCGACATCGTCCGCCCAGCTGAGGCCCGGAAACGGGACGGCGGTGGGTGGGGACCAAAGACCGGCGAGGCTGCCCGAGCGGTGAGGGCAGCCCCGGTCGTTTTTGGGCAGCACGCGCCCGCGCGTCGTGTGCCGCCGCGCGCCTACCCTCCGCGCATGGAGCTCGACCCCGCGGACCTGCCCGTCGCCCTTCGCTACAACCTGATGATCGGCACGATCCTGCCGCGCCCGATCGCGGTGGTGGGCACGGCATCGCCCGACGGCCGCCCGAACGTGGCGCCGTTCAGCTTCTTCATGGGCTGCGGCAGCAACCCGATGTGCCTGGTGGTCAGCGTGGCCAACCCGCCCGGCGGCGCCGGCGAGAAGGACACCCTTCGCAACGCGAAGCCCGTGGAGGAAGGCGGCACCGGCGTCTTCACGGTGAGCGTGGCCACCGAGCACACCCTGGTGCGCATCGTCGCCTGCGCCGAGCCCCTGCCCTACGGCGAGAGCGAGTTCGACCTGGCCGGCCTGACGCCGGTCTGGGGCACGAAGGTCCGGGCCCCGCGCGTGCTGGAAAGCCCCGTCAGCTACGAGTGCCGCACGCGCCAGCTGGTGCGAATGGCCCCCGGCGTCGAGGGCGCCAGCACGCTGATCATCGGCGAGGTCGTGCACGTGCACGTGGACGATTCGCTCGCTCACGAGCGCTACCACATCGACCCCGCAAAGCTCCGCGCCGTCGGCCGCATGGGCGGCCCGGACTACTGCACCACGCGCGAACGCGCCGCGCTGCCCTACGGGCGCGGTGCGCTTGCGAAGCCCGTCACGTGGACGCGGGACGGATGAATAATCACGCCGTGGCGCCGCAGCCGCGCACGCTGCCTGCGGCATGCGGGGAATCCGTGCGGGATTCCATGGCCGCGCCGCGCACGCTCCCTATACTTCGGCATCTTTGACAACAGGGGCCGTACCGGCATCGACCGTACAGGCAACGCATGACGTGGCGCGTCGTGGAGCATGCAGGCCACGCTAAAAGCATGCAAACACTACGACTGCCAACACGCAGTACGCTCTCGCCGCCTAATTAGGCGACGCAGTGGCTCACCAACGCCCAGTAGGTGAGTCCCTGCCAATCACTGGGCTGGTCCGACGGGGCTGACATGCCGCCGAAGGACGAGAACTTGCATGTCTCGGAACTGGACGCCCTGCCACCGGGGTCCGCCAGGACGACAATCAATCAGTGGATACACGCGTAGAGGCGTCATGCGGACTGTTTCGGCACAGGGGTTCGACTCCCCTCGGCTCCATTGATCGTGACACGCAGCCCCCGCCCCCCGGCCACCATGGCCCGGGGATCCGCGGGGGCTGTCTGCTTATCCGGACCGCGCCGCGCCCCGAATCGCGTAAACCGCGCCTTCCGGGCCCCCGCCCCCACAGGCTGCCGCATGGTTTCCGTATAGCCCGGCGGAGCCCCATGCAGCGCTTCCCCGCCACCATGGCCGACCCGCCGCCCACGCCCGACGACCACGCGCCGCTGACGCGCGACAACGTCGCCGAGCGGTGCTACGGCGCCATCTACGCCTACATCCGGCAGAGCGGCCGCCGCGACCAGGAGGCCCGCGACCTGACGCAGGGCTTCATCGCGGACGTGCTGCTCGGCCGCGACCTGCTCTCCAAGCTGGATGAGCGCCGGGGGCAGTTCCGTTCGCTCCTGATGAGCGCGGTCCGCAACTACCTGGCCGACGTCTACCGTTTCGACCATGCCGCCCGGCGCCACCCGGGCCGCGACCGCACGGTGCGCGGCGACGACGCGGCGGCCGATTCCATGGCCGCCCCCGACCCGCAGCCCGAGGCCGCGTTCCACCGCGCGTGGATCTCCATGCTGGTGCAGGAATCCGCCGAGGCGCTCCGCACCGAGTCGCTGGCCACGGGCCGCGAATGGGCCTGGGACATCTTCGAGAGCCGCATCGTGCGCCCCATGCTGCACGGCGCGAAGGCCCCCAGCTACGAGGAACTCATGGCGCGCTGGTCGTTCGACGACCCGTCGCGCATCTCGAACACCGTGGTGCAGATGCGCAAGGCGTTCGCCGCGCAACTGGTGCGGCGCATCGGCGCCACGGTCGACCGCTCGCCCGCCGGCGCGCAGCACGAGCTGCGCGAACTGCTCCGGCTGATGGAAGGACGTACCCCATGACCGACCCGAACGGAACCCCCGACGCACACCGCCCCTACGGCGAGGAGAGCCTCCGCGACACGCTGGCGTGGGTGCTGCGTTCCCTGGACGACCCCGCCACCGCCGCAGGCGACTGGATCGCCTACGAGGTTGACGACAACCGCGGCACCGCGGTGACCCTGCTGACCGACCCCACCACGCCGCTCTCGCGCATCCGCCGCGCGCGCGTCCTGTGGTCCGCCCTGCGGGCCGAGGGCGAGACCGCCGAGGAGCGCACGATGGGCAGCCGCCTGGCGATCGCCGCCGCGGCAGCCGCGCTCCTCTTCCACGGGGAACGGATCACGCCGCACGACGACGCCGCGCTGGACGCCGCCATGCGCAGCGTGGTGGCCGACGAGGCGGTGGCGGCCGAGATCCGCACGATGGTGCGGATGGCGCAGAAGAAGCTCGGCGGCTGAGCGCACGCACGGCCGGGGCCGCACGGCAGAGGCGCAGCCGTCAGCGACGCAGCACGGCGGCGAAGCGATGCACGAACGAGACGGGCCCGGCGAGATGCCGGGCCCGTCGCGGTTTCAGGGATGAACGGGCGCCTTACGGGCAGATACCCCACGCGCCGAGCAGCGTGCCGAGGTCGGCGCCGTCGGTGGTGCCGTCGCCGGTCAGGTCGGTGGCGCCGGACTGGCCCCACGAACCCAGCAGCTGGCCCAGGTCGCTGCCATCGACCAGGTGGTTGCCGTCGATGTCGCCGACGCAGTTGTTGGTGGCGGTGCCGACCGTGAAGAACTGGTCACCGGCCAGCAGCGCGAAGTTCACCAGGCGCGGCTCGGCCAGGTTGCCGGTGTCGGGGGCGCAGCCGCCCATCACCTGGTTCGACAGGTAGTCGTGGCCGTTGCCGTTCACGAAGGCGCAGATCTTGATCTGGCCGGTCGTGTAGCCGATCAGCGAGAGCGGGATCTTGAACTCGACGCCGGTGGTGACGCCCTCGCCGCTGCCGGCCTGGGTGCCGCCGGCGACGCCCGCGGCGTTGATGTTGTTGATCGCGGCCATGATGCCGTTGGCAGCGTTGACCGCTGCACCGCTGGCGGCCGTGCCCAGGTAGCCGCCGACGCCGGCACCCGCGGTCGGGAGCTCGGCCCAGTTCAGGTACATCGCCCACGGCGAGCCGCCGCAGGTTGCGCCGAACCAGAAGTCGGCCTCGAAGCCGGTGTCGAAGGTCAGGCCGTTGCCGGCGCCCTCAGGGCTCTCGCCCATGCGGTTCAGGCCGTTGAAGTCGACGTCGATGTTGTTGCCCAGCAGGCGGTTCTGGCCACCCGACTTGCAGTCGATGAAGAGCTCGAGCTTGTTGAAGTTGCTCTCGATGTTGCCGGCGATCACGACGTGCAGGTAGCCGTCCTGGATGACGGCGAAGCCGGCGTCGCACTCGCTGCCGTTGGCGTAGTCGATGACGCCCAGGTTCGAGTCACCGAACTGGGTCTGGACCGTCTGGACCGCCTTCGCGGCACCGTAGGCGGCCTCGGCGGTGCCGTCGACCACGATCTGGGCCGAGGCGAGCGAGCAGAGCGACAGCGTCGCGGCGGAGATGATCATCGTCTTCATTGAGGTGTGACTCCTGGGGGATCGAGCCGTGGCGGGATGTGCCCGGCAGAAACCGCCGGGCGAGGTCCGGAGCAATCCTAAACCGCTCCTGCCTGAAGTCCACTAAACGGACCGGGGATTGCCCGCGTTTGGCGGCCGAACGGAATTTCCCACACAACACGGCGCAGTTCCTGTAACCACGCCTGCGGCAGACCGCCGCCTATCCTGCACGCAATGCCACGGGTCAAACTGCTGGTGGCCTACGACGGCACCGACTTCCACGGCTGGCAGCGGCAGGAGCCGCCCGGCGCCGCCCCCCTGCGCACCGTGCAGGGGGTCCTGGAGGACGCGGTGGCCGAGGTCCTGCAGGCGAGGGTGCCCGTGGTCGGCGCCAGCCGGACCGATTCCGGCGTCCACGCGTTCGGGCAGGTGGCCAGCTTCGCCGCCGAGCACCGGGTGCCGATCGAACGCCTGGCGCTGGCGATCAACGCGCGGCTCCCGCAGGACGTCTGCGTGCGGCGCGCGGAGGCCGTCCACGACGGCTTCGACCCGATCTCGGACTGCACCAGCAAGTGCTACCGCTACACGGTCGAGCACGGCTCGACCGAACCGGACGGCGCGCTGGTCTTCGAACGCCGCACCGTCTGGCGCACGTGGCACCGCCTGGACCTGGAGCGCATGCGCGCGGCCGCGGCGCTGGTGGTCGGCACGCACGATTTCGCGGCGTTCGCGCACGTCGATCACGGGCGCGAGACCACCGTGCGCACCGTGCACGGCTGCAGCGTGATCGAGATGCGGCCGGGGCGCGCGGTGATCGAGGTCGCCGGCAGCGGATTCCTCTACAACATGGTCCGCATCATCGCGGGCACGCTGGTCGAGGTCGGGCGCGGCCGCAACCAGCCGGCATCGGTGCGCCAGGCGCTGGCGATGCGCGACCGCACGCTGGCGGGACCGACGCTGCCGGCGCACGGGCTGCGGCTCGAGTGGATCACCTACGCCGGGCGCGATGCGGGTGCGAAGGCTCAGGCGGGTTTGGCGTGAGCGCGGTGCGCGGGCGACGGCGCGGGCGCGGGCACGCGGCGGCCGGCGCGATGACCGCGGGGGCCGTGGCCACCGCGCTGGCCGCGTTCCTCTGCGCTCCATCCACGGCGGCCCCGCCCGCGGGGCCTGCCGCACCGGCGCCGCCGCAGGCCCCGACCGCACCGGGCACGGACTGGCCTGCGCCCGGCGCCGCGGCCGATCTCACCGCCATGCTTGCGCGGGAGCTCGAAGCGATCGGGCGGGAGCCCGAGACGATCCAGCGCGATGCGCGCGCCGCGTTCCGGCGCGTGGCGTACGACCTGCTGTTCCGCGGGGCGTCGGCGCCGCCCGGGGCGCAGGCGATGGCCGTCGCGGGGTTCCGGCTGGCCGACCTGCGCGCGGCGGTCGATGCGATCGTCGATGCGTGCCCGGCCGATGGCCCCGCCGCCGACGCGCTGCGGCGCTTCACCGCATCCGCCGCGCACGGCGTCGCGGTGGATCCCGCGGCGGGCATGGTCGCACCCGAGGCACCGGAGCGCGCGCTCGTCCCGATGATGGCACCGCTGCGGCAGGCGCTCGCGTCCGCTTCGCCGCTGCGCGCCCCGCGCACGGATGACGCGTGGCCGCTGCCGGCGGCACTCGCGCGAGCGGCGCGCGCCGGCACCGACCCGGCCGCCACGACCGACTTCCCGATCGAGCGCATCGCCGCCGCGTGCAGCTGGATCCCGCGCGAGCTCGCCGCACGGCTTGCGTCGCTCGACGCCGCGTCCGGTGCCGCGCGCACGCCCCTTGCGCGCGAGATCGCCGCCGCCCTGCCGCCGGCCGATGCGCTGGCCACCACCCGAAAGGGCTGGTCCTCCGACGACCTGCGGGCCGCGTTCGCCGCGGTGGCGGACGCGCGCGACCCGGCCGCGGCGCGCGCGCTGCGCCAGGCGATCGAGGCCGCGCATGCGATCGCGGGCTTCAACCCCGCCGAGCTGCCCCCGGA
>JBEIFT010000090.1:0-9857 GCA_040382255.1 Phycisphaeraceae bacterium
CAGGTGCAGGAGATCCGCGAGCCGATCGTCAAGATCGAGATCATCTGCCCGAACGACAACATCGGCGACCTGATGAAGCTCTGCGACGCCCGCCGCGGCACGTTCCGCAGCCAGGTCGCGATCGGCGAGGACCGGCAGATGCTGGTCTACGAGCTGCCGCTGGCGGAGATCATCTACGACTTCTACGACAAGCTGAAGTCGGTGACGCGCGGCTACGGCACGATGGACTACGAGATCACCTCGTACCGCTCCGATCGCCTGGTCAAGGTGCAGATCCTGGTCAACGGCGACCCCGTCGAGGCGCTGGCGCTCATCTGCCACCGGGACTTCGCCGAGCAGCGCAGCCGCCAGATCCTGCAGAAGCTGAAGTCGCAGATCGACCGCCACCAGTTCGAGATCCCGCTCCAGGCGGCGATCGGCGGCAAGATCATCGCGCGCGAGTCGATCCAGGCCATGCGCAAGAACGTCACCGCCAAGTGCTACGGCGGCGACGTCAGCCGCAAGCGCAAGCTCCTGGAGAAGCAGAAGGAAGGCAAGAAGCGGATGAAGCAGATCGGCACGGTCTCCATCCCGCAGGAAGCCTTCATGGCCATCCTCGACCAGGGCGACTGAGCCCCGGGCGCCCACCGGGCCGTACGCCCCCTACCCCACGGAACACCCATGCGCACCACCGAACGCCTCTTCGTCTACGGCACCCTCGCCGCCCTCGGAGCCGCCCTCTTCCTGCGCGGCACCGAGCGCTCGGCCGACGCGACGGCTCACCCGGCGCCGACCGACGTCGGCCCCGCCGACGCCGTGATCCTCGCCGGCAAGGACTCGAACCTCTCGCTGCGCAACGGCGACGGGCGCATCGCGTTCGGCGACCAGCCGACCGCCAAGGTCTGGTCGATGGGCGCCGTGAACAGCGACAAGGTCATGAAGCTCCTCCTGAAGAGCGAGCGCTTCGAGGAGGAGCGCAAGACCCTCGAGGAGAAGGCCAAGTCCAAGGACGAGGAGTTCCGCAAGCGCTACCAGGAGCTGGAGTCCAAGTACAAGGACATCGATCCCAAGGCCCCCAACTTCGAGGAGGGCCGCAAGGAGGTCGAGGGCTTCTTCAAGGAAGTCGAGGACTGGCGCAAGGAGATCCAGGACCGCCTGTCCAAGCTGCAGGCCGAGCAGGTCGAGAAGGCCTACCGCGAGATGACCAGCGCCGTCGACCTGGT
Organism: Phycisphaeraceae bacterium; assembly: GCA_040382255.1. GTDB lineage: Bacteria > Planctomycetota > Phycisphaerae > Phycisphaerales > SM1A02 > UBA966. The sequence continues at coordinate 1,203 of JBEIFT010000090.1, forward strand.
GGCCGACCGCCAGAAGGTGGACATCGTCCTGCGCTTCGTGCCGACCTCGCAGAAGTTCGAGAGCGATAACGCCGCGAGCGCGATGCTGCAGGTGCAGGTCCGCACGTTCCTGCACTACCCCGAGGCGATCGACGTCACCCCCGACGTGATGAAGGAACTGTCGCTGAAGGACGAGTGAGCGACGCGACCAGGCGCGGCACCAGCTCGCGCCGCGCGTCGTCCATCCCCGGGACCATCGCATCGCCGCGGCGCGCACGCTCCGCGGCGATGCTCGTCACGGGGCGCCCATGCAGGCCGCAGGGCACGATCAGGCCGAATTGCGCCAGGTCCGGGCAGACGTTGAGCGCCAGGCCGTGCATGGTGACCCAGCGACTGACGCGCACGCCGATGGCCGCCACCTTGCGGGCGCCCGCGCCGGGACCGCCGGTCCACACGCCGGTGGCCCCTTCCTCGCGGTGCGCCTCGACGCCCCAGGCGCCGCAGGTGTCGATGATCGCCTCCTCCAGCGCGCGGATGTACGCGTGGATGCCGATCCCGAGCCGCTGCAGGTCGACGATGGGATACGCGACCAGCTGCCCTGGGCCGTGCCAGGTCACGTCGCCGCCGCGGTCGGTCTCGTGGAGCTCGACGCCGGCACGCGCCAGCTGCTCGGGCGAGGCCAGCACGTGGTCGCGGGCGCCCTGCCGCCGCGTCACCGTCACCACCGGGGGGTCGTGCTCGACCAGCAGGATGCGGTGAGGCGGGGACTCGGCCCGGGCCGCAACCATCGCCTCGTGGCGATCGCGCTGGACCGCCAGGGCCGCCGCATAGGGCATCCTGCCGAGGTCCTCGACGGCGAACTGGTGCGATGCCTCCGCCATGCCCCAAGCCTAGCGTGCCCGGCGCACGCGACCGTCCCACCTACACTCCCCCCATGTCCACCGCCGCCCCCGCGCCCGTGCGCGGCATCCACGTCGACCCCACCGCGTCCGTGCATCCGACCGCCATCCTCGAGGGCGACGTCGAGGTTGGCCCCGGGACGGTCATCGGCCCGGGTTCCACCGTGCTGGGCACGAACGGGCCCGTGCGAATCGGCGCCGGCTGCACCCTCGTCGCGCGTGCCTTCCTGAACGGCCCGCTGGTCATGGGCGACCGCAACGTCGTCTATCCGAACGCCTGCCTGGGCTTCGCGCCGCAGGACCTGGGCTTCGACCACAACTCGGGTGGAGCGGGCCTGGTGATCGGCAACGGCAACACCTTCCGTGAGGGCGTCACCGTCCACCGCGCGAAGACCGCGACGCCCACCCGGATCGGCGACTCGAACTATTGGATGACCAACTCGCACCTGGGCCACGACGCACAGGTCGGCAACAACTGCATCATCGCGTCGGGCGTGCTGATCGGCGGGCACGTCCAGCTTGCGGACCGGGTCATGCTCGGCGGGAACGCGGCGATCCACCAGTTCGTGCGCGTCGGCCGCGGCGCGATGTTCACCGGCATCGCGGGCACCTCGCTCGACCTGCCGCCCTGGTTCACGCTCACGGCGCGCAACGTAGCGGGCTCGTTGAACATGGTCGGCCTGCGCCGCAGCGGCGCATCCCTGGAAACGATCCACGCCGTTCGCTGGGTCTACCAGCAGCTCTACCGGATGGGCGGCAGCCCGCAGCAGGGCCTGGCAAGGCTCCGCGCCCGGGCGGGCGACCCGGTGGTCGACGAGTACATCGCGTTCATCGAGCAGTCGAAGCGCGGCATCTGCCACGGGCAGCCGCGCCGCGTCCGCACGACGGCCGACGACACGGAGTGACGGCATGGCCGACCACCCAGGCACGCCCGCGTTCACGCTGCAGGTCCTGGGCTCGGGCAGCGGCGGCAATTGCGTCGTGGTGTCCGCGCCGGGCGGCCTGGTGCTGCTGGACGTCGGCTTTTCCCCGCGCGAGACGCGCCGGCGCATGCTGGCCTGCGGACTGGACCCCGGCGCCGTCCGGGCGGTGGTCCTGACCCACCCCGACCGCGATCACCTGCATTCGGGCTGGACGCGTGCGATCGGCGGCCTGACGGGCCCCCGGCTGCACGTCCGCGCACGCCACGCGGACGCCGTCGCGGGCATGGGCCACGAACGCGCGTGGATCGAGCCGTTCGACGGCGCGTTCGAGCTCTGCGGCGCCACCTTCGACCCGCACCCGCTGCCCCACGACTCGCTGGGGTCGACCGCGTTCCGCATCTCCGTCGGCGCCGCGCACGCCGGCCACGTCACGGACCTGGGCCGCTGGGGCCCTCGGCTCGATGCGCACTTGGAGGGCGTCTCCGTCCTGCTGCTCGAGAGCAACTACGACCCGCCGATGCAGCTGGCATCCGGCCGCAGCCCGTACCTGGTCTCGCGCATCATGGACGGGCATGGGCACCTCTCGAACTCCGAGGCGCTCGGTGCGGTGCGCGCGCTGCACCGGCGCGCGCCGCTCGCCGCGGTGCAGCTTCTGCACCTTTCGCGCGAGTGCAACTGCCCGCGCCTGGTTGCGCAGCTCTGGAAGGCGGAGGCCCCCGATCTTCACGCGATCCTCACCGTGACCGCGCAGCACGAGCCCGCGCCGCCCGTCGCCGTGCACCCCTCGCTGCGGCATGCCACGCTCTTCGACGCGTGATTTCCGGCGCCCGGCCGCCCCCCCGGCGCGGCTACGATTCGACGACCCATGGGCGATCGCCTCACGCACGAATGCGGTCTCGCGCTCATCCGCCTGAACCGTCCGCTGGACTGGTTCCAGGCGCACCTGGGCGATCCGCTGTGGGGCCTCCGCAAGCTCTACCTGCTGATGGAGAAGCAGCACAACCGGGGCCAGGACGGCGCTGGGATCGCGTCGGTGCGGCTGGACATGCCGCCCGGCGAGATGTTCATCGACCGCGCGCGCAGCGCCAAGCGCTCGCCCATCGAGCGGATCTTCGGCGACGTCCTCCGCCCGGCCACGCGCATGGACCCCGGTGAGCTGCTCCGCCTGCACCCCACCGAGCTCAAGCGCCGCATCCCGATGCTGGGCGAGGCCATGCTGGGCCACCTGCGCTACGGCACGCACGCGGGCAGCGGCACCGACCTCTGCCACCCGTACCTGCGCCGGCACTCGGTGGCCAGCCGCAACCTGGCGCTGGCCGGCAACTTCAACCTGACCAACGCCCGCGAGCTCTTCGACCGCCTGGTGGCGCTGGGGCTTTCACCGGTGGGCGAGGCGGACACAGGCGTGGTACTCGAGAAGATCGGGCACTTCCTGGACCGCGAGCACGAGTTCCTGGCCGCGACCATGGGCCCCGGATCGTTCCGCAACCTGGAGGGCGTGGACCTGGCGCGTGCGATCGCAGAGGAGATCGACCTGCAGCGCGTCCTGCAGCGCGCCAGCGAGGCGTTCGACGGCGGCTACGTGCTGGGCGGCCTGCTGGGCAACGGCGACTGCTTCGTGCTGCGCGACCCCAGCGGCATCCGACCGGCGTTCTGGGTGGACCTGCCCGAGGCCACGGCCGTCGCGAGCGAGCGACCCGCGCTGGCGACCGTGCTGGGCGTCCCCGAGTCGGAGGTCCGCGAGCTGGACCCCGGCCACGCGCTGGTGATGAAGCGCGGCCGCGGAGCCGCGATCGTGCCGGTGCTGGAACCGCGCACCCCGCGCAAGTGCACCTTCGAGCGCATCTACTTCAGCCGCGGCAACGACGGCGCGATCTACGAGGAGCGCAAGGCACTGGGCCGCAACCTGGCCCGCCCCGTCCTGGACGCGATCGACTGGGACATCGAACGCACGGTCTTCGGCTTCATCCCGAACACCAGCGAGGTGGCCTACCTGGGCCTGCTGCAGGAGATGGAGCGCCTGTGCGCCGGCCGCGCGGCAGACCGCCTGTGGTCGCTCATCCAGTCCGGCCGGGCCACCGAGGCCGAGGTCCGGCGCCTGGCGCACCCGCGCATCCGCGCCGAGAAGGTGGCCACCAAGGACCAGCGCCTGCGCACGTTCATCACGAACGACCACGAGCGCAAGGACCTGGTCAGCCACGTCTACGACGTCACGCGCGGCACGGTCCGCCCGGGCGACACGCTCGTGGTGATCGACGACTCGATCGTGCGCGGCACGACGCTGCGCGAGTCGGTCATCACGATGCTCGCGCGCCTGGAGCCGGCGCGGATCATCGTGGCCAGCAGCGCCCCGCCGATCATGTACCCGGACTGCTACGGCATCGACATGAGCCAGCTGGGCCGGTTCATCGCGTTCGAGGCCGCCATCGCCCTGCTGCGCGATCGCGGCATGGAGTCCGTGATCGACGACGTCGAGTCGCGCTGCCGCGCGCAGGCGGACCTGCCGCCCGAGCGAATGCGCAACGAGGTGGCGGCGATCTACGCACCGTTCACGCTGGCCGAGATCAGCGCCAAGGTGGCGCAGCTGGTGCGCTCGCAGGCGCTGCGCTGGCAGGGGCGGATCGATGTCGTCTACCAGTCGGTCGAGGGATTGCGGTCAGCCATGCCCGGGCACACGGGCGACTGGTACTTCACGGGCGTTTACCCCACGCCCGGCGGCTACAGGGTGCTCAACACGGCGTTCCTGAACTGGCGACGCGGAGACGAGCGGCGGGCCTACTGATCGCCCGGGGCCTGGGCACAGGGCCAATAAGTGTCGCCCCGGGCGGCCCACTGCCCGCACCCTTGCGGCGCCACGGGATTTGTGGTTCAATCCCCCGTTCCCCACCGCTCGGGCGGAGGGGCGTCGTCGATGACGGCGGCAACGTTCGCCGACCCATCGGCTCACCAACCAGCAACGGAAACCAGGTCCCTCGAATGGCTCGCTATCTCGGTCCAAAGGTCAAGCTCTCCCGGCGCGTCGGCGTTCCGATCGCCGACCTCCCGAAGCACACGGCGAAGCGCCAGCTCAACCCGCCAGGGCCGCACGGCCTGCGTGGCAAGCGCGCCAAGCCCTACGGCATCCGCAAGGACGAGAAGCAGAAGCTGCGCTACCACTACAACGTGCTGGAGCGCCAGTTCCGCCGTTACATGGAGGAAGCCGGCCGCACGAAGGGCAACACCGGCGAGGTGCTGCTCCAGCTGCTCGAACGTCGCCTGGACAACGTCGTCCGCCGCGCGGGCTTCGTCCGCTCGATCTGGGCGGCCCGCCAGCTCGTGGCGCACGGCAACGTGCGCGTGAACGGCGCCAAGGTCGACCGCCCCAGCTTCTCGGTGCGTCCCGGTGACGTGATCACCGTCAAGGACAAGCTGCACAAGGTCTGCCGCGAGCAGATGGAGAGCCTGCAGGGCCACATCGTGCCGGGCTGGATCGAGGTCAACCCGGCTGAGCTCCGTGCCAAGGTGCTCACCATGCCGACGTCGGACCAGATCCCCTTCGACGTCAACACGAACCTGATCGTCGAGTTCTACCGCTGACCCGGGCCGGCACCCGCCGGACCGACAGCCGAACGCCGAACCTTCCCGAAGCGCGCCCACTGGGCGCGCTTCGGTGCTTTTCGCGCACGTCCCGGCTTTGCCGTAGACTCCTTGCTCCCCATGGTCAAGAAGCTGCGCGAATACAACAAGCAGATCCTGGCGGGCGTCAGCGCCCTGCTCCTGATCGTCTTCCTCGCCCCCACCGCGGTGCAGCAGTGCACGCGGGCGAACGCCAGGCCGTCGACGGTCTGGGCCACGACGAAGGATGGCTCGAAGCTGACGCTCGGCGAACGCGAGGAACTCCGCCCGCAGCTGGCCGTGCTGGAGGTCCTGGGCGACCCGGTCGCCTCGACGCTGGGCCTGGCCAAGAATCCCGACCACTGGTGGCTGCTCGTCAAGGAGGCGAAGGACGCCGGTCTCGTCGGCGGACCGTCCGACGGCCGCGCCCTGCTCGAAGGCCTGGCGGCACGCACCAACCGCAAGCCGGACGACCTGCTGGCGATCCTCTCCGCGCAGACCCGTCAGCCCATGAACAGCGTGCTGACGACCCTGGCTGATCTCCGCGGCGTCTATCGCCTGGCGGAACTCGTGACCGGCAGCTCGCGCCTGGGCGATGCCCGAGCACGGCTCGCCGCACGCGAACTGCTGACCGACGTGACCTGCGAGATCGTGCCGATCGACGCGGCGCTGGTCGGCGATGCGGTGCCCGTGGCCCCGCCCACCCCGGACCAGCTGGCCGAGGTGTTCAACGCCGGCAAGTCGAGCCTGTCGGGCGCAGGCCCCAACGGCACGGGCTACAAGTTCCCCGACCGCATCAAGCTGGAGTGGCTCTTCATCGCGGCTCCCGAGGTCGCGCGCGCCATGGCGTCGGATCCCGCGCTCGGCCAGGTCGAGCTGCGCAAGGAATTCCTCCGCAACCCCACGGCCTACGGCGCGCCCGCCGCCGAGTCCTCGCCCAACTTCGACCAGTACAAGGACAAGGTCCGCGATGCCGTGCAGCGCCGCCTGGTTCGCGAGCGCGGCGAACGCATCGCGGCTGCGGTGCGCGAGTGGAACCGCGCCGCGACGAAGGACTTCCCGGTCGAGGGCGGCGTCATCAAGCTGCCCGCGGATTGGCGCGAGCGCGTGCCGACCTTCGCGAAGCTGGCGGAGGAGCTGACCAACAAGCTCGCGCTGCCGCTGCCCCGCGTCGACTCGTCCGGCCCCAACTGGATGACCCCGGCCGACCTGGACGCGAACGCGTTCCTGGGCAAGGCGACCACCTCGGAGTTCGGGCAGCCCCAGGCGCTTTCGGCGCTGGTCAAGGGCCTGCGCGAGTTCGACGCGAACACGCGCATGCCGCTGCAGGCCGGCATCGTCGGACCGATGCTGGTCACCCCGAACGACGACATGATCATCTGGCGCGTCACCGAGGCGCAGCCGTCGCACGAGCCGGCCGCACTGGACGAGGTCCGCGACCAGGTGCTGCGCGACACCACCGCCAAGCTGCGCTACGCGGAGCTGGCGAAGCGCGCGAACGACATCCTGGCCGCCGCCAACAAGGACGGCATGGCCGCGGTGGCGCGCACCTACGGCAGCACCGTCGAGAACGCCGCTGGCGTGCACCTGGCCGACCCGAACATCCTGCGCCAGTTCGGCGCCCGATTCGCGGGCTCGTTGCCGAAGGCAGGCCAGGACGCGGACGCGATCCGCGCCGTCGTCGCGAAGGCTGCCACCCTGCCCTCGGACAAGCCGATCGCCTCGGTGCCTGATGCCGACCGCACGCTGGCCGTGCCCGTCGAGAAGCGCCTGGCGCTGCTCATCGCGCGGATCACCGACGTCAAGCCCCTGACCATCGAGGACTACCAGGAGTTCGGCCGCAGCGGCCGCCTGCAGGCCGCGCTGGGCCAGGACGACACCCGCGTCGATCCGATCAAGGTCCTTTCGGCTGAAGCAACCGAGAAGCGCCTTGGCTTCGTGCGCATGAACCCGCAGGGCCCCGACCGCGTGGCCCCCTCGGACGCCCCGGCCTTCTGATCCGCCCCACCTGGAGCGCGCCATGACGACCCCCACCCCCGCTGCCGCGACCGCCGCCCCCGAGGCGCTTCCGAACATCGCCTACGACCTGTTCGCGAAGCTGGACCTCCGTGTGGCGACGGTGGTGAAGGCCGAACCTCACCCGAACGCGGACAAGCTGCTCAAGCTGACGCTGGACGACGGCACCCCCACCGGCCGTCAGGTGTGCGCGGGCATCAAGGCTTGGTACGCCCCCGAGCAGCTGGTGGGCAAGCAGGTGATCATCGTGGCGAACCTGGAGCCCCGCATGCTGCGCGGCGAGGTCAGCCAGGGCATGGTCCTGGCCGCGAGCGACCTGAAGGAAGGCGCCGCCCCGGCGGCCGACGCCAAGCCCGGCGCCGACGAGCGCGACGTGATCGTCCTGACGGTCGGCAAGCCGGTCAAGGCCGGGTCGAAGGTGAGCTGACGAGCTGCAGAAGGCGGGTGCGGTCACCGCGCCCGCCGCCGTGCCTGCACGTGGCCGTTCCAGATCGCCACGATGCCGATGCCGGCGCGCGGGCGCCCACCGGCCTCCCTACACCCCCACCGCCGCCGCATCCCGGTCGCTGAGCATCCCGCCGTCGGCGCGCGGCCTCACGGTGCCGTCGCGCTTGCGGCTGCGCTCGCAGCGGGGTTCCTCGCGGAGATCGATGACGCGCACGGCGGATGCCGACGCGTCCAGGGTGACGCGGCTGACGCCCATCAGGTCGGCCAGGTCGGCCGCGAACGGCTGCAGCTCGCCCTTGGCGTCGGGCAGCACCAGGCCGGCGTCCATCGGGTTCTCGATGCCGGTGGCCTTGGCCTCCTCGAGCGCCTTCAGCGCGGCCTCGCGTGCGGCGAAGACGGCCGGCCAGCCGGCCGCCGCGGTGAACGCGACGGGAACGTGCTTCTCGAAGACGACGTTTCGGGCGCCCTCGCCCTTCAGCGCGCCCCACGCCTCGTCGGCCGGGTGCGGCAGGACGGGCGCCAGCATGCGGATCAAGCCCTCGGCGACCACGTTCATCGCCCGCTGGGTCGCCTTCCGGCGCGGGCTGCCCGCCACGTCGCAGTAGAGGCGGTCCTTGGTCGCGGCGAACCACTCGGCGCTGAGCGTCGCGTTGCAGAAGTCGAAGAGCGCCACGTGCGCGGCGCGGAAGTCGCTGGCGCGGTACGCCGCCAGCACCGTCGACTGCAGCTTCGCGTACTCGCCGAGCGCCCATCCGTCGATCGAGCGCGGGTCGGTGCGCGCGGCGAGCGCGGCGTCG
>JBEIFT010000091.1:0-9841 GCA_040382255.1 Phycisphaeraceae bacterium
ACCAGCACGTCCTGCAGGACGCGCTCGACGGTGCCGACCATGTTCGCCAGGTACGGCTGCGTGCCCTCGCTGACGAACGCGCTCTTGCGCGTGGAGAGGTCGGTGAGCACCGCGCGTGCGGGCAGCACGACCTTGCGCAGGTGCAGCAGGTCGCTGCTGAGCTCGGACGCGTCCTGGAAGATCGACTCGTCGACCTCGCCGGTGAGTGCGCGCTGGATCTTCTCGACACGCGTGTCGAAGGCCTCGTGGACCTGCAGGTAGTTGTCGATCAGGTGGTCCCACAGCTCGTACAGCAGGAAGCTGGGGCTCTGCGCGAAGCGGACGAAGTCGCTGCGGTAGTCGCGGTAGACCGCCTTCATGAAGACGGGCTGGCCGCGGCGGAGCGTCAGCATGCTGCGCGCGCCGATGACGACGTCCACGCGCTCGAGGTCGAACGACCGGTCGGTCAGGCGGCAGCCGGTCAGCGCCAGGTGCAGGCAGTCCTCGTAGCGGCCGACCTGCGTGGCGGGGTCGCGGGTGAACGCGTCCTCGAGCACCTCGGGGGGGCAGAGGTCGAGGCCGGCCAGCAGGGCGCGGGCCTCGTCGGCGCGGGCCAGGTTGATGTCGATCCACACGAACTTGCCGGCGTCCATGGCGTGCCGCGCGTCCTCGATCGGGATGGTCGGGCACTGCTTGGTGGCGAAGTCGAACGCCACGACGGAGCAGAGCTGGTCGGCGGCGTCGGCGGTGGCGGTGGTGATCTGCGTGCTCATGGCGCGCGGAGGATAGTGGGACGGTTCCGTACACTGCGAAAATGGTGACAGGTCCACGTGTCCCTCATTTCTGCCTCGCGCTCCTGCTGCCGTTCGCGGTGATCCAGGGGGCCCTGGCCGACGGCAGCCCGGCCGCCGGGAAAGTGGGGACAGATGGACCTGTCACCTATTTGCGCGCGCACATGCCGGAGGGCGACCGCGGTGCGGTGGATGACGCCTTCCTCCAGGCGCACGCCGCCGCCGCGGAGCAGGCCTGGAAGTCCGCCCCCTGGGCCGCGCAGGTGGACGAGGCGCTCTTCCTGGACGCGATACTGCCGTACGCCAGCGTGAGCGAGAAGCGCGAGCTCTGGATCACGCCGCTCCGCGAGCTCTGCCTGCCGATGGTCGCCGGGGCGAAGACGCCCGGCGAGGCCGCGGTGATGCTCAACCAGAAGCTGTTCCCCGCCGTGAAGGTGAAGTACAGCACCAAGCGCCGCCGCGCGGACCAGGCGCCCTCGGAGTCGATGGAGAGCGGGCTGGCGTCCTGCACCGGCCTCAGCATCCTCCTGGTCGACGCCTGTCGCTCGGTCGGCATCCCCGCGCGCTTCGTCGGCACGCCGCTGTGGACCGACGGCAGCGGCAACCACTCGTGGGTCGAGGTCTGGGACGGCACGCGCTGGCGTTTCACCGGCGCCGCCGAGCCCGCGGGCGACCGCCTGGACGACGCGTGGTTCACGCAGCGCGCCAGCACCGCCGAACGCACGAACCCCGAGCACGCGATCTACGCCGTCACCTGGCGCGACACGGGCGTCGAGTTCCCGATGGTCTTCGACCCCGCCCGCCCGCGCGCGCGAGCGATCGACGTCACCGACCGCTACGCCGGCACGGCGCCCGCCGTCCCCGACGGCTCCCGCCTGGCCCGCGTCTGCGTGCGCGGCACCGACGGCCAGCGCGTGGCCGCGGCGGTGCAGGCGTGCGACGCGGCCGGCGCCGTGCTCGCCACCGGCACCAGCAAGGACGAGCGCTTTGACCTGAACGACCATTTGGAGCTGGTCATCCCCGCGGCCGCCACGCCGACGTGGCGCGTATCCGGCACGCCCGTTCCCTCCGCGTGCGGGCCGAGCGGCGTGGTCGAACTGGCCGCGCCGGCCGGCACCGCAGCCGCGTCGCTCGCCGCCGCACCCGTCGACCCCGACGCCGGCACCGCTACGAAGGCCGCCGCCGCGCTCCCCGCCACGCTCACCAAGGCCGACGTCGCCCGCGCTCGCACCGCGCTCTGGAACGCCTACGCCGCGTCCGCGCGCCGCGAGGCCCGCGCCGACCTCGATGCCAAGGTCATCGAGGCCGGCGGCGCGCGCATGCCCATCTGGTGGGCGACCTACGGCGAGAAGCCCAAGGGCGGCCGCAGCCTCTTCATCTCGATGCACGGCGGCGGCGGCGCGCCCAAGCAGGTGAACGACCAGCAGTGGGAGAACCAGAAGCGCCTCTACAAGCCGGCCGAGGGCGTCTACGTCGCGCCGCGCGCGCCCGGCGACACCTGGGACCTCTGGCACCAGGGCCACGTCGACCCGCTCTTCGCGCGGCTCATCCGCGACATGGTCCTGCTGCAGGACGTGAACCCCGACCGCGTCTACGTCATGGGCTACAGCGCCGGCGGCGACGGCGTCTACCAGCTGGCGCCGCGCATGGCCGACCGCTTCGCCGCGGCCGCGATGATGGCGGGCCACCCCAACGAGACGCGCCCCGACGGCCTGCGCAACCTGCCGTTCACGCTGCACATGGGCGGCAACGACGGCGCCTTCAAGCGCAACGAGATCGCGCGGCAGTGGGCCACCATGCTGGACGGCCTCTCGCAGAAGGACCCCGGCGGCTACCCGCACGAGGTGGTCATCCACGAGGGCAAGGGCCACTGGATGGACCGCCAGGACGCCGTGGCCGTCCCCTGGATGGCGAAGTACACGCGCAACATGCGCCCCGACCGCATCGTGTGGCTGCAGGACGACGTCACCGAGCCGCGCTCCTACTGGCTGCGGAACCCCGCGCCGAAGGGCGGCCAGCGCGTGGTGGCCACGCGCACCGGGCAGGAGATCGCGATCGAGGAGGCGACCGGCGGCATCGACGAGCTGGGCATCCTGCTCGACGACGACATGGTCGACCTCGACAAGCCCATCCGAGTCACGATGAACGGCACGACGCTCTTCGAGGGCGTGGCCCCCCGCGCCACCGCCACGCTGAAGGCGACCATCGAGGAACGCGGCGACCCGCGCGCCGGCTTCCCCGCCGAGGTGCGCGTGAAGCTGCCCCCGGCGGCCGCAGGGAGCGCGCCGGGGGCGGTGGCGCCGGCAAGGTGACGGGCCTCCGTGCCAATCCGGCCGACCGGACCTCGCGCTGGCGGGGTCCGTGCGTCCGTTGGTAGCGTTCCCGGTGTCCTCGTCCTGCGCCCCCGTCCGGGGCGCCACCCAGGAGGCCCCATGATGCCGCGCGCCCGCGTTCTGCAGCTGTTCGCCCCAGCCATGCTGGCCTTGGTGGCCACGCTCATCCCGCGCGCGGCCGCGCAGTTGAGTTCCGACGCGCCGCGGCCGGTGCGCAGCCGTGACCTCGAGGCGCTCGCCACCGAAATCGCCGCCAGCCCCGCGCAGCGCGAGGCCTTTGGCCGCGCGATGGACGCCTACGTCTCGCGCTGGCAGGCCCTTCGCGACGGCACGCTCGCGCGTGCGTTCCGTGAGCGGGACGATGCGCTGCAGGCGCAGTCGGTAGCGCTGTCCGAGGCGCGCGAACGCGACGCCGATGCAGCCGCGGCGGCCATCCAGGCAGAGGGGCCGCGCATCGCGGAGGTCACGAAGCGCGCCCAGGACGCCACGGCCGAGGCGATCGCGCTGCAGTCCACGCTCTTCGGCGCGGTCCGCGACGCCATTGCGAACGACCCGAACGCCACGCCTGCACAGCGCGAGGCGGTCGACGCCTGGGGCCTGCACCAGCAGCGCCGTACGATGCTGCGCTTCCTGGGCGGGATGGGCGGCATGATGATCCCGTCCTCGGATCTTGCGACGTTTCCGCGCCCGCCCGCCGAGGCGCTTGCCGATCCCGCGATGCGCGACGCGGTGGAGCGCCGGATCAGGCGGTTCGAGCGCGAATCGCTCGCACTGCTCGAGCGCGAGGTGCGCCGGGGCCCGTCGCCCGGGACCGACGACCTGGTCGGCGAGCCCACCGGCGACACGCCACCGGACTTTCGCCTGCGTGGACTCTCCGTCCACGGGATCGCGCAGCTGAAGGCCGTCATCGAGGTTGCTGCACTGCTGCCGCCCGAGCAGCGCGCGTCGTGGCTCCGGGGCGCACGCCAGTCGGTCCTGCGCCAGCAACTGTGGTCCTGGCCACCGACGGTGGACCCTGCGGATGCCGTCGCCGACGTCCCGGCCGCCGCGAAGCCTACCGTCGATGAGCGCATCGCGAAGTGGCAGGCCGACCGCGACGCAGCCGAGGCGGCGCTCGCGGATGCCGCGACGCAGAATGGCCTGCAGGAGCGCCAGAACGCGATCCGCGAACTGGACGCGGCCGCGGTCACCGACCTCGGCAAGCTGCTCAATGACCCGGCGCTCGAGATCGATGCCGTGCGCAACCGCCAGATGCAGCGCTTCATGCAGGAGCGCATGAAGGCCGCCACGGCAGACCCCGAGGACGACCCGTCCGGTTCGGCTTCGGCCATGGTGGCGCTGACCGAACGGTCCGCAGCGGCCGCCGGCATCGCCGACGAGGTGCCGGCAGGCAACGGACCGGAGGATCGCTTCTCGCAACTGGCGGCGCTCGGCACGCTTCGCCGCGCGGACATCGAGTCGATCCGAGCGCGCCTGGGCGTGGGGGACGCCGATCGCGCCCTGTGGGACACGATGGCCGCCGATCTCATGGCAAAGCTGTCCGCGGCACGCGAGTCCGCCAACGGGGACGTCAAGGCGATTCTCACGGGCGAACCCGATGCCGCGAGCGTCGAGCGCGCCACCGGTGCGCGTGGCCGATTCGCCGAACAGGCCGCGGCCGCCGAGTCCGCGTGGTTCGATGCCGTGGCGGCCGCGTTCCCGGGCGTCGCCAAGGAGCGAGTCGACCGTGAACGCGGGCGCCGCGCGTTGCGTCGCGTGCTGGAGGCGGGCAGCATGGCGCTCTCGATGTCGCGCATCTCGGGCAACCGCTGGATCGACACCGACCTGGACCTTGCGGCGGACTCCCTGCCCGCCGACGCGCGCGCCGCCGCCGAACCGGCGCTGGCCGCGTGGCGGCTCCGCAAGGCGGACGACCTGCGCCGGCTCTGTGGCATCACGGAACGCGCGTGGCTGGACATGACGCGGTCGCGCGGCGCGGAGGTGTCCGCCGAGTCCGTCCAGAAGATGCAGGATTCGATGGCCCGCATGAAGCGCGACCTGGACGAGTGCGCGCGCCGCGCCGAGGCCGAGCAGGTGGCGGCGATCGAGTCGGTGGCCGCCGCGCTGCCGCCTGCGCAGTCCGCGCTCTTCCGCCGCGGCATCCAGCGCCAGCTTCACCCCGACGTCTACCGCGACCAGGACCGCCTGGACGCGGCGATCGACAAGGCGCTCGCCGACGAGACCCTCGCGGGTGACCAGCAGGTGGCCGTGGCCGTCGCGTGGGAGGAGTCGCGCGCGCGCTTCGACCCGATCGCTGCCGCGCTGATCGCGGCCGCGCGTGACGCCGAGTCGGCGATGGGCGCCCTGATGGGCGGAGGTCGGACTGACCGTGCCGGACAGGCCGAGCTGATGGCGCGCGTTCGCGCCCAGCAGGAGAGCTCCGCCCGCCGCGCGGCGCTGCAGTACGACGCCGCCGAGCTGCGCGCGCGCACCGTGCGTGCCGTGCGCCAGGCGATCGGTGACGTGAAGGCGGACGCGGCAGGGGTGAAGTGACCGGCACGAAGGCCCCTGACGCCGCCGCCGTCCCCCCGGTATGGTGCGCCGGATGCCACGCCTCCGCGCGCTCCTCGCCCTCGCTCCGCTCGTGCTCGCCGCGTGCAGCTCCGACGGCTTCGAGGTGGCCGCCCAGACGCAGTCGGTGACCTACCGCGCCGCGCTGGACCCGAAGCCGGTGCTGCGTGCCGAGCCGCCGCAGTGCGCGATCCTGCCGGCCATCGCGCCGTCGGCGAACGGGCTCGCGCCCATCGCCGGCATGACCTTCTACCGGGCGATCGAGCGCCTGGATCCCGGCATGACGGTCCTGCCCGCCGGCGAGGTGGTCACGCGGATGAACGCCGCGGGCGTGGCGACCGAATGGCAGTCGCTCGCCGCGTCCTACGCCGCGAGCGGCGTGCTGGACCGCGAGCGCCTGTCGAAGATCGGCAAGGCGATCGGCGCACGGCACCTGCTGGTCCCGATGTTCGCGGCGATGTACACGAACTTCGACGACCGGTTCTCGTTCCTCGGCCTGACGGTCGACCGGACCTTCTGGATCACGGTCGACGCCTCGCTGCAGGTGTGGGACGCCGAGACGGGCTCGCCCGAGTGGGCCTCGACCGGCGCATGCACCGTCGCGACGGAAGTGGTCGTGGCGACGCGCGTCTCGCTGGCGCGCTCGCTCGAGACGATCTGGACGCAGATGCTGCAGGACCTCCTGCTGCACCGCTCGCAGTCGGTGCTGCATGCGAAGGAGCCGGCGCCGGCCGCGGCCGACGCGCCTGCGGCCAACGCCCCATGAGCCTCACGATCGACCCTGCCTTCGCGATCGCCGGCGCCGCCACGGGCTTCGTGGTCGGCCTGACCGGCGTCGGCGGCGGGGCGCTGATGACGCCGATCCTGCTCATCGTCTTCGGCGTCGCGCCGCAGACCGCGGTGGCGACCGACCTGTGGTTCGCCGCGATCACGAAGGTCGTGGCCGTGCCCCTACACCACCGCAAGGGGCAGGTGGATTGGCAGGTGGTGCGGCGCATGTGGCTCGGCAGCCTGCCCGTGGCGCTGGTCGTGGTCGCGCTCGTCGCGTTCGGCGGAAAGGTCGGGCGCATCGATTGGCTCGCGAAGGCCGTCGGCGTGGTGGTGATGGTCGCGGCGGTGGGGCTGCTGGTCGCACCGGCGCTCCAGGCGCGCATGCGCGACCGTCGCATCGGCGACCCCGAGCGCTTCAAGCGCCGCCAGCCCGCGCTGACCGTCGCGGCGGGCGCGGTGCTGGGCGTCCTGGTCGCGCTGACCAGCGTCGGTGCCGGCGCGCTCGGCACCGTGATGCTGCTGGCGATCTACCCGTTGCGCATGACCCCGCACCGCTTGGTGGCCACGGACATCGCGCACGCGATCCCGCTGGCCGTGGTCGCCGGCAGCGGCTACCTGGTGGCGGGGCTGGTCGATGGATCCATGCTCGCCAGCCTGTTGCTCGGTTCGATCCCCGCGGTGCTGGTGGGCAGCGCGATCGCCCTGCGCGTCCACGCGCGCTGGCTGCGCGTGGCGCTGGCGCTGGTGCTGGCGGCGGTGGCGGTCAAGACGATGGTCTGAGCGAGGCAGGGGGTCGTCGCACCGCCGCATCGGCGGCACGATGCACGACACCGCGGTGAGCATCTGGAGCACGAAGGGCTGGTACGACTGCGCGCGCCCGATCACCGCGATCCGCTGGATGTGCCAGAACGGCCAGTCGAGCGATCCCGCGCTGCCGAGCTACAGCCCCAACGGCAGCCACCTGGTCCCCGGTGCGATCGAGCTCATCACCCCGGCGACCACCGCCCCCGGCCAGCGCCATGCGGAGCTCGCGGGCTACGAGGGCCAGGTGGCGATCCATGCGTGGCGCGGACCCGACTGGATCGCGAACCCCGCGACGGACCAGGCTGGCGTCGGTGACCGCACCGGTCCCGCGGCGTTCGCGCACGCGCAGGCCATGTGGAGCGCGCTGCCGTGCAGGGCGGACCTCGACGGCAGCGGCTCGGTGGACGGCAACGACCTTGCGCAGCTGCTGGCGCAGTGGGGCACCGGTGGTCAGGGCAACCTGAACCTCGATGGTCGCGTGGACGGCGTGGACCTCGGCATGCTCCTGCAGGCGTGGGCGAGCCAGTGATGCCGGTGGCCAGCGTGGCCGCTGGGACACTTTCCGCGCGTTCCGGCGGGCGGGCGACCTGCGCACTCCCCAAGGTGCACTGACTCCGGGTATGCCATTGCTCCTCCTCCGCACCATGCCTGACCACCCCACAGACTTCCAAGCCGTCGTTCAGGATGTCTCCGATGCCGCGGTGCGCTTCGCCGATGCGCTGCGTGCCGCGATGGCGCCGCACTGCGATTCGGCGCAGGGCGTGCGCGCGCTCGGCCGCCGCCTCGACATCGACAAGAACATCGCGTCGGCGGCGCTCCGCATCGTCCGCGCGCCCGACGCGCCGACGGTGCTGGCCGCGCTGCCCGGCGTCCGTGCGACGGACCTGCTGCTGCGAGCGATCCGGGCTGCCGGCGCGTCGCCCGATTTGGTCGAGGGCGCGGAACGCGCGCATGCCGCGCTGCGCCAGGTGCTTGACTCGCGCGGCTACGACCCGCGCGCCCTGCGCGTGCTGGCCGCCGGATCGCAGGACTCCAAGCGCGTGCGCGGCGAGCTCCGCCGCGCGCACCGCGCGGCCTTCGAAGCCGGCCGCGTGATCTGGGGCTACCACCTGCGCGCGCGCATCGGCGCGACGCTGATCACGCCCAACGCCGACGGCGAGCACTGCGACATGGCCGCGATGACGCTGCTGCACGACATCGACCGGCTCGGCCCCGGTCCGGCGCAGCGCGTCTATGCCCCGATGATCCGCTGGACCGGGGATACCCCCGCGGTGGCGGGCGCGGCGGCGCTGGGATCGCATCCGCGCATCCCGGCGCTGGTCGAGAAGCTCTCCTCCGCGCGCATCCTGCCTTCGGAGGTCGATGCCGGCGAGGGCCCCGAAGCAGGCCACGCCATGTTTAAGGCACGCAGCGCCAGCCGCACCGGCCCGCTCGACCTGGCGTTCGGCGAAGTCGTGCCCCGCATCGGCACCCGCTTCCGCGGCGACGACGACACGTCGGCCGAGGTGTCGCTGCCCATCGGCATGCCGATGGCCTTCGGGATCATCGACGTGCTGCTGCACCGCGACCTGCCGCGCGGCGGTGACCCGGTGGCGGCGCACTTCGGCTCGTGGGTGCGCCCGGGCGCGGCGGCCACGTGGTCCGGTGCGCTCCGGCTGCCCTTGCACGACGAGACGCAGGTGGTGGCCCCCGGCGAACTGCCCCATGCCCTGCGGGCCGCCGCGCCGGCGTACGGCGAACTGCTCCAGCTGGGCGTCCGGTCGCTGGGCAAGGGGCTGCGCCTGCAGGACTTCGAGTGCTTCCGGCTGGCGATGCCGTTCCCGCCCATGCCGACCTCGCTGGTCATGCGGTGGCGGCTTGCGGACCCGCCGAAGTAGGGATTCCGGGGCCAATTCCCGATTTCCCCGGGCATGCGCGTCACGTTTGCCGCGTTCGCGACAATGCCCCACGATGGACGACCGCACCCGCCAGGCATTCGCCCTCTGGACGCAGGCACAGCCCGCCGTCTCGGCGTTCGTGCACGCCATGCTCTCGGACCGTTCCGAGCGGGACGACGTCCTGCAGGAGGTCGCGATCGCGGTGCTGGAGTCGTTCCCGCAGTACGACCCGGCGCGGCCGTTCACGCCGTGGGCGATCGGGATCGCGCGCAACCTGGTGATGGCCACGGTGCGCGGTGCGCGTCGGCGCCCGCTGGCGCTGGACCCCGTCGCGGCCGACGCCTTCGCCACCGCGGTGGCCGAGGTCGCGGAAGGCGAGCGTGCCCGGCTGGCCCACCTGGCCGACTGCATGCGGGGCCTTGACGGCCGTGCGCGCGAGATCTGCGAACTCCGCTACCGCAGCGACCTGAAGCCGGGCCGCATCGCCGAGGTGCTGCGGCTGCAGCCGAACACGGTCTCGAAGGCGCTGCAGCGCGCGCGGGAGCAGCTCCGTGCGTGCATCGAGGAGCGCACGCGGCTCGAAGGGGGCGCGGCATGAGCGGCGACCCGTCCATGACGCCCGCGCGCCCCGCCGACTGGGACACGCTGCTCCACGCGATGCTCGACGGCACGCTGGACGACGACGGCCGCGCGCGGCTCTCGGCGGCCATCGCCGCGGATCCCGCGCTGGCCCGCG
>JBEIFT010000092.1:0-9779 GCA_040382255.1 Phycisphaeraceae bacterium
CTCGCGGATGCGGGCCATCACGTCGTGCAGCTGCGCGGACAGGCGCGGGTCGGCGGCCTTGAACGTGGGCAGCGGACGGCGCACGCCCAGGAAGAGCTCGCTGCCGATCTTCATGGCCGCGCCAACGTTGCCCAGCGGGTTCTTCTTCACGCCCAGCATCCACTCGCCCAGCTGCTTGCTGCCGTAGGCGAAGATGAAGGTGTGCATCACCTCGTTGGCACCCTCGACGATGATGTTGATGCGGCTGTCGCGCCACGCGCGCTCGACGTGGTTCTCCGTCATGTAGCTCTCGCCGCCCATGACCTGGAGCGCGTCGTTCACCGTGCGGTAGCCGAACTCGCTGCAGAACACCTTGCAGACGGCGGTCTCGAGCATGATGTCCTCGTCGTGGCGGTCGAGGAAGCCGGTGGTCATGAAGAGCATGGCCTCCATGGCGTACGTGTAGGACGCCATGCGCGCGATCTTCTCCTTGACCTGGTCGAACTCGCCGATCGGGCGGTCGAACTGGTAGCGGTATTTGGCCCACTTCGCGGCCTGTTCGTACGCGAACTCGGCGGCGCCCAGCATGCCGGCGCTGAGCGTGCAGCGGCCGTAGTTGAGGCAGGTGAGCGCGACGTTGAGGCCGCGGCCCTCCTTGCTGAGCAGGTTCTCCTTCGGGACCTTCACGTTGGTCAGGCGGATGCGCGCCTGCCACGTGCCGCGGATGCCGCACTTGCTGCGGTTGCGGCTGAAGATCTCGACGCCCTCCATGTCGGGCGTGCAGATCAGCGCGGTGACCGCGTCCTTCTGCTTGCCGGTCTTCGGGTCGGTGATCTTCTGCTTGGCCATGACCGTGAACAGGCCGCTGAGCGCGCCCGAGGTGGCCCACTTCTTCTCGCCGTTCACGATGTAGTAGTTGCCGCACTCGCTGACGGTGCAGCGGGTCTCCTGGCCGCCGGCGTCGCAGCCGACGTTCGGCTCGCTCAGGCAGAACGCGCTCAGCGCGTCGGTGGCCATGCGGGGCAGGAAGCGCTTCTTCTGCTCCTCGTTGCCGAAGAGCATGAGCGCCTTGCAGCCGATCGACTGGTGCGCGCTGACCAGGACCGCGGTGGAGCCGCAGGTGCGGCCGATGCGGCGCAGCACGCGGTTGTAGCTGGTGATGCCGAAGCCCAGGCCGCCGTAGTCCTTGCCGATGGTCATGCCCAGCACGCCCATGTCGAAGAGGCGCTTCACGACCCAGGCGGGGATCTCCTGCTTCTGGTCGATCTCGACGGCGGGGTGCTCGGTGCGCAGGTACTGGTCGAGCTCGGCCAGCAGCTGGTCGCAGCGCGCGGTCTCCTCGGCGCTGACGGTCGGGTACGGGAAGACCAGGTCCTCGCGGAAGTTGCCCCAGAAGACGTTCTTGATGAAGCCCATCGTGCTCGGGTCGGGCCCGAGCATCTCCTGCGCCTGCTCGACTTGCTTGCGGTCCTTCTCGGAGAGGTTCTTGAGGTCCTTGGCGAGGTCGATGTTGCTCATCTGGGGCTCCGTGTCACGTGGATGGGGCGGTCGGCCGGCGGCGGGGGCCGCGTGGCGAAGGGAAGATTGTAGGAAGGAAGGCGGTTCGGATCCGCGTCGGGGTGGGTCGGGGCGGGGTGGGCGCGGGAGAGGCGCCCGGGGTCCGGAAATGCCGATCCCCGAGCGTCCGGTTGGGGTTCGGTCGCGGAGCAGGCGGGGATTCAGGCGGTGCCCGGGGTCAGGGCCAGCGTCAGGGCGCCCATGCGCCAAGCAGCAGGCCCAGGTCGCGACCGTCCACGGTCTGGTCGCCGTTCATGTCGCAGGACCCGGGGTCCGTGGCGCCCCAGCGGTCGAGCAGCAGGCTCAGGTCGATGCCGTCGACGGTGCCGCTGCGGTCGATGTCGCCCATGAGCGGCGTGCACGCGGGATCGGCCGGCAGCAGCTCGAGCAGCACCGTGTACGTGCTGGACGCGGCGCCGCAGGCGGGGTTCGAGTCGAGCGGCGCGACGAACACGTTGTAGACGCCGGCCGGCAGGCACGCCTGCACGTCGGTGCATGTGCCGACGTTGCTGTCGACGACGGTGCACGCCTCGACCAGCGCGAACTGCAGGAGCTCGGTGGCCCACGCATGCGCGGCCACGCGCGCGGGCTGCGTCAGCACGAAGCGGTAGAAGTCGGTGTCGCGGTGCACGTCGTTCGACCAGAACGTGCCGACGATCGCGACGCCGAAGTCGATCGGCTCGGTGGGGTGCGAGAGGGAGTCGCAACCGTCGTTGGTGGAGCCGCCGCAGGACTCGGCTTCCTTCGCGCCGGGGGCGGGAGGGGTGCAGTCGGAGGGGTGGGCGGAGATGGGAACGACCAAGCACGCTCCTGCAATCAGGGCAAGGAGCGCGTCGGTCTGAAGTGCTCGCTTCGCAGTGGTCACGAAGGCGGTTTCGCCATGCAACCACGTTCGGACGCATGAAACTGCCCACGTCAAGGACAGGTACGAGCGTTACTGGAACACGGACTCACTGCGCTCAACGCGGGAAGTCATGCCACGCATTGTTCGCCACGAACGCGCCCGCGCCCAGGAGCAGCGCGGCGGTGATCCACCGGCCGTGGACCTTCATGATGCGCTCGAAGGCCTCCTTCACGCGGCCGGAGGCGCCGGGGCTGAAGAGCTCGATGATGGCGGGGATGATCGCGGGGATCAGCGAGAGGACGGCGAAGACGATGACGGCCACGCTGCGGTCGGCGCGGTCGTGGATCTGCATGATCTGGTGGCCGGCGGCGATCGCGATCGGGAAGACCTTGGGGTGCAGGCCGCAGATGGCGAAGCCCGCCAGGCCGCCGCGGAGGGCGCGGCGCGTGGTCGAGAGCTGGGCGCCCGGGTTGAACTGGCTCATCACCTTCGGGAAGTGCTTCGTCAGCCAGACGCGCAGGCGGCTCGGCTTGTGGTCCGGCTCGGAGAGGTCGGGGATGGGCTGCGCGCGGAACGCGTTGACCGCGCGGTAGCCGCCGATCACCAGCAGCGCGGCGGCGAGCACGGCGCGCACGCTGAAGCTGGTCCATGAGCCGTGGCTGGCGGTGGCGGCATCCTTGGCGGCGTTCGCGGCATCCGACGCGGCCGCGGCGGCCGCGGGCGAAGCCGACGCGTGCGCGATCCACAGGCCGATGCCGGTGGCCATCGCGATACCGATGATGCCACCGATCGCGAAGGCGAACGCCGCGAGGCGCGGCGACTTCTTGTCGCTGGCGATGATCAGGCCCAGGACGAGCGTCTCGGGGCTGAGCAGGATGGCGAGCGCAAGCGAGGCGACGACGGCAAGGTGTGAACTCATGGGTGCCTCTGCGTGGTGGTCACGACTTGGTCAGGAAAGCGGTGAGCTTGGCGCGCGCCTCGGGCGTGTGGCGCAGGTGGACGAGGTGCGCGCGCTCGGCGGCGACCGCGGCGTCCCAGCCCTTCGTGTAGCCCGTGCGGACGCAGTCGAGGATGGCCGCGCCATGCGCGGTGGCGGGCTGCGCCTGTTCGGCGGCCAGGACCGCGGCGTGCAGGCGCGCGCTGTCGGCGGCGTGGATCGTGCGGCGCGGCGCGTGCTGCGCGCGGAAGCCCTCGGCGGCGCCCGAGGCACCGGCGCCCGACGCGGCGCGCTCGGCGCGGATCCAGCGCTTGGCCTCGTCGATGAGCTGTGCCTGCGAGCTGCCGGGCGGGCAGGTGGCGGTGAACAGGCCGGCAGGCGCGTCGGTGCACTTCCAAGGCGCGCCGGTCATGGTGGCGGTGATCGCGGCCAGCGGGTCGATGCGTGCGGGCAGCATCTGCGTGCCGCCCCAGCCGGGGCAGATGCAGAGGCCGCACTCGGGCAGGCCGACGAGCCAGGGCTTCTCGCCCTCGGCGGGCAGCGTGCCGACCAGCGCGTCGCAGTGCATGGCAAGCTCGAGCCCGCCGCCCAGCGCGGCCTTGTGGATGACCGCGGCCGTCGGCACGCCCAGTGCGGGAATCGCGGCGAACGCTGCGGCGCCGCGCTCGAGGTACGCGTGCAGGCCGGCGTCGTCGAGCGCGTCGATCTCGGCGAGGTCGGCGCCGGCAACGAACACGCGCGTGCTGCTGGAGGCGAGCACCAGGCCGCTGCAGCCTTCGCGCGCGATGGCGGCGCAGGCTTCGGCGATGGCACCGATCAGCCACGCGTCCAGCACCACGACGCCGCCGCGCGGCTTCGCGGGGTTCGGGTCCAGCCAGAGCGTGACGATGCCGTCGGAATCGCGGTCGATGCGGAGGGCGTGAGGCGCGGACATGGGGGGAGCGTACGAAAAACCCTGCAGTTCAGCGCCCTGCGAACGCCTTCCGCAGCCGCTCCTGCGCCTCGGCGCCGGCGATGATGCGGGCGCTCAGCTCCGCGGCGGTGTCGAGCACGGCGTCGTCGAGGCTGCCGTCGAGCTCGTTGAGCCAGTGCTTGGTGGTGGCGATGGCGTTCGGGCCGCCCTTCGCGAGGCGCGCGGCAAGCTCGGCGACGGTCGCGTCCAGCTGGTCCTGCGCGCAGAGGTGCGTGGCGAGGCCCGCATCGAAGCCCTGCTGGCCGGTGAGCGTGCCGCCGGCCAGGAGCATGGCGCGCGCGCGGCCGGCGCCGATCTTGCGGATGAGCCACGGTGCGACCACCGCGGGGCAGATGCCGAGGTCGACCTCGGGGTAGCCGACCTTCGACTCGGGGTGCGTGACGGCGAAGTCGGTGACGACCATGAGCCCGCAGCCGCCGCCGACCGCGGCACCCTGCACGCGGGCGATCGTCGGCACCGGCAGGCGGCGCAGCGCGCGGCTGGCGCGCGAGAGGCCGCGCAGCATGTCGCCCATGGCGACCGGATCGTCCATCACGCCGCGCAGGTCCATGCCTGCGCAGAAGCACTTGCCGGCGCCGGCCAGCACGACGACGCGGATGTCGCCGCCCGGCACGCAGCGCGGGGCCACCGCGCCGATGGCGGCGCCGAGCGCGTCGATCAGCTCGCGGCTGAGCGCGTTCGCCTTGTCGCCGCGGTTCAGCGTGACGGTGGCGATGCCGTCGACGACGGCGAGCGTGACCAGGTCGTGTAGCGCGGACATGCGCGGAATGTAGCGGTGCAGGCCCGGGAAATCGGAACTACTGTGGCAGGATCAATTTAGCCCTGGTCGGGCTTGGCCTTGCCGCCGCGCTTGCCGCCGGGCGGGGCCGCGCCGCCGGCAGGCGGGCCGCCGGGACCTGCGCCGGCCGCACCGGGCGCACCGGCGGCCGCGGCGACCTTCTCCATGTCGATCACGGCCGTGACCTCGTCCTTCTTCGGCTCGCGCAACAGCACCTGGTCGCCCGCTTCAAGGCCCGAGAGGATCTCGACCTCCAGCTCGCTGGCGCGGCCAAGCTTGACCTGGCGCTGCGCGAAGCCCTCGCCGTCCGGAACGTAGACGTAGCTGACGGGACCCTGGCGGAAGACCGCCTGGATGGGCACGCTGAGCGCGTCGGTGACGCGGTCGAGCAGGATCTCGGCCTTGCAGCGCATGCTGGGCTTCAGGCCCAGCTTCGGGTCGACGTCGAGCACCACCTTGACGGTGTAGTCGCGGCGGTTCGGGTCGCGCCAGCCGCCGGCCTCGGCCAGCACGCTGACGCCGACGACCTTGCCCGCCAGCGGCAGGTTCGGCATCGCGTCGCTCCAGACCGTGACGGGCTGTTCCTTCTTGACGCGGCCGCTCAGCGCCTCGCTGACCTTCAGGTTGGCCATCATCGTGCTGGTGTCGGGCAGGACCATGACCAGCTCGTTTGGCTTGAGCTCGGTGCCGACCTGCGGGGGCTGCGCATCGCCGCCGCCGCGGCCGCCCATGCCGCCGCCCGAATCCATGCTGGTGGCGTAGACGATCAGGCCGTCGGTCGGCGCGACCACCAGGCAGTAGCCGTGCTGGACCTTCAGCTGTTCCAGGCGCTCCTTCGCGCTCTGCGCCTTGAACTTCGCGCTGCCGCTCTCGGCGCGCAGCTTGGTCAGCTCGGCGTCGGCGCGCTGCTCCACGCGCTTGCGCTCGGCGATCGCCTGCTCCAGGTCGCTCTCCTTCTTGGCGCGGTCCTGCTTGTACTGGAACTGCTCGTAGACGTTGACGTCCAGCTGGCACTGCTTGACCTTGGCGTCCCCCTGGATCTTCGCCATCCGGTCCTTCTCGTAGTCGTCGCGGCTGATGTAGCCCTTCGTGACCAGGTTCTTCGCTTCCTCGAAGCGGCGGTCCAGGCGCTCCTTGTCGATCTGCGCGGTCTCGAGCGCGGTGCGCAGCGTCTCGCGCTTGGAGACGACCTCGCCCTTCTCCCACGCCTCGAGCGCCAGCTTCGCCAGCTCGACGGCCAGCTCGGCCTTCTCGATCTCGCTCTGCTTCTGGTTCTCGCGGATCGCGATCGCCTGCTCGGACGCGATGAACGAGCTCTCGTCGCTCTGCGACTTGTCCTCGGCGTCCTTGATCTTGTTCAGGATCTCGTCCTCGCTGAGCTTCAGCAGGACGTCGCCCTTCTTGACCGACTTGCCCTCGGCGACGATCTCGGTGATGATCGCCCGCCCCTCCATCTTGTTGCGCACCTCGATCTGCCGCGACGCCGCCAGCTCGCCGGTGACCGGGATCACCATGTCGAAGCTGCCGCGGTCGGCGGCGTAGAGGTCCTTGGTGCCGCCGGTTGGCACCTGGCGCGCGGGCGCGGCGGGCTTGTCCTGCGCGGCGCGGGCGCTCAGCGCCAGCCAGCCGCCGCCGCCCAGCACGGCGACCGCCGCGGTGGTCACGAGGAGGATGGTGGTCCGGCGCTTCATGGGGGGTGGTGGATGATAGGAGGGGTTGCGGGGCGGCTCAGCCGGCGGGCGGGGCGCTGAGCGGGAGCGATATGTCGGTGCCGCGCTGGATCACCAGCGGACGCCCGCCGGGAAGCTGCAGCATGCCGTCCTTGGCCACGCGCAGCTGGCCGCTGGACACCAGGTATGCCAGGATCGCGACCTGCAGGTCGCGCTTGGCCTTGTCGCGCGTGTCCATCGAGAGCGCCAGGGCGTCGACCGCGTCGGTGGTGTCGCGGGGCGTGGCCCGGTCGGGTGCGGCGTTGATCGACGCCTGGCGGTTCTGCGCGATCTTGATGCTGCGCTCCGCCAGGCGGTAGCTGAAGAGCGAGCGGTCCATGTCGCGCACCGATGCGCGCACGGTCGTCGCGGCCTGGTCGCGGAAGTTGACGTAGTTGCGCGTGGAGTTCTCGAGCACCACCTGCGCCTGCCGCAGCGCGCTCTCCTCGTCCACCTGGTTCATCGGGATCGTCATCGTGAAGCCGACGCGTGCATCGGTGTTCTCGAACGTCACGTTGACGACGTCCTCGAGCTCGGTGGAGCCGATCGGCTGGATCACGGATCCGGTGACGTTGAGCTTGGGAAGCAGGCCGTTCTTGGCGATGTCCACCTGGCGCTTCAGGTCGTCCAGCTGGTCGCGCAGGTTCTGGACGTCCAGCCGGAAGTCCAGCGCCGTGCGCACCGCGTCGTCGGGCTTGACGTCGGGGACAGGCAGGTCGAGCATCTCGGGCTCGACGGCGGCCGGCGTGTCGACGTCCATGCCGATGCGCACCTTGAACTGGTCCACCGAGAGGCGGTAGGTCTCCTCGAGCGACGACAGGCGGTCGATCGCGGCCAGCGTGCGGTTGCTGGCCAGGTCCGCCTGGAACGGCACCTGGCGACCGGCCCGCACCAGCGCCTGTTCGCGCGACTCGATGGCGCGCAGGCGCTCGACCTGGTCGCGCGCGTTGTTCAGGATCTGCTGCTGGACCACCAGGTTCAGGTAGTCGCGGGTCACCTGCAGCGCGAACTTCCGGCGGAAATCCTCGTAGGTCCGCGCCGAATACACCATGCTGCGCTGAGCCTGGATCAGGTCCGCGCTGGCCACCAGGCCGGCGCCGCGCAGGAACGGGAGGTCGGCGCCGAGCGTGAGGAAGGACCCGACCTGCGTCGGCGTGCCGATCGTGTTCGCCAGCTGCTCGGACCAGGTGGTCGCCACCTTGGCGCTGAGCGTGCCGCCCAGCGGCAGGCGCTGCGTCAGGCCCAGGTTGTTCACCAGGTTGAGCGTGGTGTTGTACTGGTCCTCGCCGATGCCGGCGGACGATCCGATGTTCGAACCGTCGACCGTGCGGATGTTGGCGCCGACGTCCGCGTTCGGCAGCAGCGCAAAGAAGTTCTCCGCGGTCAGCAGGCGCAGCGCGCTCAGGATGTACACCTGCTGCGCGTTGTTGACCTCGAACGCCTTCTTGAACGCGAAGGCAAGCGACGACTCGAGCGTCAACCTCACCGCATCGGGACCCACGACGCCCATCTGCTGCATGCGCGCGATGACGGCGGACGTCTCGAGGTCGCGCTGCTTGCGGTCACGGAAGGCGATGTCCTTCGCCTCGGGGTTCAGCGTGACCGGCTCGCGCAGGTGCGGGCGGTCCTCGACGAACCAGTTGCCCTCGTACTTCGACTTGATGTCGGGCAGCTCGGCCGCGCCGGGCGCCTGGGTGTCCTCGGCCGCCTTCTTGATCTTGGCGGCGGTCTCCTTGTCGATCGCCTCCAGGCCCGGGTAGCAGCCGGCCACGGCAAGCGACAGCGCAGCCAGCGCGCAGGCCAGCGCGCGGCGGACGAAGGTGTGGGCGAGTGGCCTCGATGGCGCCATAGAGGTCACGGGAGGGTGATACCGACGAACCCCGAGCGGGTTTCCGCGGTTCGCCGGGCGGGCGTCCGTGGATGCGCGGGGGCAGGGCCGAACGCCCGGGCCCGCCGCCGATTGCGGTCAGCGGCCCGAGGGGTGCCAGATGGTCTTGGTCTCGACGAACGCCGCCAGGCGCGCCGGGCTGGTCCAGCGGGCCGCGTCCGCGAAGTCTTCGTCCGCGGGCAGGGTCACGACGCGCTTGAGGTTCTCGGCAGCGCCCGCGCGCAGCGTGGCCGCGATGTCCTTGGGCACGCACGCGTGGACGCTCTCGACATCCCGGTGCGCCGCCACCCATCCGGCCAGCTCGGCGGCGTTGCCGGTCAGCACATTGAGCGCGCCGGCGGGGACGTCGGCGGTGGGCACGCTCTCGGCGACGAGCAGCGCTCCCAGCGGGTGCTTCGGGTCGGCGATCGCGACGACCGCGTTGCCCGCGCAGAGGGGCGGCAGGACCAGCGAGACGAAGCCGAGCAGCGTCCGCTCGCCGCCCGAGTGGTGCATCGCGACGCACACGCCGCTCGGCTCCGGCATGCTGAAGTTGTGGTACGGGCCCGCGACCGGGTTGCGCGAGCCGAGCACCTGCTGGAACTTGTCGCACCAGCCGGCCCAGCTGACGGTGCGGTCGATGGATGCATCGACCTCGGCCTCGGCCGCGCGCTTCGTGGCGCCGGTGGTGGCGCGGATGCCGTCGGCCAGGTCGGCGCGGCGGCCCTCGAGCATCTCGGCCAGGCGGTAGACGATCTGGCTGCGCAGGTACGCGGTGGCGCCGCTCCAGGCGCCGAAGCCGGCGCGTGCGGCCTCGACGGCGTCGCGCAGGTCCTTGCGCGAGGCGTGGGAGAGGTGCGCCACCAGCGCGCGGTCGTGGCCGTGCAGCGGCAGCGTGCGGCCGCTCTCGCTGCGCGGGAACGCGCCGTTGATCAGCAGCTTCCAGGTCTTCAGGACGGGGATCCGGTCGGTGGTCTCGGGCATCGTTCGCTCCGTGCAGCGGGTGCGGTCAGTCGGCCAGGTACGCGGCCAGCCCGTGGCGGCCGCCCTCGCGGCCGAAGCCGCTCTCCTTGAACCCGCCGAACGGGCTCGTCGCGTCGAACTGGTTGTAGGTGTTGCACCACACCACGCCCGC
>JBEIFT010000093.1:0-9766 GCA_040382255.1 Phycisphaeraceae bacterium
CCGAGCACGGACCGGAGGGGGCCTCATCAAGCGAGTTGTCCCCGTCGGCGCCATTGCGCCGGCGGGGAAGTGTCTGAG
Source organism: Phycisphaeraceae bacterium (assembly GCA_040382255.1). Classification (GTDB taxonomy): domain Bacteria; phylum Planctomycetota; class Phycisphaerae; order Phycisphaerales; family SM1A02; genus UBA966. The sequence goes on from JBEIFT010000093.1 coordinate 79, forward strand.
CGACTGAGGCCCCCTTCGGTCCGCGCGCATGGCGACCAGGTGCCTCGCGATGGAGACCGCGGGCCTCGTGCATGGAGACCACATGCCTCGACGCCTCCCGCCCCCCCGTAAATTGGTACAGGGTTATCCCGGAGTGCATTAACCGGTTTCAGGAACCCAGCCAGAGCGTCACGTACAGGCCAAGCCAGATCACGTCGAGCGCGTGCCAGTACATGGCGCAGCGGACCAGCCCGGCGTGGTCGGTGGCGGTGTAGCGGTCGTCGAGCGAGCGGCGGAAGACGATCGCCATCGGGGGCAGGCCGCCCAGGACGTGCAGCGCGTGGAGGCCGGTGAGCACGTAGAAGGTCCACGCGTAGAGGCCGGTGGCGATCGTGGCACGCGCCTGCCAGAGCTCGACCCAGGCAAGGCACTGCACCGCGAGGAACAGCACCGCCAGCGCGAGCGTCGCCCCCATCGCGTAGCGGACGCGGGCGAAGTGGTTGAGCCGGGCGGCCGAGACCGCAGACTGCATGGTGGCGCTGCTGCCGGCGAGCAGCAGCGTCGAGAGCAGCAGCGCCGGCGGCAGCGGCGGCGTGCCGTCGGGCATCCACTCCTGTCCCGGCGGCCGGTCGAAGCGCACGACCAGGTAGCCCAGGATCGCCGAGACGAAGATCATCGCCACGACGACGATGAACAGCCACATGCCGAACGTCCCCGCGGCGGACCGCTGATCGGCGGTGTCGAAGGGGTCGACGAAGGTGGCGGTCTTGGTGGCCATGGCGGCGGCGCGACGGGCCCGCCCGCGGCGGCGCGTCAGGGAATCAGGTTGGTCGGCTTGTCCTGCGCGACCGGCGCACCGGGGGCGAACTTCTGCAGCGTCGTTTCGGCGTCCGGCGCATTGCCGTTGATGATCGTGTCCTGGTACTGGTGCACGTCCATGGCCGCGAAGGCCATCATGAGCAGCACGAACAGGATCGAGCCGACCAGGACCAGCAGGTTGAAGGGCCGGTCCCAGCGCAGGTGCATGAACACCAGCGCGACGATCGTCGCCTTGACGACGGCGACGCCCATGGCGATGGGCATGTTGGCCTCGCCGAGGTCGACGAAGCGAACCGCGACGGTGATGACCGTCAGGACGAGCAGGGCCAGGCCCGCCATCACCAGGTAGCGGACGGGGACGAGGTGGCCGACGTGCTCGCCGTGGCCGTGGTCGTTGGAGATTGCGTGGGTGGCGTCGTGTGCCATGGTCGGTCCTCGCGCGTCAGTGGATCAGGTAGAAGAGCGGGAAGAGGAAGATCCAGATCAGGTCGACGATGTGCCAGTACAGGCCCACGGTGTCGACCGAGGTGAAGTTCTCGCTGCCGAAGTCGCCGCGGAAGGCCCGCTTGATCAGCCAGCCGATCAGGATCATGCCCACCACGACGTGCACGCCGTGGAGGCCGGTCATCGCGTAATAGACGGCGAAGAACAGGTGGGTGTTGGCCGGCATCCTCGGGTCCTCGAGGTGCGTGGCGGGGTGCGCCTCCTCGGACTTGCCCGGGGCGGCGTGCTCGTCGTGCGCGGCCGCGGGGGCCCCGCTCGCCTTGGCGACGCCCGACGGCCCGCGCGACGCCGGCTTGATCGCCGACGCGTCGACCGCGGGCTTCGGGGCCAAATCCGGCACCGCGAAGGGCGTGGGATCCTTGACCGTGATCGTTCCGGTCGGCGCGGCCGGCGCGGTGGCCAGGGCCTTCGCCTCCTCGGCGCCGAGGTGGCCTTCCGGCGGCACGTAGAAGCTGGTGCCCCAGACGAGGTTCTCGTGGATCTTGTGCGTGTACTCGAAGTACTTGATGACCAGGAAGCCCACCGCGCCCAGGAGCGTCAGCGCCAGGCAGACGATGAGTCCGCGCTTGTTGCTGGTCTGCGCGTAGCGGACCGCAAGCGCCATCGTGAGGCTGGACAGGATCAGCACGCAGGTGTTGATGCCGCCCATGATCGTGTCGAGGTAGTGGCTGGCGTAGCTGAACACCTCGGGGAAGCGCATGCGCAGGATCGCGTACGCCACGAACAGGCCGCCGAAGAACAGCACTTCCGTCGCCAGGAACAGCCACATGCCCAGCTTGGCGCTGTCGAACTGCTGCGCCATGCTGTCGAAGTGGTGCGCCAGGTGCGGCGAGTGGCCGTGCCCGTGCGCGTCGTCGTGGTGCGCGTGCGAATCGTGATGGTCGGCGGAGATCTGGCTCACGGTGTTTCCCAGTCGTGCGGGAGGGAGTCGGTCGCGGGGGCGCGCGTCAGTGGTGCGCGTGGGCGGTCTTGGGCGCGTTCAGGTTCATCTCGGGGTCGGCGGCGTCGTCGACCCAGTAGCCCTGGGTCTTCTCGTCCCACTTCACGACGCTGAAGTCGTAGGGGTCCGCGACGCGCGGGGTCTTGGCGAAGTTGTCGAACGGCGGCGGGCTGGCGCACTGCCACTCCAGCGTGCGTCCGCCCCAGGGGTTGGCCGGGGCCTTCTTGCCGCCGAACAGGCTGGAGACCAGGCAGACCGCGGTCATGCCGAAGCCCAGCGCCATGATGTAGCTGCCGATCGTCGAGATGACGTGGTAGACCTGGAACTCGGGCTGGTAGTCGTAGTACCGGCGGGGCATGCCGTGCGCACCCAGCATGAACTGGGTGAAGAACGTCACGTTGAAGCCGATGAAGACGACGAAGCACGCGGCGGTGCCGAGCTTCTCGTTGTACATGCGGCCGAACATCTTCGGCCACCAGTGGTGCAGGCCGCCGACCATCGCGATCAGGGCGCTGCCCATCATCACGTAGTGGAAGTGGGCGACGACGAAGTACGTGTCGTGCAGGTGCACGTCGGTGTTCAGCGTGGCCAGGTGCAGGCCGGTCAGGCCGCCGATGGTGAAGAGGAAGAGGAACGCCAGCGCGTACCACATCGGGGTGGTCAGCGAGACCGACCCCTTGTAGAGCGTGGCGACCCAGTTGAAGACCTTCACCGCGCTGGGGATGGCGACGCTGAAGCTGATGGCGGAGAACAGCGTGTTCATCAGGGCCGACTGGCCCGAGGTGAACATGTGGTGGCCCCACACCAGGAAGCTGAACATCGCGATGGCGATGGAGCTGAAGGCGATGAAGCGGTAACCGAAGATGTGGCGGTGGCTGTTGATGGCGATGATGTCGCTGATGATGCCCATCGCCGGCAGGATCATGATGTAGACGGCCGGGTGGCTGTAGAACCAGAAGAAGTGCTGGTACAGCACCGGGTCGCCGCCCATCGACGGGTTGAAGATGCCGATGTTGACCGTGCGCTCGACGATCAGCAGGAGCAGCGTGATGCCCAGCACGGGCGTCGCCAGCACCTGGATGATCGCGGTGGCGTAGATGGCCCACAGGAAGAGCGGCATGCGGAACCAGGTCATGCCCGGGGGACGCAGCTTGTGGACGGTGACGACGAAGTTCAGGCCCGTGAAGATGGAGCTGAAGCCCAGGATGAACGCGCCGGTCAGCACCGGGATCACGCCGCCCGCACTGGTGGTCGTCGAGTACGGGGTGTAGAAGGTCCAGCCGGTGTCGAAGCCGCCCATGGCCAGCGAGAGCACGCAGCACAGCGCGCCGGTGATCCACAGGTAGTAGCTGAACAGGTTCAGGCGGGGGAAGGCGACGTCCTTCGCGCCCAGCATGACGGGCAGCACGAAGTTGCCCAGCGCGGCCGGGATGCTGGGGATGATCACCAGGAACACCATGATCGCGCCGTGCAGCGTGAACCACTGGTTGTAGGTGTCGGCGCTGCTGGTGATCGTGGGGCCCGGGGTCAGCAGCTCGGTGCGCACCAACAGGGCGAAGATGCCGCCCAGCAGGAAGCTGCCCAGCACCGACCACATGTACATGAGGCCGATGCGCTTGTGGTCGAGCGTGAAGATCCACGAGAGCACGCCGCGCGTGTGCGTCAGGTAGTTGTCGCTCTCGGGGCGGGCCTCGATCGTGTCGCGGATCTGGCCGGAGGTGGGGAGGTGGATGGTCGACATGGCTGTGTGGTCCTTGACTTGGTGGCGATTACTTCGCTGCCGCCTTGAGGTACTTGCCGGTCTTCGGGTCGAACTCGTCGAGGTGCTTCATGAAGCCGATCACCGCGTCGATGCCGCGGTCGTTCAGCTGGCCCTTGAAGGTGGGCATCGCGTTGGCGTATCCGGGCACGACGTACTCGCCCGGGACCAGGATCGACGTGCGGACGTAGTCCTCGAACGTCGGGTACTGCTTGCCGTCGCCGACGTTGGGGTAGCCCTTCACGCGCTCCACGATGCCCTTCCAGGAGGGGCCGATGCCCGCGGTGCCGTCCAGCGAGTGGCACTGCTGGCAGCGCGCGTAGAGCTTGGGGCCGGCCTTGAAGTACAGCTCGTCGTCGGCGATCTTGTCCAGCCACTGGCTCTGGTCGCTCAGCCACTGCGTGAAGTCCGCCTCGGCCAGCACGTAGACCTTGCGGTTCATGTTGGAGTGGCCGGTGCCGCAGTACTCGGTGCAGAACAGGTGGTGGCCGTCGACCTTGGGGCCCTTCTCGCTGGGCGCGCCGGTCGGGTAGTCGCACTGGAACCACAGCGTGCTGTAGCGGCCGGGCACGACGTCCTTCTTGACGCGGAAGTCCGGGATGTACAGGCTGTGCAGCACGTCCGTGGAGCGCATCACCAGGCGCACCGGGCGGTTCGCGGGGACGTAGAGGTCGTCGCTCTGGGCGCCGTTGGGGTACTTGAAGTTCCACGCCCACTTCTGGGCCTGCACCTGGATCTCGAAGGAGTTCTTCGGCGCGGTGGTGACGTCCAGGTAGCCCTTGAAGCCGAACCAGAAGATCGCGATCACCAGGATCGTGGGCAGGATCGACCACGTCAGCTCGAGCGGCGTGTTGTGGTGCGGGTAGTCGGTGCGGAACGCGGTCCCCGCGCGGTGGCGGTACTTGACCACGAAGTACACCATCAGCGCCACCACGAGCGCGAAGAAGAAGTAGCAGATCCAGTTGATGAAGTCCCACATGAGGTCGACGGCGGCCGCGTTCGTCGACGCGGCGACCGGCTGCCAGAAGTTGGCGGGCTCGGGACCGGAAGCGGCCTGCGCGAACGCGGACGCGGCCTGTGCGCCCGAGGCGATGTGGGTCAGGGTCTGGAGGGTCATGGACATGGTTCGTCGCTCTCTCTGCGGCGTGGGGGGGGTCAGTGTTGCGGTGCGTGCGTTGCGGCCGACGGAGCCAGGCGCTTCGCGCGCGCCTCGCGCCACCAGAACCAGCCCAGCCCACCGCCCAGCACGGCCAGCGTCAGGGCGCCGCCGAGCTGCATGATGCGCATGGCCAGCAGCACGTAGCCGCCGGCCTTCGGGTCGTAGACGTGGCACCAGAGGATGATGCGGTCGATGGTGGTGCCGATCCGGCCCTCGGAGGCCTCGAGGAGGCCCATGCGGAGGTCGGCCGGCTCGTACTTCACGCCGTAGAGCACGCGGCTCAGGCGCCCGGCGGGGGTCACCAGGAACACGCCGGCCGCGTGCGAGTACTCGCCGTTCGGCTGGCGGCGGTAGGTGAAGCCGACGGAATCGGCGACGCGGCGGATCTGCGACTCGTCGCCGGTCAGGAAGTGCCAGCCCGCGGCGGGCGTCTTGCGCCCGTACTCCGCGATGTAACCGGCCTTCTTCGCGGCGGCGAGCTCGGGCTTCTCCTCGGGGCAGATCGAGACCGAGACGACGTCGTACTGCACGCCCGGCGTCCAGTCGACGCCCTGCATCGAGCGCAGCAGCGCGTTCATCACGAGGCTGCAGAGCTGCGGGCAGCGCATGTAGCCGATCTGCAGCACCACGGGCCGGTCCTTGGGCAGGACGTCGGCGATGGTCACGCGGCGGCCGGTGTCGTCGATGAACCAGGCATCGAGCGGCACCTGCGAATCCAGGCGGTCCTCGATGGTCACGCCCTCGAGTTCGGCGACGCCGTCGGTGGTGGGCGCCGGCGACTCGTAGCCGCCGCGGCCGGGGCCGAACTGCATCGCCACCGCCGCGGGCGCGGCGGAGAGCGCCGCGGCGAGCGCGGCGAGCGTGGCGAGGATGGTGCGGCGGGCGGTCACGGTGCGTGGATCACTTCTGCGGGGCGGGGGCGGCGGCCGGCGCCTTGGCGGCGGGGGCGGCCGGCGCGGGAGCCGCGGCCTTCGGCTTCTTCGCGCCCTCGGCGGGCACGGCCAGCGCGGGGTTGGCGGCGAGCATCTCCATGGCCTTGGCGACGGGGATGCGGTTGCGCTTCACCTGCTGGCCGCCGACCTCGACGGCGTAGGTGCCGGACGACGCCAGGAGCGCCTGCTGCGCCTGCTTGGCGTCGGCAAGGGAAAGGTAGGCAGCGTCGACGACCTTGACCTCGACCTCCTTCTCCTCGCCGCGGAAGTACACGACGCTCAGGAAGATCACGAGGCCGGCGAGGATCACCACGCCGATGATCGTCACGAGCCAGGTCTGCCCTGCCTCGGGGTCGTCCCACAGGACGCCGGTGGAGGTCTCGAACTCGTTGGTCTGTGCGGTGCTCATGGTTCGTGTGCTCCGGGCGTCACATGTTCTGGAAGGCCAGGCTCTCGCCGAGCGACGGGTCGCCCTTCGGGAGCACGCTGGTGCCGCTGATCGCGCGGCGCGACATGCCGACCACCAGGCACAGCATGCCCAGGGCCAGCGTCCACACCAGCGGATCGGCGAAGCGGGTCGACTCGCCGGCGTAGTGGTCGGCGAACTCGGACCAGCTGCGGTACTCGCCGGCGTCGTGCGGGACGGTCGGCATGATCAGGTAGAAGAGGTCGACGAAGCCGAAGAAGAGCATCCACGCGCAGCCGAAGGCCAGCGAACCACGGATGCGCTTGGTCCAGCGCGAGATCAGGAAGAGGAACGGGATCACGAAGTGCCCGAACAGCAGGGCCCAGCTGAGCCAGAGCCAGCCGCCCACCTGGCGCGGCATGTACCACACCGTCTCCTCCGGGATGTTGCCGTACCAGATCAGCATGTACTGGCTGAAGGCGATGTACGCCCAGAAGACGATGCCGAAGGCGAAGAGCAACTTGCCCAGGTCGTGGTAATGCTCGGTGGTGATGACGCCGCGCAGCAGGCCGGCGCGCTGCAGCGCCAGGCAGCTGAGCGTGATCACGCTGATGCCGCAGGTCGCGCACGCGGCGAAGAAGTACACGCCGAACATGGTGCTGAACCACGCGGGCGAGAGGCTCATGCCCCAGTCGACCGCGGCGAGCGTCGAGGTGACGCCGAACAGGATCATGCCCGGACCCGAGATCCTGCGGCAGAACGAGCTGAGGCGCGTGCCGCCCTCGGTGTCCTGGCGCACGCTGGCGCGCCAGAAGATGCCGGAGAGCACGCCCCAGACCACGAAGTAAGCGATTGCGCGGCCGAAGAAGAACGGCAGCTCGAAGAAGACGGCCTTCTTTTCCAGGAGCTCGGCCTCGGCGGGCGCGACGCTGCGCACGTGGTCGAGGTTGGCCCAGGGGTAGAGGACGTCCAGGCGGTGGGTCCAGGCCAGCCACACGATGGGCAGGAAGAGGATCCAGATCCAGCGCAGGTTCTGCGCGATCGCCTCGGCGGGCCGGCGCACGGCCACGCTCCAGCCGGCGCGCGTCAGGTGCTGCACCGTGACGAAGAACAGCGCACCCAGGCAGATGGCCAGCGCGAAGAGGAACGCCAGCAGGTAGCTCTTGGCGAAGAACGTCGGGTCGTTCGCGCGCCAGCCGAGCCACGCGCCGGCGGCCAGCAGGACGATCCCGGCGCCGATGAGGGTGCGTGCGCTGCCGGCCAGGCGGGCGCCGGAGAGGTTGGCGTCCGACAGGTCAACCGCGTTCGTGGTCGAGTGGGCCATTGGGTGGGTTCCGTGTCTCGTGGTCCGGGTGGTCGGGTCAGTTGGACGCCTGGGCGTCCTGGCTCAGCTGCAGGGCCTTCACGTAGGCCGCGATCGCCCAGCGGTCGGCGACCGGGATCTGGGCGCCGTAGCCGGCCATGTTGCGGATGCCGTGCGTGATGGTGTTGAAGACCTGGCCCATGGACTGGGCGCGGACGGTCTCGTCGTGCAGGTTCTTGGCGGCGACCCAGGTGGTGCCGTTGACCGGGCCGGTGACGTTGGCGACCAGCTCCATCGCGCGCTGGTTCACGGCACCGTCGCCGAAGCCCGCATAGCCATGGCAGGCCGAGCAGTAGATGCCGAAGCGCTCCTGCCCTCGCGCGAGCAGCGCGGCGTCCATCTTCATGGAGGCCGGCAGCGTGGTCGCCCAGTCGCCGTTCAGCACGCCCTCGTACGTGTGCGAGTCGAGGTACGCCTCGCCCTGCGCGACCGCGTGCTCCACGACGGGGCGCATCGAGCGGCCGTCGGCGAAGAGCGGGTTCGGCGTCTGGGTCTTGTACTTCGGCTGGAAGTCCATGTCCCAGAAGATGTGGATGGGGCGGTTCGGGCTGGGCGTGGCGCGCGCGCGCGCGATGACCAGCGGCGGCAGGATCGCGACGACGGTCGCGATCATGGCGATGTACACGAAGATCCTGGGGAGCTTGAACACGTCAGTCCTCCACCGCTTCGACGGCGGTCGCGCCGAGCGACTTCAGCAGCTGCTCGGTCTTGGTGCGGTAGAAGCGCGGGTCGCGCGCCTCGATCGAGATGAAGAAGCGGTCGTCGCTCGCGCGGCGGAAGCGCTCGCTGCGGAACAGCGGGTTGTGCAGCCACGGCAGCCCGTTGAAGAGCAGCATCAGGCCGACGGTCGCGAGCGCGGAGAACAGGATGGTCAGCTCGAAGATGACCGGGATGAACGCCGGGATCGAGAGCAGCGGCTTGCCGCTGATCAGGAACGGGTAGCCGGTCACCCACACCATGGCCCAGATGGTCAGGCCGAACGAGTTGGTGAAGAGCTGGAGGCCGAAGCCGGCCATGCAGCCCGTCGCGCCGGCGAAGAAGACGCACACGGGCAGCCAGGTGCGCTTGATGCCCATGGCATGGTCGAGCCCGTGCACCGGGAACGGCGTGTGGCAGTCCCAGTAGCGGTAGCCGGCGTCGCGGACCTTCTCGGCCGCGGCCATCAGCTGGGCGGGGTTCTCGAACTCGGCCAGCAGCCCGTAGAGGCGGGCGGGGGCCTGGGTGCCGGCGGTGCCGGCGCCCTGCGTGGGGGAGAGCGTGCTCACTGGTTGCCTCCGTCGTGCGAATGCGCGGCCGCGGCGTGCGCCCCGGCCCCGTGGCCGTGGCCGTAGCCCTCCCAGTGCGGGTCCGCCTGCGGCATGACCGTCTTGACCTCGGCGATGGCGATCATCGGGAGGAAGCGGCAGAACAGGAGGAACAGCACGCCGAAGAGGCCGAACGCCCCGAGCATGGTGCAGATGTCGACCCACGTCGGGACGAAGCGGTCCCAGCTGGTGGGCAGGAAGTCGTTGGCGAGGCTGGTCACGATGATGACAAAGCGCTCGAACCACATGCCGACGTTCACGAACAGGCTGAGGATGAACATCAGCGGGATGCTGGTGCGCACCTTGCGGGACCAGAAGAGCTGCGGCGTGATGACGTTGCAGCTGACCATGATCCAGTAGGCCCACCAGTACTGGCCGAACGCGCGGTTCACGAACGCGAACTTCTCGTACAGCGCGCCCGAGTACCAGGCGATGAAGAACTCCATCGAGTACGCGTAGCCGACCATGCACCCGGTCACCAGGATGACCTTGTTCATGTTGTCCAGGTGGCGCAGCGTGATCA
>JBEIFT010000094.1:0-9743 GCA_040382255.1 Phycisphaeraceae bacterium
ACGCCGCGCTTGGCCAGGATCTCCTGCTGCTCGGCGGTGAGCGCCGCGCTGCGCACGGGCTTGCCGCGCTCGAAGCCCTCGGCCTTGCCGCTGGCGAACTCCTGGATCTCCTTGCTGATGCGCACGCTGCACCAGTCGTGGCCGCACATCGCGCAGAAGTCGGTGTCGACGTCCAGGTCCTCGTCGTGGTACGCGCGGGCCGTGTCGGGGTCGAAGCTCAGCTCGAAGTGCCGCTCCCAGTTCAGCGCGGCGCGCGCCTTGGTCAGCTCGTCGTCGCGGTCGCGCGTGCCGGGGATGCCCAGCGCCACGTCGGCCGCGTGCGCGGCGATCTTGTACGCGATGCAGCCCTGCTTCACGTCGTCCTTCTTCGGCAGGCCAAGGTGCTCCTTGGGCGTGACGTAGCAGAGCATGCTGGCGCCGTGGTACGCCGCCGCGGTGGCGCCGATGCACGACGTGATGTGGTCGTAGCCGGGGAAGATGTCCGTGACCAGCGGGCCCAGGACGTAGAAGGGCGCACCGTGGCAGAGCGTGCGCTGCAGCTTCATGTTGAACTCGATCTGGTCGAACGGCACGTGTCCGGGGCCCTCGATCATGACCTGCACGCCCTTGCGCCAGGCGCGCTCGGTCAGCTCGCCCAGCGTGGCCAGCTCGGCCAGCTGCGCCTGGTCGGTCGCGTCCGCCAGGCCGCCCGGGCGCAGGCCGTCGCCGATCGAGAACGTCACGTCCCAGCGGCGCATGACGTCGCAGATCCTCTCCCAGCCCTCGTACATCGGGTTCTGCCTGTTGTGCACCAGCATCCACTTGGCCAGCAGGCTGCCGCCGCGGCTCACGATGCCGATCAGGCGCCTGCGGATGTACGGCAGGTGCTCGCGCAGCACGCCGGCGTGGATCGTGAAGTAGTCGACGCCCTGGCGCGCCTGGTGCTCCAGGGTCTCCAGGATCATGCGCTCGTCCAGGTCCTCGATCTTGCGACCGATGATCATCGAGTAGATCGGCACCGTGCCGATGGGCACCGTGCTGTTGCGGATGATCGCGTCGCGGCACTCGTCCAGGTTGCCGCCGGTGGAGAGGTCCATCACCGTGTCGGCGCCCCACTTCTCGGCCCACTTCAGCTTCTCGACCTCCTCGTGCGTGCCGCTCGAGACTGGCGAGGCGCCCATGTTGGCGTTGATCTTGGTCTTGGACGCGCGGCCGATCGCCATCGGCTGCAGGTTGTGGCCCAGGTGCACGGTGTTCGCGGGGATCACCATGCGGCCGGCGGCGACCTCGTCGCGGATCTGCTCGGCGGTGAGGTGCGTCTCGCGCTCGGCGACGCGGCGCATCGCGGGCGTGATCATGCCCAGGCGCGCCCACTCGAGCTGCGTGACCGGCTGGAACCCGGCCGGCGCCACCGCGCGGATCCAGGTGCCCAGGCGCTGCTGGTTGTGGCCGCCGCAGCCGTCGGCATGCGAGGCAGCCGCCTCGAGCCGCCAGCCCTCGGGCAGGAAGTCCCAGGCCGTGCGGTCGCTGGGGACCGGCATGCCCGGCGTGTCCGGGGAGCTGAACGAAAGGGGCCCGCCGATGTCCGCCGCGCGGGCGAAGCTGCCGGGCGTGGTGCCCTCGGCGCCGCTGGACGGGTTGAACGCCCCGGTCATGGGAAGGCGGAAGGAATGTCCGGGAATCGGGTTCTGCATGGCGGGTACTCCAAAAAGCCGGGGCGAGCGGGCAAGTGTAGCCAGCGGCCCCTTCCGCCCGAATGAGCGGCTTGCCCCGCCCCCGGGTGCAAACTTTCACGGATTCGGGCCCGCAAACGGAACTGCGCTCCGGAAAATTCTGTAGAGATAACACCTTGGCGGATGCAAACGATGACGCCCGGGGGCGTTCCGCGCGCGCATCCGACGGATTCCCACGCCGCACCCCACGACGCTTCCCACCCCCACCATGCTCCGCTCCCCCCCGCGCTACACGAATCCCGCCCTGCCCCCGCTCGACGAGTCGGACCGCAAGATCATCGACTGCCTGATGCGCGACGGCCGCGCGTCCGGGCGCGAACTTGCGCAGAGCACCGGCATCTCCGAAGCGAACGTCAGCCGACGGCTGGCCCGCCTGCTCGAGGAACGTTCCGTGCGCATCCTCGGCTTCGTGCCGCCCGAGTGCCTGGGCATGCACGTGCAGTTCGTCAGCTACCTGCGCGTGAAGGGCGACGTCGAGACCGTCGCGAACGACCTGCTGAAGTACCCCGAGTTCTCCTTCGTCCAGAGCGCGTTCGGCGGATGGGACCTGGTGCTCTACGGCGTGGTGCACACCAGCACGGCGCTCGTCGAGCTGCTGGACCGCAGCATCATTTCGCACCCCATGATGCATGCCTCCGAGACGTGCACGGTGCTGGAGTTCCCGTCGCAGCCCGCGACGCCCGCGGGCGCGGGCCTGCGCCCGCTGGACCAGGTCGACCGCATGATCATCCGGCAGGTGCAGGCGGACGGCCGGATGAGCTTCACCGAGATCGCGACCAACACCGGCACCAGCGCGACGAGCGCCGCCGACCGGTTCCGCCGCCTGGTGGCGGACGGCATCGTGCGGATCGTCGCCATGCCGGACCCCACGCGCATCGGCTTGCACCTGAGCGGACTGATCCACCTGGTGCTCGACCGCCCCACGCGCGAGGTGGTGGAGCGGCTGCGAGGCGTGCCGGAGATCGGCTTCATCACGGTGATGTCCGGCAGCTACCCGATCGGCTGCGAGTTCCAGGTGCGCGACGGCCAGCATTTCGACGCGCTGCGCGCGAAGCTGCTGGCGATGCCCGGCGTCCGCGACCTGCGCGTGCTGGTGCACCGCAAGCTCTACCGGCAGACGTTCGAGTGGGGCACGGCAGAGCCGTACGCCGCGGATCGTTGACGCCGGTCCGGCCGTCGGACGGGTCGCGCTATCGTCCGCCCATGCCACGCGCGAACGACCCAGGCGAAGCCCTTCCCGCGACGCTCGAAGACGTCCGCACGGCCGCGGCGCGCATCGCGCCGTTCGTCCGGCGCACCCCGCTGGTGCCGGCGGGCGCGATCGCGCGCGACGCCGCGAGGCCCTCGCTCTGCTTCAAGTGCGAGAACCTGCAGCTCACCGGCAGCTTCAAGATCCGCGGCGCCACCAACGCGGTGCAGCGTCTGGCGCCCGCCGACGCCGTGCGCGGCGTGGTGACGCACAGCAGCGGCAACCACGCGCTTGCGCTCGTCGCGGCGGCCAACGCGCGCGGGATCCCCGCCTACGTCGTGATGCCGGCCAACGCGTCTCCGGTCAAGCGCGCCGCCGTGCTGGCCGCGGGCGGCATCGTCGAGACCAGCGGCAACACGGCGGCCGAGCGCGAGTCGCTGTGCGAGGCCGTCCGCGCGCGGACCGGCGCGACGATCGTGCCGCCCTACGACCACGCGTGGACCATCGCGGGCCAGGGCACGATCGCGCTGGAGATCCTGGCCGACGCGCCCGACGCCGCGACGATCGTGGTGCCGGTGGGCGGCGGCGGCATGATCGCGGGCATGGCGATCGCGGCCAAGGCGCTGCGCCCGGACGTGCGCATCGTGGGCGCGGAACCCGCGCTGGCCGACGACGCGGCCGAGTCCAAGCGCACCGGGATCCGCGCGGCGCAGCGTGCGCCGGTGACCATCGCGGACGGGCTGCGCGCGCCGCTCGGCGCGCTCACCTTCCCCGTGGTGCGCGACCTGGTGGACGAGATCGTCACCGTGGGCGAGGACGAGATCGCCGCCGGCATGCGGCGGGTCTACGAGGACGCCAAGCTGGTCATCGAGCCGAGCGCCGGCGTGGGCGTGGCGGCGGTGCTGGGCGCCGCGATGCGCGCACGCGCCGCGGCGGACGAGGCGCGCGGACGGACCGTGGTGGTGCTGTGCGGCGGGAACGCCGACCTCGACGCACTGCCCTGGTGAGCGTCAGCCGGTCCAGTTCGCGAGCTGGATCCCGAGGTCCAGCCCGTTCACGATGCCGTCGTTGTTCAGGTCGGCCGGTCCGCCGTTGGAACCCCACGCGGAGAGCATGAGGCCCAGGTCCAGGCCGTTCACGATGCCGTCGCCGTTCAGGTCGCCCAGGACCGGGACCGGGACGCCCGGCGCGCGCAGGTTGGCGCTGACGGTCGTGGTCTCGGTTCCCGCGGCGAAGGTCCCGTTGATCAGCAGGTGCGCCACGCCGCCGGCCGGGAGCACCGTCGGCAGGTCGAACGGCTGGTTCACCAGCGCCGGGAGCGCGGGCAAGGGCTGGGTGTCCTGCTGCGAGACCTGCGTCGTCACCACCAGCGCGCCGTCCACGAACGCCAGCGTCCCCGCCAGCGCCATGACGCCCGGGGTCGGCATCCCGCCGAACGGCGCGCCGAACGCGTTGCCCTCGACCAGGATGTTCACCGGCACGCTGGCCGCGAACGACCACGTCGCGTCGGCGTTCGCCGTGGCGATGCCGAAGGCCGGCGCGGTCTGCACGGCGGTCGCCGTGGTCAGCGATCCGTTGTTGAGCGGGACGTTCACGTTGGTGACGCCGGGAAAGAGCGACGAGGGATTCGTCGTCCGGAACGTGGAGTAGGTCAGCGCGATGTTCGTCGTCACCGCGCCCGACTGGCCGTCGAGCACGTCGATGGCGAAGCCGGAGATCGAGAACGCACCCGTGGCGGGGTCGAAGGCCACCTCCATGTCGCCGGAGGGATGCGCGTTCTGGATGCCGACGGTCGGCTTCACGACCATCGAGAACGGGATCGCGTTGTTGCCCGAGCCGCCGAAGTAGCCCGGGACCGTCGTCGTGCCCGTCGGGTTGGTCGTGGCGTCGTAGTTGCCGATCCACGTGCCGGCGAGCGGCACCTGGATCGCGGTGGTCTGCGTGTAAGTGCTGTCCGGCGCGATCGAGCACTGCCAACGGCGCGAGGCCGCGTCCGCGCTGGAAACGAGGACAGAGGTGCCGAGGGCGGCGACGGCGAGGGTGGCGTTCAGGCGCATCGGGTGGAAACTAGCACGCGCGGCACGGGACGCTAGGAAATGCCCGGAAACCGTGCGATTCCTGCGGTCCAACCCCCGTGCGGGCGGCAACAAAGGCCCTCCGGGGGCATTCCGGGCCCATTCAGCCCGTCCAGCCGCCCAGCAGCAGGCCCAGGTCCGCCCCGTTCACCACCCCGTCGCCGTTCAGGTCGGCGGGGCCCGAGGTCGAGCCGAAGCTCCCGAGCAGGATGCCCAGGTCCGCGCCGTTCACCACGCCGTCGCCGTTCAGGTCGCCCGCCGGCCCGCACGCGATGCACGCCAGCGTCGCGACGTAGCGCACGCCGTCGAAGCCCGGGACGATCGGCGGGTCGTCGGGGCCGGGCGGGAAGTCGGGGTCGATGGCGGTGCACGGCTGGCCGCTGCGCGTGGCGCCGGCCGGCATGCCGAGCGTCACCACCGCCCACCACGCGCCGCCGTCGATGCAGCGTTCGAGCGTGGCCTGCGCGCAGCCGCCGCCGAAGGCCGTCGCGACGGTCTCGAGCGGTCCGTCGAACGCGCCGCGTACCAGGTGGATCTCGCAGGGGAACTCGCTGTTCACGCTGAACTGGATCCGGCGCGGGCCCGCGCCGCCCAGCGCGTACCAGTCGGTGTCGCGCGGCGAACCGGTCGTGCAGCTGCCCAGGATGCCCTGGCCGCAGGCGATGGGCATCGTCGCACCGTCGCGCGTGGGACCGTCGTTCGTGTGCCGGTAGCAGATCTCGCCCTCGTCGGCGGCGCCGGCGGGCGGCACGATCGTGCACGGCGGCACCCCGCACAGCGCGATCGCGCGCGCGACGCACGGCGCGTCCCACGTGGCGCCGTCGCAGTAGCCGTCCAGGCGCGAGATGCGCTCGCAGCACGCGGGGTCCTCGCAGCCGGGGTCCTTGTGGACCTGGGTGCACGATCCGTACGAGGGGCACACCAGGCCGTAGCACTCGCCGTCGGCGATGTCGACGCACGACTGGTCCCACGCCGTCTCGCAGCACGTGGGGCTCAGCGCGCAGACCGCCTCGCAGCAGGGCGTGGTGAAGCAGCCGGGCGTCAGGTGCGGTTCATCGCAGCGCCCGCCGGGGCCGCCCGGGCCGCACGCGGGCGAGCCGTCCAGCGAATGCCACGCGACCGACGACGGTCCGGGCCCGTAGCCCGCCAGCAGCAGCGCGATCGCGCAGGCGTCGCCGGGCAGGACCGTGCCGGCCGGGATGGCGGGCGCATCGGCGGACGCGGCGCGTTCGCGGGCGTCACGCGTGCGCACGCGCGCGGGGGGCGCGCCGGCCGCATCGTCGCCGGAACCGCCCGCCCCGCCCTGCGCGAACGACCCGCATGTGCGCAGGTTGCGGAAGAGCCAGAACGAGCTGCCCGCGATGTCGACCGCCGCCAGGTCGGGCGCGCAGTCGCCGTCCAGGTCGACCACGGCCGTGTCGCGGAAGAAGCCGCTGCTGTCGATGTTGACGGGGTTCGCCCACGCGGGCGCGCCGCCCGGCACGGTCGTGTTGCGCCATGCATAGACGCCGCCCGGGATCGCGGACGTGGTGACCGCGTCCAGGCGGCCGTCGCCGTCCAGGTCGGCCAGCGTGATTCCCCAGTGGTAGCCGGAGTTGAAGCCGGTGCGCACGATGCGCTCGCCGAACCCGCCGTGGCCGTCGTTGCGGAAGACCAGGAGCGGCTGGCTGGTGCCGGTCGAGATGAGCGGCGCCACGACGTCCAGGTCGCCGTCGGCGTCGACATCGCCCAGCGCAGCGGTGGTGATGCCCGGGGTGTCGGTCGGCCCCAGCACGGGCGCGGCCCACGCCTCGGGGTTGCCGAACGTGCCGTCGGGCCGTGCGCGCAGCACGTTGATGCGCCGCGTGCCCAGCATCGAGACGACGAGGTCCGTGCGCCCGTCGCCGTCCACGTTGCCGGCCAGGATCTCCTGCGGGCCCGGGATGCCGCCGGACCACGGGTCCAGGCGCGTGCGCTGCACGGCGGCGAAGTGCCCGGCCCCGTCGTTGCGCAGCACCGCGATCGCCTCGCTGCCGTAGAAGGTGACGGCCAGGTCGGGGCGGCCGTCGCCGTCGAAGTCCCCGGCGCAGAACGCGCGGGGATCGCGGTCGAAGGGGGTGTACTCGGCGGCGCCCAGCGTGCCGTCGGCCTGCCGCCGCAGCACGCCGATGCGCCCGGTGTAGCCGCGCACCAGCAGCACAAGGTCCTCGCGCCCGTCGCCGTCGACGTCGGCGCCCAGCGCGTCGTCCGTCTGGCCGTCGATCAGCATCGTCTGAAGCGTGCCGAAGCCACCGCCCGCCAGGCCGGGGAACCAGTCGAGCCGCTTCTCGCGGTCACGGCCGGTCACCACGGCGTCGCGGCGGCCGTCGCCGTCCACGTCGAAGAGCCGGATGCGCGTGGGCCCGTGCTGCGGCGAGCACTCGCGGGTGTCGACCGTCTCGAACTCCAGCTGCGCATGCGCGCGCACCGCGGGCGCCGCCGACGCCGCGAGCGCGGCGAGCAGGCAGGCGACGGTGCGGTGGAGGTTCATGGCTGCTTCTTCGCGCGGATCAGCTCGTCGATGCGCGCCAGGCGCGCGGTGTGCCGCTCGACGTCGGGCTCCAGCACGACGAGCGCCTCCACGTGGATGCGCGCGCCGGCCAGGTCGCCGGACTCGGCCGCGATCGCCGCCGCGAACTCGCGCAGCGCCGCGTCATACGGGGATATCCGCACCGCGCGCTCGGCGTGTGTGCGGGCCCCGGCACGATTCTGCGCCTTGCGCTGCAGGCGCGCCAGTTCCGTCGCGAAGGAAGGGTCGTTATCGGTACGCGCGTCCAGGTATTCCAGGTGCCGGATGGCGGCATCGGCGTCGCCGCGGTCCATGGCGTCCTTCGCCAGCAGCTTGTGCGGCCACGGGTCGACGGGCCGCGCGCGGGCATAGGTCTCCAGCCGCTCGCGCAGGGCGGCACCCGGCTTCGCGCCGTCCTTCAGCGCGCGGCGCAGCGAGAGCTCCAGCAGGTCCGGGTGCCCGGGGTGCGCGGCCAGCAGGCGCTCGACGGTGGCGTCGTCCAGCTCCGTGGGGCCCGCGTCGCCGCCGCCCTTCGCCGCGCGCACCTCGCTCACCAGCTGCTCGAGCGGCGGGTCCGTGACCATGCCCCACTCGCGCAGCTGCTTCTCGGCGAAGGGCGTGAAGCGCCTCATGAACTCGTCGCGGTCGATGCCCAGGATGCCCCGGAACGCGTCGCGCTCGGGCGTGCCGTCGCGGTACGCGGCCAGCAGCTTCACGATCGCGTCGCGGCCCCAGGACTTCTCGATGAACTCGACCATCCACGCGCCCTGCGCGTAGGCCTGCGGGCGGTCGGTCTTCTTCTTCGGGCGGATGAAGGCCCAGTTGATCGCGTCCAGGTCGAACAGCGTGCCGCCGTCGAACGCCGCGGCCAGGAGCTGCGCGGCGTCGAACGTGCGCGGCTTCGTCTCCAGGTACGTGGCCAGCGCCTCGGTGAACCAGTGGGGGATGCGGTTGCGCGTCTGCTCCAGCGTGACGGTGTGCACGTACTCGTGGCGCAGCACCTCCAGCCAGTCGAAGCGGCCCAGGTGCTTGGACGGCGCGCCCTCGCGCGGCGCCTCCAGCGCGATCAGCGGCCCGGTGCTGGCCGCGATCGTGTGGATCCACGGCATGCCGGTGATGCGCACGCCGAAGCTCTTGTGGTCGGGGTGCAGCTCGATGACGGTCCTGTGCGCGGGCACGTAGCCCAGCCAGTCGCAGACGCCCTTGCTCATGGCGTCCAGCGCGGCGGGCATGGCGCGCGCCACCACCTCGTCCTCGCCGGGCTTGCAGCGCACGACGAAGCGCTCGCCCTCGAACTGCTTCCAGCCCTCCAGCATGTCGACCAGCTTCAGGCTGTAGCGCGCGCGCTCGTCGAAGGGGTCCAGCTCGACCGCCTTGCGCAGCGCGGCCTGGGCCTCGGCGTCGCGTCCGGACTGCATCTCGAGCAGGCCCAGCTCGGCGACGGGCGTGCTCCAGCCCGGCGCGCGGCGCGCGGCTTCCGCAAGGATCGCGGCGGCGGCGGCGTATTGGCGCATGATCGACTGGAAGCGGCCGACCTCGTACGGGCCGAGCGGCGAGCCGGGCATCAGCGCGTCCAGCTCGGTCAGGCGGCGGGCGACGCCGGCGTTGTCGAAACGCACGGCATCGGCGGCCGCGCGCAAGGCGAGCGCCAGGCGGTGCTTCGGGAAGCGCGCAAGCAGCGCGTCCAGCGCGGACGCGGCGTCGTCGGGCAGGCGGGCCTGCAGGTTCGCCTCGCCCTCCAGCAGCGGCGCCAGCGGGTGCTGCGGGTTGATCGCACGCAGGTGCTTCGCGGCCAGGCGCGCGCCGTCGAAGTCGAACGTGCGCAGCGCCACCTGGCCCAGGAGGTGCAGCGCCTCGCCGTTGCGCAGGTCCAGCGCGAGCGCCTCGCGCAGCGCGGCGACGCCGTCCTGGAAGCGGTCCTTCTCGACCAGCAGGCGGCCCTCCAGGACGCGTGGCCGCGGGTCCAGGCGGTCGGCATCGCGCAGCGTGCCCAGCGTGTCCAGCATCGACTGCCAGTCGCGCGCGGGGCGGCCCTCGACGCGCGCGAGCAGCGCGGTGGCCTCGACGGCGTCCATGCGCTCGTCGCGCGTGGCGCCGTCGCGGTCGCCGCGTTCCTTGCAGAGCAGCGCGGACTTCGCGGCGTCGGCTGCGCGGCCCAGGTCCTCCAGCGCCATCGCGCGCACGAGCAGCGCGCGCGAACCATCGGGGACGGCGAGCAGCCCGAGCGCCTCGTCGGCGCG
>JBEIFT010000095.1:0-9738 GCA_040382255.1 Phycisphaeraceae bacterium
GCCGGCGCTGGCCGCCGAAGGCCTGGCGCCGGCGCCGTTCGTCACCGGCGACGCCCTGGTCGCCCTGGGCCCCGCCCCCGGTCCGGCCTTCCGCCCCCTCCTGAACCGGGCCTACGACGCCCAGCTGAACGGCACCTTCGCCGACCGTGGCGCCGCCCTCCGGGCCGTGCGCGCGTGGCTGGGCCTTTCCTGAATGGTCGAACCGGGTCCCGGCCGGGGCGCGTATCGGACGGGCGCGCCCGTGCGCCCGCCCGCCCCCAGTAGACTTCTTCCACCGTCATGAAGCAGATCGCCCTGACCGCCGCCATCCTGCTCGCCCCGAGCATCGCCTTCGCGCAGTCCGAGCAGCCCGCCGCGGCGCCGGCCGCCACCGAGACCGCGCCCGCCGCGGCACCCGCGGCCGCCCCGAAGGCCGCGCCCGAGAAGGCCCCGCCGCCGTTCTCGCTGGGCCGCGCCGACACGGGCCGCCCGGGCAAGAGCCCGTACGCCACCGACACCCAGTTCGGCCATCCGCCGGCGGTCTACGTGATCCCGATGGAAGGCTTCATGGGCGTCGACATCCACCCGGTCGTCTACGACAAGATCCTCAAGGACGTCAAGGACAAGAAGCCGGACCTCATCGTCTTCCGCCTGGCGTCGTCGGACGGCCGCATGGTCGAGAAGTACATGGAGGCGATGAACGAGGCGATGAAGGACGACCGCATCGACCCGCGGCGCCTGGCCTCCGGCATCACCGACTACCGCGACCTGGCCGCGAAGCTGCACAACGAGCTCGATTCGTACCCCTGCGTGATGTACGTCAACGATGCGCGCGGCATCTCCTGCGTCTACGCGCTGGCGTGGCCGTACATGTACATGTCGCCCGAGGCGCGCGTCGCGGGCCTCGACATCGTCGGCTCGCTTGGCGGCGGCAACGACGCCGACATCAAGGCCAAGATGTTCAGCGCCTGGACGGGCATCGCGAAGGGCATCCTGGAGCTCGGCGGCCGCCCGCAGGAGCTGAGCGACGCGCTCGTCCGCCCGGACCGCCGCCTGAGCTGCGACCTGGACGGCCGCTCGACCAAGTGGCGCGGCGACACGAACGGGTCGTGGTACGTGATCGACCAGTCCGACGACGTTTCCGCGCGCTTCGACGCGAAGGCCGCCGAGGACACGGGCCTCACCGACGGCATCGCCACCGACATGACGGACCTGATGGTGCTGCTCGGCTACCCCGAGTTCACCAAGGTGGACAGCGGCGAGAAGATCTACAAGGACATGAACACGGCCTGGCGCAAGAAGTACGCCGAGTCGAAGAAGAAGATGGAGGAGTTCCAGGAGCCCGTCGAAGAGATCAAGGACCTCGCCAAGCGCCGCGCGATCCTGGACTGGATGCAGCAGGCCTTCAAGCAGTACCCGCAGTTCGCCAAGATGTGGGAGTGGACCCGCGGGCTCACGGAGGACCAGCTCAAGCTCCTGAAGGAGCAGATCGACGAGCAGATCCGCGCCGCCAACAAGCAGAAGCAGCAGCAGGGCTCCGGCGGCAAGTCGGGCGGCAAGGGCTTCGGCGGCGGCCTCGGCGGCGGCGGTCGCTGACCTCCGCGCACGCAACGAACACGAACACGGACCCGAATCCCATGCGCAACGCACTCAGCACGCTCGCCTGCGCGGCCCTCGTGGCCGGCGCCACGCTCCTCGCCCCCGCCACGCCCGCCTTCGCGCAGTCCGCGCCGCAGGTGCAGCAGGTCAAGCTCACCAAGGGCTCGTGGAGCGGGAAGGTCGGCGACTCCGTCGAGCTCGAGATCAAGGAAGGCGCCCTCCCCAAGAAGGTCGCGGGCACCGTCCAGAAGATCGACACCGCGAAGGGCATCATCACGCTCCAGGTGACGACGGGCGGCCGCACGGTGACTCGTCCGGTGTTCGTGTCCGACATCCTCTCGATGAAGACCGTCGGCGCCGCGGCGCCCGCGTCCGGCGGCCCATCGAAGCCCGCCACCGGCGGCTCGTCGTCCCAGGCCCCCGCGGGCCAGCCCGCCAAGCCCGCCTCCGGCGCCAAGGTCGACTCGCAGGGCTTCGAGCTGGACGAGAACGGCTACCGCGTCTCGCCCAAGAAGGGCGTGTTCGTGCTGCCGTGGAAGGGCGGCGTCGGCCAGACCGCGCGTGCCTACGAGATCGAGCAGGTCGGCAAGGAGGCCGACAAGTGGGGCCCCGGCCAGACGATCATCATGGAGATCGACAGCCCCGGCGGCCTGGTCACCGAGATCTTCAAGATCGTCGAGGCGATCAAGTCCGTCCGTGAGCGCCACCGCGTCGTCGCGTGGATCCGCGAGGCCATCTCGGCCGCCGCGGTCACGTCGATGAACTGCGACGAGATCTACTTCCGCAAGATGGGCGCCCTGGGCGCCGCGATGATGATTCGCGGCCGCGACAGCGTCTACGGCGACGCGCTCGACGCGTTCCGCTCCGAGATCGGCGTCGTGGTCGCCCGGAACGGCCGCCCGGCGATGGTCTTCGAGGCGATGGTGCTGGCGAAGGCCGTCCTGACCTACACCAAGGACCCGGTCACCGGCAAGGTCACCTGGCACGACCGCATCACCGGCGAGCCCGGCGAGGTGGTCCTGTCCGACGAGAAGGACAACCTGACGTTCAACGCCAGCAACGCGCTGGACAGCGGCTTCAGCAAGGGCACCGCCGACACCAACGAGGAGATGGCGCAGCTGCTGGGCCTGAAGGAGTGGTACGAGGTCAGCGACTACGGCCGCCGCATCGCCAAGAACTGGCAGGACCTCTTCGAGGGCTGCGAGAAGGACCTCGAGCTGCAGATCGGCCGCCTGAACATCCCGCGCGCCGGCACGCCCGCCGAGAACCTGGCCGCGAACATCCAGATCGTCGAGAAGATCCTGGCCTGGTGCAAGAAGTGCAAGCCGTGCACCGACGGCAAGGGCATCGATCCCGAGGCGATCGAGAAGCAGCTCAAGGACATGCGCAAGCAGCTCGGCGAACTGCGCAAGGCCGAGCAGAAGACCGGCGGCTGATCCTGCCGGGCGCCGCGCGCGCCGTCAGCCCACCTCGCGCCGCTGGAAGAGCAGCGTCGCGATGCTCAGCGCCGCCACCACCGCGAGTGCGTCGTAGGCCGTGGCCTCCAGCATGTAGATGCCGGGGATCGCGCGCTTCTGCTGCACCGCGTCGGAAAGCCAGAACACCTGGAAGTTCGGGACCACCGCGTAGGCGGCCTTCAGCAGCGCGTACTGCACGTGGTTCCAGTCGGTGGCAGTCTGCGCCACGCCGTCCGTCGACATGCGGCCGAACATGTCGGACAGGTCCTTCAGCCGCCGCGCGATCAGCCAGTCGCTCATCAGCCCCAGCAGGAAGAACGCGAACGTGATGCCCAGCGTCACGACCTGCCCGAAGCGCGTGGACGCGGCGATCGCGATGCCGCTCATCACCACCAGTCCCATCCACATCAGGACGACCGCCAGCCACAGGTTGCCGGGGAACTTCTCGAACGGGTTGACCGGGGTCCAGTCCTTGTCGAAGAGGAGCGTCAGCATCGACGCCAGGCCCAGGAGCGGCACGCCGAAGCCGAGCATCGCGGCCGGGAAGCTCCAGCCGTAGAAGTAGTTGCACCAGATCGACGCCGCCACCGTGGCGCCAAGCGCCGTCAGGCCGATCACCAGGACCGGGAAGTGGTAGGGGGTCGCCACCATCGGCATCGTGCCGTGCTGGTTCACCAGCATGAAGACGAATGCCAGGAACAGCGTGGTCGCTGTCAGCGCCGCGGCAACGCCCAGGAACTTGCCCCAGACGAAGATCGGGCGCGACACCGGCTTCGAGACCACGGTCAGCACGGTCCGGTTGTCGATCTCGCGGGCGATCGCGCTGGTCGCCAGGAACGCCGCCAGGATCGTGCCCGCGACGAAGATGGTCGACAGCGCGATGTCGATGAACATCCGCTGGTCGTCCATCAGCGTGAAGCCCGAGAAGGGGATGCTCAGGACGATCAGCAGGACCCCGGCCGTCAGGACCACCAGCACGACGGGCTGCCGGACGCACTCGCGGAAGGTGTTGCGGGCGATCGCCCAGAGCTGCTCGAGGAAGGTCATTGTCGTGGGAGCCGGAAGTCGCCCGGCCGGGGCGGATAGCGTATACCCTTCCAGCCCGAACCCGGTTCGGAGCGAGGGCGTAGGGATGCCCCCGCCGCACCGGGCCGAACCGACCCACCCCACGATGCGCACCGACCAATACGCCCACCAGCAGGCCACCCGCGTCGCCGGCATCGGCGTCCTCGCGCAGCTCGCCATCGGGCTCGTGCTCCTGATCGTCGGCCGGGTCCTGGGCAGCACCCCGTTCGTCTGGGGCTCGCTCTTCGCCTTCGCCGGCATCCCGGTCTGGGCCACGCTGGCCGTGGTCTTCCACCAGCACCGCCTGACCGCCCTCGAGGCCGCCGAGGCCGAGGAACTGCGCTCCGAGCGCGGCGACTCGTCGGTCTTCGACCGTGAGCGCGCCTCCGACGTCCTGGTGGCCGCCCGCCGGCTGCAGCGGATGTACCAGTGGCTGCTGCCCACGGTCAGCCTGGCGGTCGCCGCGGCATTGGCCATCGCAGGCGGCCTGACGGTCCGCTACGTGGCCTCGCTGGACGACCCGAACGCCACCGACATCGTCCCCTTCAAGGTCGGCGAGTTCTCCGGCTGGCAGCTGGCGGTGTGCGTCGGCCTCTCGCTGGCCACCTTCATCTTCAGCCGCTTCGTGGCCGGCATGGCCAAGCAGCCGGTCTGGCAGAACCTCCGCGGCGGCGCCGGCTACATGGTTGGCACCGCGCTGGTCCTGTCGGCGATCGGCATCGGCGTCGTCGCGGACGTCTTCGGCCGTCCCCGCGTGCTGGAGACCGTCGTCCTGGCGATCGGCATCGGCGAGATCGCGCTGGCCGGCGAGATCGTCCTGAACTTCATCCTGGCGCTCTACCGGCCCCGACGACTGAACGAGACCCCGCGCGCCGCCTTCGATTCGCGCGTCCTGAGCCTGTTCGCGGCGCCGGACTCGATCGTCCGCTCGATCAACGAGGCCGTCAACTACCAGTTCGGCTTCGACATCACGTCCAGCTGGGGCTACCAGCTGATGCTGCGCAGCGTGGCGTGGCTGCTGGTGCTGGGCGCCGGCGTGCTGCTCCTGCTCTCGTGCGTGGTCGTCGTGCCGCCCGGACAGCAGGCCGTGCGCATGCGCGGCGGCGCCATCGTGGGCGACGTGGCCGAGGGCACGCTCCTCGTCAAGCTGCCGTGGCCGTTCGAGAGCGTCGAGCTCCACGACGTCGCGCGCATCCGCTCGCTGGCGCTCGGCGGCAAGCCGCTGAAGGTCGGCGCGGTCAACCTGTGGGACCAGGACCAGCAGGACACGAACCGCTACTCGTACCTGGTGGCGGCACCCGCGATGGCCGCGGCCGACAAGGCGCGCGGCGACGCGGCCGCCGAGGGCGACGCGTCCTCGCTGGCCGTGACGCAGCAGTTCGCGCTGGTCGATGCCGACATCGTGATGAACTACCGCGTCCGCGACCGCGGGCTGCTCGATTGGCTGGCGTTCTCGGGCGACAGCCGCCTGCGCCGCAGCACGATGGACATGCGCGAGCGCACGCTGCGCGACATGGCGCTGCGCGAGGTCACGCGCTACCTCTCCACCCAGCCCCTGAGCGACGTCCTCTCGCCCCGCGGCGACAGCCTGGTGCGCGCGCTGCGCGAGCGCATCCAGGCGGCGCTGGACGCGGCGAAGAGCGGCGTCGAGGTCGTGGCGGTGCAGGTCCCCGCGCTGCGCCCGCCCGCCGGCGAGGCGCAGGGCAAGTTCGAGGAGGCCTCGATCCAGCTGCAGAACGCACGCCTGGTCCGCGAGGAGGCCGAGCGGCAGGCCGGCACGACCCTCGCGCTCCTGATGGGCAGCCAGCCGCGCGCCGCCGAACTCGTTGCGGCGGTGGATGAGCTGCGCCGCGTCGAGCGGGCCACGGGCGCCGATTCGCAGGCCGCGCGCGACCAGCGCGCCAAGGTCGAGATGCTGGTGATGACCAGCCGCGGCATCGCGGCCAGCGTCGTCGCCGCCGCGCGTGCCACGCGCTGGGGCATCGTGATGGGCGCCGCCAGCGACGCCGCGGAGGTCCTGGGCCAGGCGCCGTCGTTCCACGCTGCGCCGGAGCTGTACAAGGAGTACCGCACCATGCAGGTGCTGGGCCGCTCGCTGCAGGGCGTGCGGGTCAAGTACGTGCTGGGCCCGGGCGTCGAGCGCCGCGCCGACGTCGGGGTCACCATGAAGCAGCCGGAGTCCGGCCTCAACCTGTCGGACTACATGGAGAAGAAGGATGCCCCCTCGGGCAAGTGAGCCGCAATGAACCGCACCATCGGCATCGTCGTCGGATCGCTCATCGTCCTCGTGCTCGTGCTCTACAACACGACGTACACGGTGAACTTCCATGAGATCGCGGTCGTCACGCGCTTCGGCAAGCCCGCCGGCGTCGTGCGCGAGCCCGGCCTCCACTTCAAGGCCCCGTTCTTCATCGACCAGGTCACGCGCCTGGACACGCGCCAGCAGCTCATCGAGAGCCCGCTCGAGACGGTCCAGACCCGCGACGGCCAGCAGGTGCTGGTGCAGGCCTTCATGACGTGGCGCGTGGACACCGACCCGGATGCCGCGCTCCGCTTCTACACCAGCTTCGCGTCGCTCGAGGGCGCGCAGAAGGACCTCGAGACGCAGCTGCAGGGCGCGCTCCGCAACGTCGCGGGCTTCGCCTTCACCGACCTGGTCGGCCAGAACAACAAGCTCACCGAGGCCGAGTCGGCGATCCTGGCCGACCTGAACCGCACGCGCCTGGCCGGCACGCAGCCGATGACCGTCGGCATCCAGCAGGTGGTGCTGCCGCCCAAGACGACCGTCGCCGTGCTGAAGCGCATGGCCGCCGTGCAGGAGACGCTGGCGAACCTGGAGGCCGTGAAGGGCACCAGCGCCGCCGAGGCGATCCGCAGCCAGGCCAAGAGCCAGGCCGACACGATCCGCGCCTTCGCGGACCAGTGGGCCGCGCGCATCGAGGCCAAGGGCAACGAGGAGGCCACGCGCTACTACGGCGAGATGAAGGAGGAGGCGGACCTCGCCATCTTCCTGACGTGGCTCGACACGCTGAAGGCCTCGCTCTCGGGCAACACGACCTACATCATGGACACGACCCGCGCTCCGTTCCACCTGGTGGACCTGGACGCCCCGGCCGACGCCAAGGGCATCCCGCAGCCCTCGCGCGGCGACGCCAAGAAGTGAGCACCTCACCGGAGCGCCCATGACGCAGCCACGCAACCAGCACAGCGACCAGGTGCCCGAGGAGGGCGTGCCCGAGGCCCCGCGCCGCGGCGCGAGCGCGCAGTTCACGGTCACCGAGTCCGCCGGCGCGCAGGCCGCCATGCGGCAGGCGATGGACCCCGCCAACCAGTCGCTGGCCGAGGCGCTGCGCCTGAGCTACCGCGTGCTGCAGGCCGCGATCGTCGTGCTGGTCGTGGTCTTCCTCTTCAGCGGCTTCCAGCAGGTGAAGGAAGGCCAGACGGGCGTCAAGACGTTCTTCGGCCGCATCATCGGCGAGCCCGGCTCCGAGCAGGTCGTCCCCGGCCTGCTGCCGTTCTGGCCGTACCCCGCGGGCGAGGTCGTGCTGCTGCCGCAGAAGGACGCCGTCGAACTGACCAGCGACTTCTGGCCCAAGTACGGCGCCAACATGACGCTGGACCAGGCGACCGCCGCCGCCGACACGGGCAATCCGATCCGCCCGGGGCAGGACGGGTCGCTGGTCACCGCCGACGGCGACCTGGCGCACGTGCGCATCACCGCCGAATACGTGGTCGAGGACTCCGTCCGCACGCTGGCCGAGCTGCGCCCCGAGAGCCTGCGCAACGTCGTGCGCGCCGCCGTCCGCCGCGGCATGGTGCAGACCGCCGCGCAGAGCACGCTGGCCGAGCTGCTCGACACGCGCGACCAGGTCGCGCAGGTGGTGCGCCTGAAGTCGCAGCAGGTGCTCGACGCGATGAAGTCCGGCGTCACGCTGGGCAACGTCGTCATCTCGGAGCGCGTCGCGCCGCTGGCCGTGCGCAACGCGTACAGCCGCGTGCAGGAGTCGCGCGAGTCGGGCAAGCTGGCCGTCGAGAAGGCCCAGCAGGAGGCGAACAACACGCTGGTCGGCATGGCCGGTCCCGGCCATGCCTCGCTGGTCTCGCTCATCGAGCGCTACGAGGCGGAGCTCACCCGCGGCGACTTGGCGGCCGCCGACGCCGTGCTGGCCGAGCTCGGCACGAAGCTCGAGGACCGCGACGCGGTCGGCGAGACGTCCGCGATCATCGCCCGCGCGCAGTCGCAGCAGGGAGCGGTGCAGTCCACGCTGGGCAAGGAAGCGCGCCGCCTGCAGGGCCTGATGGCCTCGTACCGCGAGAACCCCCAGCAGCTGGTCCGCAAGCTCTGGCTGGACGCACTGCGCGACGTGCTGGCTTCGCGCACCGCCGAGGTGATCTCGGCGCCCGAGGACGGAGGCCCGCTCCGGCTGGCCATCGAGAGCTCGCCCGACATCATGCAGGCCCGCCGGCGCGAGGAGGTCGAGCGCCGCAAGGGCGTGGCCGAGTCGGCCAACACCGTCGGTCCGACCATGCTCAACAGCCGCCAGATCGAGATCAACGGCCCCGGCCGTCGCCTGGAGCGCGACGCGTCGAAGGGCTTCGGCCGCGACTGACGCGGCGAGGTGACGCCATGGCCAATCCAGCAGCAGCCGACCGCATCGTCGAAGCCGTCGGCCTGACGAAGGTCTTCAGCGACTTCTGGATGCGCCAGAAGGCGGTGGCCGTCGACGGCATCGACTTCGAGATCCGCCGCGACGAGATCTTCGGCCTCCTTGGTCCCAACGGCAGCGGCAAGAGCACCACGATCAAGATGATCCTGGGCCTGCTGCACAAGACGCGCGGCCAGCTGCTTGTCTTCGGCAAGGACCCCAGCGACGTCGACGTGAAGAAGCGCATCGGCTACCTCCCCGAGGAGAGCTACATGTACCGCTTCCTCACGCCGGAGGAGACGCTCGACTTCTACGCGAAGCTGTTCGGCCTGGAGCGCTCCGTGCGCGCGCGCCGCATCGGCGAGCTGCTCGAGATGGTCGGCCTGACGCACGTGGCCAACCGCGCCGTCGGCGAGTTCTCCAAGGGCATGGCGCGCCGCCTGGGCATCGCGCAGGCGCTGATCAACGACCCCGACCTGCTGATCCTGGACGAGCCGACCTCGGGCCTGGACCCGCTGGGCTCGCGCCAGGTGAAGGACCTGCTGCTCGACCTCGGGCGCCGCGGCAAGACGATCCTGCTCTCCAGCCACAACCTGGACGACGTGCAGGACGTCTGCGACCGCATGGTGATCCTGTACGGCGGCCGCATCCGCCGGCAGGGAACCGTCGACCAGCTGCTCGAGGACACCGGCCGCACCGTCATCACCACGCCGCGCCTTGCGCCCGAGACCGTGGCGCGCGTCGAGCAGGTGCTGGCGTCCGTGCAGCACGTGGGAATCGAGCGCGTCGCCGCACCGCGCCAGCGGCTGGAGGACCTGTTCCTGGAGATCGTCGCGCAGGCGCGCGCCGAGCAGGCGGTCACCAGCGGCGCGCAGTCCGGCGGCCCGACCGCGGCCTTCCTGCGCGGCGATTCGCAGGGCGATGGCGCGCAGCTCATCCAGGACCTGGAGCGCGCACAGCCCGTGCCGGCGGCGGCCGCGGTTCCCGCGCCC
>JBEIFT010000096.1:0-9726 GCA_040382255.1 Phycisphaeraceae bacterium
ACGACGCCGTCACCGCCCCCGCCACCGTGCAGCCCGGCGAGAAGGTCAACACCAGGAAGATCACGATGCTGGACGACCCGAGCGTGCCCGCGCGCGTGGTGCAGCCGCTGCCGGTGGTCGCGCGCATCGCCGAACGCGCCGACGAGGTGCCGATGGACGCGGCGCGCTTCGCGAAGGCGAAGGACGCGATCGAGCGCGGCCTGGCGTTCCTGCGCAACGCGCAGGGCCCGAACGGCGGATGGATGGAATCGACCGCCGCGGCCGGCACCGATCAGGCGAAGGCGTCGCAGGCGACCGCGGCCGCGGTCACCGGGCTGGTGCTGAAGGCATTCGCGCAGGCGGGGCACCCCGCGCAGCGCGACGCGAAGGTGGCCAAGGCGCTGGAGTTCGTCGCGAAGCAGACCGACCTGCGCGGGACGTTCAACCCGGACCCCTCGGGCGGGCTGGCGAACTACGTGGCGAGCCTGGTGCTCTCGGGGCTGGCGGCGCAGGACGACCCCGCGCTGGCCGGTGCGGTGGGCGCGGTGCGCGAGTGGATCGTGCGCAACCAGTGGGACCAGGCCGAGGGCCTGGGGCCGCGCACCGACTGGTTCGGCGGCGCGGGCTACGGCAGCCACGGCCGGCCCGACATGTCGAACACGCAGCTGATGCTGGACGCGCTGCACGACGCAGGCGTGAGCCCCGACGACCCGGCGGTGCAGCGCGCGCTGGTGTTCGTGACCCGCGCGCAGAACGTGAAGACGAACACGGCCGCGTGGGCGCAGCGCGGCACGGCCGACGGCGGCTTCGTCTACACGCCCGCGAACGGCGGCGAGAGCTTCGCCAGCGACGCGGCCGGCGAGGGCCGCTACGGCGAGAAGATGCCGGAGGGCACGCGCGCGCTGCGCAGCTACGGCAGCATGACCTATGCCGGATTCAAGAGCATGCTGTACGCGGGCCTGTCGCCCGGCGACCCGCGCGTGCAGGCCGCGTTCGACTGGATCCGTGCGCACTACACCTTCGCCGAGAACCCCGGCCTTGGCCAGCAGGGCCACTGGTACTACCTGCACGCGGCCGCGCGGGCGCTCCTGGCGGCGAACGCGACGACCATCGTGCCCGCGGCGGGCGGCGCCCCGCGCAACTGGCGCGACGACCTGGTGGACACCGTGCTGGCGCTGCAGCGCGCGGACGGCAGCTGGCTGAACACCGCCGACCGCTGGCAGGAAGGCAAGCCCGAGCTCGTGACCGCCTACGCGGTGCTGGCGCTCGAGGAAGCGGTCAAGCCCGTCCTTCGGGCGCAGTGAAGCGCAGGCTGAGCACGGCGAGCGACGCGGTCGCCGCCAGGAGCAGCGCGCCGACCGCCTGGTGCGCGGTGGTGGCGCCGACTTCCCACCACGGCACGTCGGGGCCGCGGCGGACCAGGACCGCCACCAGCGCCAGGATGCCCAGCAGGAACTGCAGGCCGACGGAGTGCATCACGGCCTTGCCCGCGATGCGCACCGGCGCGGGGCTGCCCGCGCGGCTGGCGCGGAAGCCCGCGACCGCCACCAGCACCGCGGCGATGATGGCCATGGTGATGTGGCCGTGCAGCGCCCAGGCCGGGATCTTGGCGCCGACGTCCGCGGTGGGCGGCACCTGCAGGTGGCGCATCGAGGCTCCGAGGAAGAGCTGCATGAGAAGCGCGCCCAGCGCGACGGCGGGCAGCACGCGCGCGGCACGCGGCGCGGCGGCCGGCACGGCCGACGCCCAGGCGCCCGAGGTCACGACCGCATAGACCACGGACAGCGCGAAGACCAGCTGCCCCAGCATGCCGTGGATGATCGCGCGCTGGGTGCTTGGCGCCAGGTCCGCGGCCTCCATGCTGGTGGTCAGGTTGCCGGTGACGCGCGTGCCGCCCAGGTAGCCCTGGAAGACGATGAGCGCCAGCAGCACCACCGCCAGAACGCGCGGCAGGCGGCGCCGCTCGACGCGCCACGTGGTGACGAGCGACGACAGCGCGACGGCCCCGACCAGCATGCCGAAGAGCCGGTGCGAGTGCTCGTAGAACACGCCGCCCTTCATCTCGCTGATGGGGTAGAGCAGCATGTTGTGGCCGAAGCTGTTCGGCCAGTCGGGCACGGCCAGGCCGGCCTCCATGCTGGTGACCAGGCCGCCCAGCACCACCATGGCCAGGATGTTGAAGGCAAGCACCGCCGCGAGCAGCGCGGCGGGCGAGTGCATCGGGCGCGACGAGGTGCGGCGGGCGCCCAGGCGCGCGCCGATCTCGGCCAGCACGCCGCTGGCGACGAAGAGCCCCGCGACGTAGAGCGCCGGGCGGATCCACGTGCCGCCCTGCTCGTCGCGGAGGAACGCGCCGACGATCATCAGGTTGACGGTGGCCGAGACCATTCCGACGCGCCAGCCGCAGGCGCCGCCCGCGGGATGGCGGCCCGCGACCCAGCCCGCCGCCAGCAGCGACGCGACGCAGCCGGCGAAGAGCAGCTCGCTGGCCAGGAAGCCCGGCTGCAGCAGCGCGACGTAGCTGAGCGTCCACATCGCGACCGTGGCCGCCATGCCGAGCGCCAGGTTCGCCGGGCGCACCCAGCGCGACCACAGGGCGCCGACCAGGATCAGGCCGGCAAATCCCGCGATGATCATCAGGAAATCACCGGCGGAACGCGGCTGCGGGGCGGCGGTGGCGGTGGAGACGGCGGTTTGGGCGAGCGTATGCATGCGTGGGGAGCCGCGATGCGCGGCGCGACCTATCCTATTCACCCTGCGCCCGCGGAAGCGGTGTGACGCGACCAACCGCCATGCAACACGCCGCCGAACGCCACCCGACCGGACCCGCCGAGGCCCCCGGCTTCGCGGTGGTCTGGAGCCGGCTGGCGAAGGCACGGCTGAGCCTCCTGGTGCTGGCGACGACGGCCGTGGGGTTCGTGGTGGCGCCGGCGGACGCGATCGATTGGCTGCGCCTGCTGTGGACGTGCCTGGGCACGGCGATGGCAGCCGCCAGCGCGGCGATGCTCAACCAGCTGGCCGAGACGCGACGCGACGCACGGATGCAGCGCACCGCCGGCCGTCCGCTGCCCGCCGGGCACGCGTCGCCGCGCGCGGTGTTCGTGGCCGGCACGGTGGTCGGCTACGCCGGCTGCGCGCTGCTGGCGTGGCAGGTGAACCTTGGCGCCGCGGCGCTCGCGGCCGCGAACATCCTGCTCTACGTGTTCCTGTACACGCCGCTGAAGCCGCGCACCACGCTCAACACGCTGGTGGGCGCGGTGACGGGCGCGATCCCCCCGATGATCGGCTGGGTGGCGTCCACCGGGCGCACGTCGCCGGGCGCGTGGGCGCTCTTCGGCATCCTGTTCGTCTGGCAGATCCCGCACTTCCTGGCGCTGGCGTGGATGTACCGCGCGGACTACGAGCGCGGCGGCTTCGCGATGCTGCCCTCGCGCGACGAGGGCGGGCGCGCGACCGCGCAGGCATGCCTGCTGACCAGCCTGATGCTGGTGCCGGTCGCGCTGCTGGCCACGCTGACGGGCGTCGCGGGCTACTGGTACGCCGGCGCGTCGGTGGTGCTGGGGATGTGGCTTTCGTGGCTCAGCCTGCGATTCCTGCAGGTACGCGATGACGCCAGGGCGCGGCGGCTCTTCCTGGCCAGCCTGGCGTACCTGCCGGCATTGATGGGCACGATGGTGGCCGACCGCGGCAGCGTGGTGCCCGTCGCGCGGCGCGAGGGCGATGCGATCGTGATCGAGCTGCCGCCGCAGGCTGCGCCGGCAGGCGACGCGGAGCGGCCCGCCCCCCCGACGCAGGCCCCGGGCACGACGACGGAGCGGCCCCGATGACGGACGGCACGCGGCCAACAGGCACGCCCGACGGCTCGCCGACGCTGACCTTCCGCGGTGGCGGATGGGTGATCGCGGTGACGGTGCTCGTGGCCGCGGCGTTCATCCTGTGGGCGATCAGCGGCGCGATCTGGGGCACCCGCCCCGTGGGCGGCGGGAACGACCCGGCCGCCTACGGATTCGACCTGGCGAACCTGGCGCCCGAGGCCCGCACGACGCTGGTGGGCAGCGGAAACCCGCGCGACTTCCTGACGGCCTACGACATGCCGGCCACGATCCCGGGGACGGAGATGGTGCGGTTCAACGGCGAGCGGCGTTCGAAGTACGTCGTCACGGCGGACCGCGTGGCGGGCGTGGTGGTGAACGGCGCGGCGCGTGCGTACCCGCTGGCGGTGCTGAACGGCCACGAGGTCGTGAACGACGTGCTGGGCGGCGTGCCGATCGCGGTGACGTTCTCGCCGCTCACGGACAGCGTGGTGGTGTTCGACCGACGCGTCGGCGGCGAGGAGCGCCTGTTCCGCGTCAGCGGCCTGCTGTGGAACAGCAACCTGGTGATGTACGACGTGCCCGTGGACCCCGCGCGGCGCGCGGGCGCGGCGCCCAGCCTGTGGAGCCAGCTGGGCATGCGCGCGATCGCGGGCCCGGCGGCCGCGGAGCCGGTGCGACTGGAGCCGCTGCCCGACGTCAACGTCGCGTCATGGCGCATGTGGCTGGCCGCGCACCCGGACACGACGGTGATCCTGCCCGAGCCGCAGACCGAGAAGCGCTACAAGGAGATCAGCTACGCGCGCTACTGCCTGACGCCGCGCGTCGAGTTCCCGGTGGACGGGCTGGTCGAAGGCGGCGCCGAGCCGTCTTCGTCCGACGCCGCCGTGGCGGACGCCGCCGCGGGCCGTGCGCGCACGCGCAAGGCGGCGGTGGTCGAGGTCCGCCTGGCGGGCACGCGCGCGACGTGGTCGCTGGCGGAACTGGCTGCGCGCGCGGGCCAGGCGGAGTCGATCGAGCTGGACGCCGGCGGCGTGCCGCTCATCGCCACGGTGCAGCATGCCCCGCTGGCGGCGATGGTCCGCCGCAAGGACGGGCAGCCGCTGGTCGTGGTGCCGCAGCTGTGGTTCGCGCACGAGGCGCGGGGGTGGTGAGTCGCGGCTTGCGTCCTTGACGGGTGTCGCGGGGGGGGAAGGCAGGGCGTGATCGACGCGCCCTTTCGCTGCGCTTGGCCCCCTCCTCCGCGAACTTCCTCGCTCCACCAGGTTCCGCTCGTCATCGTCGTCGGCCGATTCGGCACGTGGAACGACCCGAGGTGCAATCGGACCGTGGTCCGCGTGCCTCATGGCCTCGTACGTCGCTGCGGAGGGGGCCAATGCTCGCTGCGGGCGCTCGCCCGTGGACGTTCCACTTGCGATCGTCGTGCTGCCATTGCAGCACGACGACATGTCTGGAGGCGCCCAGAGCCGAGCACGGACCGGAGGGGGCCTCATCAAGCGAGTTGTCCCCGCCGGCGCCATTGCGCCGGCGGGGAAGTGTCTGAGCGACTGAGGCCCCCGTCGGTCCGCGCGCATGGCGCCCAGGTGCCTCGCGTATGGCGACCAGGTGCCTTGCGTGCCTCGCCTACCCCGCCCCGGAAATAGGTGCATGGTTATCCCGAACCCAATTTCCAAACGCACGAGAGGCGCCCCATTCGGGACGCCTCTCGGGAGGGTTCGGGTTGGGCGCGGCCGGTCAGGCCTTCGCCTCGGGCTCCTGCGCCGCGCGGGCGGTGAGGCCGGCGCCGCGGATGGACGGGATGATCGCGGGCACCGCATCCTCGGAGACCTCGGCCTTCGTCTCCTTGCAGCGCTCGATGCGCGCGCCTAGGGAGTTCAGGACCTTCTCCATCGAGGAGTAGCCGCGGTCCAGGTGGTACACGCGGCTGACGATCGTCTCGCCGTGCGCGGCCAGGCCGGCCAGGATCAGGCTGGCGCTCGCGCGCAGGTCGCTCGCCATCACGGGCGCGCCGTGCAGCTGGCGCACGCCGCTCACCACCACCGTCGATCCCTGGCGGTAGAGCTGCGCGCCCATGCGCGAGAGCTCGGCCACGTGCAGGAAGCGCTCGGGGTAGATCTTCTCGGTGATGATCGAATTGCCGTCCGCGATCGAGAGCAGCGCCATGAACTGCGCCTGCAGGTCGGTCGGGAAGCCGGGGTGCGGCTGCGTCGTGATGATCGTCGGCTTCAGGACGCGGTTCGACGAGACGCGCACGCTGCAGCGGAAGTCGTCGTCGTTGGGGTTGACCTTCGAGACGTGCACGCCGATCTCGTCCAGGTGGTTGATCGCGGCAAGCAGGCTGTCGTACGGGAAGTCGTCGATGACGATGTCGCCGTTGGTCATCGCCGCGGCGATCGCGTAGGTGCCGGCCACGATGCGGTCCGGCATGACGCGGTGCTCGCAGCCGCCCAGGGCCTCGACGCCGTCGATCACGATGCGGGGGCTGCCCGCGCCGCGGATCTTGGCGCCCATGCGGTTCAGCATGTTGGCCAGGTCGACGATCTCGGGCTCGCAGGCAGCGCTCTCGATGACGGTGCGGCCCTCGGCCAGGGTCGCGGCGCTCAGCACGTTCGCGGTGCCCAGCACGGTCGAGCCGTTCGGGCCGCCCAGGAAGACGGTGGCGCCCTTCAGGCGGTCGGCGGTGGCGATGATGTCGCCGCCGTCCATCTCGATCTTCGCGCCCAGCTTGGCCAGGCCGCGCAGGTGCAGGTCGATCGGGCGCGTGCCGAACGCGCATCCGCCCGGCATGCTGATGACGGCGCGGCCGCGGCGGGCCAGCATCGGCCCGAGAACGCAGATCGACGCACGCATCGTCTTGACCATGTCGTACGGCGCGTGCAGGCACGACTCGTCGACCGTGGTCATCGAGATCGTGTCGTCCGAACCGAAGTCGACGTTGACGCCCAGCTTCCCGAGGAGCGACCCCAGGTTGCGGATGTCCGCCAACGGGCCGACGTTCGTCAGCTTGACGCGACCGGTGGTGAGGAGCGAGGCAGCCATCAGCGGCAGGGCCGCGTTCTTGGCGCCTTCGATCGTGATGCGACCACTCAAACGGTGGCCGCCCTGAATGCGGAAGAAATCCATGGGACGTGTCCCTTCGACGCCGGTGATGCGGGGCAATCCGTGACCCGCTTGTCTTTGACCATCGGCGTTCCGCGCGTCGCAACATCATTTCGCGACGAGCCAATAAGATAACGACCTTATGAGCACCGCGAGCCCCGCCGAGCCGACCGCCGCCGACAAGCACCCCCGCCTCCCCGGCGAGCCCACGCTCCCCGAGGCACGCATGCACGCGGTGCTCCCCACGGCGCCCGTCACGGCGAAGGTTTCCCACAGCGAACTGTGCTCCAAGGGCAAGTCCGCCTCGTTCGTCCGGCACGTCTGCATCGACGTCTCGGGCACCCCGCTCGAGGGCGCCTGGGTGGCCGGCCAGTCGTTCGGCGTGGTCCCCCCGGGCACCGACGCCAACGGCAAGGCCCACAAGGTGCGCCTGTACTCGATCGCCAGCCCGACCTACGGCGAGGACGGCGAGGGCAAGGTGCTGGCCACCACCTGCAAGCGCCTGATCGGCGAGCGGGAGCCGCAATCCGACAAGGACGACCCGACCGACCACCGCCTGTTCATGGGCGTCTGCTCGAACCACGTCTGCGACCTGCGCGCGGGCGACGCGATCGCGGTTGCCGGCCCCAACGGCAAGCGGTTCCTGCTGCCGACGGACGTCGACGCCCACGATTACGTCTTCCTGGCCACGGGTACCGGCATCGCCCCGTTCCGCGGCTTCATCCACCAGCTGTTCGTGGGCCCGCCGGCCGGCACCAAGGCCCGTGACCACTGGCGCCCCACGACGTCCCGCGTCCACCTGGTGATGGGTACCCCCTACACCAGCGACCTCCTCTACGACGGATTCTTCCGCGAGGTGGCGAAGGCGAACCCCAAGTTCACCTACCACACCGTCATCAGCCGCGAACTGCGCCCCGACGGCGGCAAGGGCGAGTACATCCACCACTACGTGGACCGCTCGCTGGAGCAGTTCGAGCCGCTGCTGCGATCGGAGCGGACGCTGCTCTACATGTGCGGCCTGGCCGGGATGCAAGTCGGTGTCTTCCAGACACTTGCGAAGCGCGGGCTCGCCCACGGCTTCCTGGACATCCATCCCGAGGTGGCCAATGTCCCGCCCGCCGAGTGGACGTCCGAGCAGATCAAGCGCCGGGTGCACGCCACGCGCCGCTGCATGCTCGAGGTGTATTGAGCCCATCCGGCGCCGCGCCCGGGGTTCCGCCCACGTCACGCCTGCAATGGCGCCCGGAAACCCCCGCAGCCGCCGCGGCGGGGGCAGGTTTCCGGTCCACCTGGGTGCGGCTTCTTGGGGCGCCTTGGCCCACTTTCCCAGCCCATTCTGGGCTTGCGCCGGGGCGGTGCTAGCATCGTCCCGAGGCACTGGATGAGCGACCCAAACGGCGAGTGGCTGGATGGCGATGAGCTGGCCGAGCAGGCCCGCCGCCTGTACGAGGACGGCCGCTTCGCCGACGCCGAGGCCGCCCTCCGCCGTGCACTGACGCAGAACCCGGACCGCCCCGACTGGCACTTCAACCTGGGCCGGATCCTGGAGGACTGCGACCGCGCCGCCGAGGCCCGCGCCTGCTACCTGCGCTGCCACCAGCTGGACCCGGGCGCCCCCGAACCGCTGCTGGCCGCCGCGGGCACGCACGAGGTCGAGGGGGAACACCTGGCCGCGGTCAAGCTCATCGATCAGGCCCTCAGCCTGGACCGCGCCAGCGATGAGGCCTATGCGCGCAAGATCCGCGCGCTGGTCCGCGCGGGCCGCAGCGAGGACGCCCGCGACGCGTTCTACGTGGCGCAGGAATTCGTCGAGACGCCCACGCACGCCATGGTGGCGATGGCCGGCGGCCTGGAGCGCGAGGGCGACCTGGCCCGCGCCGCATGGTGCTACCGCGAGGCGCTGCGCCACCAGCCCGAGTTCACCGAGCTGCGCACTGCCTATGCGCGCTGCCTGGCGCGCCACGGCGAGCACCCGAAGGCACTGCAGAACTTCATGCACGTGCTGCGCGAGCAGCCCGGCGACATCGCCGCGCTGATCGGCTGCGCCCAGGTGCTGGCGCGCCTGGGCCGCGAGGCCGAGGCGATCGAGAAGCTGAACCGCGTGGTCGAGCTGGAGCCGGCCAACGCCGACGCGCACCAGATGCTGGGCGTCCTCTCGACCCATGCTTCGCGCCACGAGCGCGCCGGGGTGGAATTCGAGCTGGTCCTGAAGCTGGACCCGGCCCGCAACCACGTGCGCGTGGACTTGGCCGAGAGCCTGATGCGCCGCGGCCGCAGCGACGATGCGCGCGAGACCATCAAGGCCTTCCTGGCGAACGGACTGCCCGAGCGCCCCAGCAGCGACGATCCATCAGAAGACGCGCCGCGGACCGATCGCGACCGCGCGCTTGCCACCGAGCAGTACCGCGTGATCCTGGCACGCGCCGCCGCCCTGCTCTCCGCGACCAAGCTCTGGGCCGAGGCCGCGCGCGTGCTCGACCTGCTGATCGAGGCCGCGCCCGGGGATGCCGCGGTCTGGCGCGCGCTGGCACGGGCGCGCTACGAGTCAGGCGACGTCGACGGCGGCCGCATCGCCAGCATGCACGTGCTGGGCATCGACGCGACCTGCGCGAGCAGCCACCACAACCTGGGCCTGAGCGCGCTGCGCGCCGGCCGGCTGGACGATGCCGCGAACTGGGTCGCAAGGGGCCTGAAGGCCAACCGCGCCGACGAAGGCCTGCGGCGCCTCCGCACGCGCGTCTGGATGGCACGCGTGGCACGGGCGCTGCGGCTGGGACGCAGATAAAATTGGTCCTGCCACAGTAGTTCCAATTTCCTGGAAATTGGAACTACTGTG
>JBEIFT010000097.1:0-9640 GCA_040382255.1 Phycisphaeraceae bacterium
CCCGCCTTCTTCGCCGTGCGCCCCGCCACCGCACGCGCCGCCGGCGCCCGGCCCTGCGGCGCGGCCTGCATCTCGACGGTCGGCACGTAGCGCACGCCGCGCGCGTGCAGGTCGGCCAGCACGCGGTCCAGGACGCCCGGCATGCGCGCGAGCGCCTCGGGCGCGTGCACGCCCGGCTTGCGGATGGTGCGGTCCGCGATCATGCGCGCCACCGCCGTCGCGGGGAACGCCGTCGTGCGGCTCATGCTGGGGAAGCCGGTCGCGGGGTCCAGCTCGTCGTGCAGGGTCCAGGCCATGCGGGTTGGCTTGCCGCGCAGCGTGCCCCACGCGCGCACCACCATCACGGTGACGTCCGACTCGCCTTCCTCGTACGTCCAGTGCGGGAAGAGCAGCTTCGCGGTCACGTCGATCGGCCGCACCTTGCTGCCCTTCACGTCGATCTGTTCCGAGGAGAGCAGCCCCAGGTGCCGCAGCGTGCGCATCAGCTCGGCGTGGCCCGGATAGCGCATCGTCTTCTCGCGCATGTTGGGCACGTCCAGCGTGTCGGCCAGGCTGCGCAGGCCGTCCGTGAAGAACGCCTCCAGCGTGCCCAGGCCAGGCACCGTCACCAGCTCGGGGTCGCTCAGCGCCTCGCGCACCACGACCTTGCCGTGCTCCACCACGCGCGAGGGGCGCAGGTATTCCTCGATCACGTCGTGGTGGCTGAACGGCGCCTTGTACTGCCACGGCCAGTGCCGCTCGCGGGGCAGGCCGCCGACCAGGATCTCGATCGTGTCGCAGCGGTCCAGCTTCATCGCGGCCCAGCCCGCCAGCATGTTGCTCATGCCCGGCGCGACGCCGCAGTCGGCCACCACCGGCACGCCCGCCTTGCGCGCGGCCGCGTCCAGCTTCCGGAAGTCCTCGGGCATGAAGCTGATGTCGACGTACGGCACGCGCGCGTCGATCACGCCCTGCATCACCTCGTAGCCGAAGCGGCTGGGCAGCGCGCCCAGCACCAGGTCCACCTTCAGCCTGCGCGCCAGCGCCGCGGCGCCCTTGCGCGAGCCGGCGTCGGCCTTCAGCACCTTCACGCGCCCGCCGCTCCGCGCCTTCGCCCGGGCCAGGCCCTTCGCGTCGACGTCCGCCACCGTGACGTCCATCCCGGGCGTCGCGGCCAGGTCGGCCGCAATGACGCTCCCCACCATGCCGGCGCCAAGTACCAGGACGCGCATCGTGCTCTCCTTCGTGTGTCGTTGTCGCTGCCCGCCCCGCGCCCGTGCGCGGCGGCGCCCGCTCCCCGCGTCAGGCGGAGTGGCGGCCCATCACGCGGTGCTCCTCGCGCTCGCCGCGGCCGCGCAGGGGGTAGTCCTTGCGCAGCGGGTGGCCGGGGAAGTCCTTCCACATCAGGATCCGGCGCAGGTCCGGGTGGCCCTTGAAGCGGATGCCGAACATGTCGAACACCTCGCGCTCCAGCCACTCGGCCGTCGGCCAGATGTCGGTCACGGTGTCGACCACCAGCTCGGGGTCGGCCTCGATGCCGCTCGTGTCGAGCGAGGGCTCCAGGTACGCCTTCAGGCGCAGGCGCGTCTCCTTGGGGTAGCTGGCCAGCTGCCAGACCACCGCGAAGCGCGCCGGCTGCGGCGCGGGGTAGTTCAGGTAGTCCACCGCCGTCACGTCGGTCAGCATGTCGTAGGCGCAGTTCGGGTCGTCGCGCAGGTGGCGGCAGACGTCCTTGATGCGCTCGCGCGGCACGATCACCGTCACCTGGCCGCGGAACTCGCTCACGCGGAAGGTGATGTCGGGGAAGGCGGCCTTCAGGACCGGGAGGGTCGGGTGGTCGAGCTTCATGGGGCGTGAAGTGTAGCCCGCCCGGGCCCGACCGGCCCCCCGCGGGTCAGTGCCGGAAATGCCGGGAACCCGTCAGCAGGCAGGTGATCCCGCGCTCGTTGCACAGGGCGAAGGTGTCCGCGTCGCGCTTGCTGCCGCCCGGGTGGACGATGCACCGCACGCCGGCGTCCGCCAGCAGCGTCGGGCCGTCCGCGAACGGGAAGAACGCGTCGCTGGCCGCCACCGGGCGGACGCCCGGCTCCAGGGCCGCGAGCTTGGCGCGCGCCTTCTCCACCGCGTTGCGGCAGGAGGCCACGCGGTCCATCTGGCCCGCGCCGGCGCCGAACAGCATGCCGCCGCCGCCGATGCAGACCGCGTTGGACTTCAGGTGCTTGGCCACGGTGAACAGCGCGGCCGCGTCGGCCAGCATGGCCGCGTCCGGGGCCGGGCCCGCGGCGTGGGTGAATGCCTCGCCGCGGATCGCGTGCCGGTCGCGCTCCTGCACCAGCATGCCGCCCGGCACGCTGCGGAACGTCATCGCGGGGACGCGCGGCGTCTCCACGGGGCCGGTCGCCAGCAGCCGCGCGTTCTTCCAGCGCGCCTGCAGGACCTCGAGCGCCTTCGGCTCGTAGCCGGGCGCCACCACGACCTCCAGGAACCGCTCGCCGGCGGCCATGGCCTCGGCCGTCGCGGCGTCCACCGTGCCGCTGAACGCCACGATCCCGCCGAACGCGGCCAGCGGGTCGCCTGCCCACGCGCGCTCGAACGCGCCCAGCACCGTCGGGGCCGTCGCCGCGCCGCAGGGGTTCGTGTGCTTGATCACGGCGCACGCCGTGCCGCCCGGCCGCTGCTCCGCCAGATCCTGCACCAGCTCGAGCGCCGCCGCGGCGTCCAGGATGTTGTTGTACGAGAGCGGCTTGCCGTGCAGCAGCTTCGCGCCGACCACGCTGGGCTCGCGGCTGGCGGGGTCCGCGTAGACCGCGCCGCGCTGGTGCGGGTTCTCGCCGTAGCGCAGTTCGTCGGACAGCCTCAGGCGCAGCGTCAGGTCCTGCGGGAAGGCGGCGCCCTCGGGCGTGGCGCCCGCCGCGTCGCCCGCCATCCCGGCCTGCTGCATCCACGCCGCGATCGCGCCGTCGTACGCCGCCGTCCGCGCGAACACCGCGGCCGCGAACGCGCGCCGCAGCGCCAGGGTCGTGCAGCCGCCGTGCGTGCGCAGGTCCGCCATCACCGCGCCGTACTGCGCGGGCGACGTGACCACCGTCACGCCCTCGAAGTTCTTCGCCGCGCTCCGCAGCATCGACGGGCCGCCGATGTCGATGTTCTCGATCGCGTCATGCTCCTGCACGCCCGGCTTCGCGACCGTCTGCTCGAACGGGTACAGGTTCACGCACACCAGGTCGATCGGGACGATGCCGTGCGTCGCCATCGCGGCCACGTGCTCGGGGTTCGACCGCACGCCCAGCAGCCCGCCGTGGACGCGCGGGTGCAGCGTCTTCACGCGGCCGTCCATCATCTCGGGGAAGCCGGTGACCTCCTCGATCGGCGTCGTCGGCACGCCGGCCTTCGCCAGCGCGGCGGCGGTGCCGCCCGTCGAGACGATCTGCACGCCCTGCGCGACCAGCGCCTGCGCGAACTCCACCAACCCGGACTTGTCGCTCACCGAGACGAGCGCGCGGCGGATGCGGACGAGGTCGGACATCGGGGGCCCTCCGTGGATCGGATCGCTGGCGGGACCTGGGGGCCCGCCTGGTTGCGAGTGTTCGGTGCGTTCGCGCGCCTCAGCGGAGGCGCGGGTTGAGCGGCTGCGAGCTGGCGCCCATGCCGCTGCCGGCCGCGGGCCCGTCGGTCTCGGGGTCCATGTTCTGCGGGGCCGGTGCCTGCGGCAGGGTCGGGAGCGGCTGAGCCGGCGCGGGCTTGGCCTTCGCGGTCTCCTCGACCATCGTGGGACGCGCCATCGGCTCCAGGCGCTCGACGCGCCCGTCGGCCGACGCCGTCCAGAGGTCGCCGTTGACCTTGGGGCTGCACTGGATCCACTCGACCTGCGGCAGCGTGCGCATCTCGACGACGCGGCCGCTGCCGGCATCCACGAACGACAGCACGTGCGTCGCCTGTTCCCAGGCCAGCAGGTTGCTGCCCAGGCGGCCGATCACCTTGCCGGGCGCGGCGCTCTTCCAGCGGACGTCGCCGTCGGGCTTCGCCTCGGGATGCGGGTTGAAGGAGACCAGTCCCTGGTCGGGGATCTGCAGGTACAGGCCGTCCGCCAGCCGCACCGGCTCGTTCACGAGCGGCGTGGGCGTGAAGTACTGCCACAGCACGCGGCCGCGCTGCAGGTCGAAGGCCCACAGGCTCTGGTCCTTGCTGGCCACGAACGCGGCACGGTTGTCCATCGCGATCTGCGACTCGATGCCGCCGGCCAGGCGCCGGGTCCAGCGGATGCTGGCGCTGCCGACGTCGAGCGCCAGCACGTTGCCGTTCATGCCGCCCGCCAGGGCGACGCCCTCGCCGACGGTCACCGGCGCCTGCATGTTCGCGCCGATCGCGGTGGTGCGCCACAGGAACCCGCGGGTGTAGTCGTACCAGCCGATGACGCCCGCATGGGTGCACCAGATCATGTACTCGCCCTCGACCGCCGGGGCGGTGCAGGGCAGTGCGGGCAGGCCGACCTTGCGGATCAGCGAACCCGTCGACGCGTCCAGGATGACGCAGTTGGTCTCGGTCACGACGTAGGCGATGTCGCGGTTGGAGCCCTTCAGGCGCTGCACGGCAAGCATGCGCTCCAGGCCCTTGAAGGTCGAGCTGCGCCAGACCGACTCGCCGCTCTCGCGGCGGAGGCGGACCACGCTGCCGGCGCTGTCGCCGAACCACGCGTTCTCTGCGTCCAGGCAGACCACCTGCATCTGCGCGCCCATCGTGGCGAGCGACTCGGTCTGCCACGCGATCCGGTAGCCGAACGCGTCGGCCGCGGTGGGGCCGACGACGTACTGCTCGTCCAGGATCTGTCGGGCGGTCTTCTTGGGGGCGGGCGTCGGTGCGGCTGCGGGGGCAGCGCTGTCCTGGCCGGCGAACGCGGTGGCCGCGAGGATCGCGGCGGCGAGTGCGGCACCGATCCCGGTGCGGGTCAGTGCGGTGGCGCGCGGCGCGACGGTCGTCGGGTCTGGCATCGTTGCTGTCTCTCCGTGGCGCCGGATGGCGCGGGGACTCTCGAAGGGGGGTGAGTATACGGACGGCCCTGCGCAGGGGCGCCGCGACCCGTGACCCCACGCGAGCGGCGTGGAGCATCCGCGCCGGGCAAGGCACCGGATCCGTCCCCCTTGGTCGCGATTCGAAGTCTCCAAAAAGCAGGCACGGCCGCGCCCTTTTCTTGGTCGCGGCCGGCCTCCCTTTCCCTCAATCCCTCGCAATCCTCGTAGCGGCCTGTCGGCGGTCACCGGAGTGACCAGGCAGCCAAGAGTTCCCTTTTCCCGGCTTCCCTATGCGGTGCTTTGGGCCCTTTCTCCCTCAGCACCAAACCATTGGAAGCCGCCACAGCGGACTGCTGACCCTTTTCCAGTTCCCTTTCAACTGGAGAAAGGCTGTGCCCAGTATGCCGCCGCCGCGGGCCGATGCAAGTCGAGCACGTGGTTTTTTCGGTGAATTCACCGGGAATGCAGGTGTCCGGTAAAGCCGCCGCTGCTGCGCGAGCACGCACGATTCGGGCGTTTCGGCGACGCAAGAACCGCGCGCGGGTGCTCCTAGAATCGGGTCCGTGCGCTCCCGTTTCCTCATCCCGGTCCTGCTGGCGGGCGTCGTCCTGGCCTGGGGCGTGGCTGCCGCGCCGCGCCAGCCCGGCACGCCGCAGTCCCAGCGCACCGCGGTGGGTTCCTGGTGGGACCGCACCGACCCGGGCCGCGGGAAGCTGCCGCAGAGCCGCTACTACTCGATCCGCAGCGACCTGGGACGGGACCTCTCGATGCAGTACGCGGCGCACCTGGACACGATGTACGACGAATACTCGCGGCGCCTGGTGCAGGGCGGCGGCCTGCGCCGGCGCTCGCCCGAGTTCCTGAACGTGTTCATGTTCGCGCGGCAGCAGGACTACCTGGACACGATGCGCACGAAGTTCGGCATCAACGCCGAGGGTTCGGGCGGCATGTTCTTCGTGGCCCCGCAGCGCGGCGCGGGCCTGGCCTTCTTCGTCGAGGACCTGCCGCGCCAGCGCGTCGAGC
The DNA here is from genome assembly GCA_040382255.1 of Phycisphaeraceae bacterium. Taxonomy (GTDB): domain Bacteria; phylum Planctomycetota; class Phycisphaerae; order Phycisphaerales; family SM1A02; genus UBA966. Next base: position 6,012 of record JBEIFT010000097.1, read on the forward strand.
ACGTCATCCAGCACGAGGGCTTCCACCAGTTCGCGTCCGCGTTCTTCGGCAACGACCTGCCTCCGTGGCTCAACGAGGGCCTCGCGGAGTTCTTCGGCGAGTCGGTCGTCGAGGGCAGGACCGTCGTCATCGGTCAGGCCAGCCCGCAGGTGGTGGCGCAGGTGCGCGACGCGGTGAAGCGCGGCCAGTCGATCCCGTTCCTGGACCTGCTCTCGATGGACGACGCCCGCTGGAACGCGAACGTGCGCACCGGCCAGGCGGCGCTGCAGTACATGCAGAGCTGGTCGGTCGTGCACTTCCTGGTCTACGGCGCGGACGGCAAGTACCAGCCGAACTTCCAGGGCCTGCTCCAGCTGGTCAACGCGGGCACCAAGCCGCTGGACGCGATGCGCAAGGCGTTCCGCTTCCGCGACGACGGCGACCTGGCGGTCTTCGAGAGCAAGTGGAAGGAGTACGCCGCCGACGCGAAGCCGGGCGCGTACATCGCCGCGCGCGGCCGCCTGGAATTCCTGGCCGAGGGCCTGGCCGAGGTCTGGGCGAAGGGCGCACGGCCCACGACGCTGGACGAACTGAAGGCCGCGCTGCGCGACGACAAGTTCACCTACGTCGCCACCACCCACGGCTACATGCTGCGCCTCTCGGCGGCGGACGACGCCAACTTCGCGATCCCGGACGACGACGTGAACGCCAAGCCGGCGACGATCGAGCTGATCCCCGCGGCGGCGCCGAAGCCGAAGAAGGGCGCGTCCAAGCCGGGCAAGGCCGAGGACGTCCCGTTCCCGCCGGCGATCCGCACGCGCGGGCTGGTACCCAAGGACGTGGCCGTCGCGTGGCGGCGCCGGCCCGCGGACCCCACGCGGTTCGATTACGAGATCGGCGCGGTCGCGACGAAGTGACGGCGTGCGCGGTGCGGGCAGTGCGCACGCCGCGCCCCGCGCGCGGCTCAGCGGTCGTTCGGGAAGTTCCACTGCTCGCCGGGGACGTAGCCCAGCAGCGAGTAGAGCTCCTTGCGCGTCTGCATCCGCGGCAGGCTCTCGCGGACGCTGCCGTCGCGCTTCAGCGCGGCCAGGCCGCGGGCGACCTCGCCCATCGCCAGGCGCATCATGCTCAGCGGGTAGATCACCACGCGGTAGCCCAGCTCCTGGAAGCGCGCGGCCGGGATGTCCGGCGTCTTGCCGAACTCGGTCATGTTCGCCAGCAGCGGGCCCGGCGAGGCCTTCGCGAAGTCGGCGAACTCCTGCTCGGTCTGCAGGCCCTCGGGGAAGATCATGTCGGCGCCGGCCTCGCGGTAGATGTTCGCGCGCTTCACGGCGTCCTCGAACCCGGTCACGTGCCGCGCGTCGGTGCGCGCGATGATCACGAAGTCCGGGCTCAGGCGGTAGCGGGCCATCGCGCGGACCTTCTCGGCCATCGCGGCGGCGGGCACCAGGTCCTTGCCGTCCAGGTGGCCGCAGCGCTTCGGGAAGACCTGGTCCTCGATGTGCAGCGCGGCGGCGCCGGCGCGCTCGTACTCGACCACGGTGCGGATGCAGCACTCGACCTCGCCGTAGCCGGTGTCCGCGTCGGCGATCACGGGCAGCTTCGAGGCATCCGCGATCTCGCGGATCGTGCGGCACATCTCCGTGAGCGTGATCAGGCCGATGTCCGGGTAGCCCGCGACGTTCGCCGTCGCTCCGCCGCTGATGTAGCAGGCCTCGAAGCCCGCCTGCGCCGCTGCGCGCGCGACCAGCGCGTTGAACGCGCCGGGCACCATCACGGTGCCGCGCTCCCATGCCTCGCGCAGGGCACGGCCGGGGTGGGGGACGTTCGCGCCGACGTTGCTCATGGCTGGCTTCCTTCCTTCACGAAGCGATAGGGACCCGTCACCGCGCCCCAGACCTGCTTGCCGTCGGTGCCGAAGCCGCGGTCCCAGCTCAGGAGCAGCGTGGGAGCGACGGTCACCTGGCTTGTGGCGTACGCGGCCCCGCGGCGGTTGCTGGAGCAGCCGTCGCCCTCGGTGCCGCCCGAGAGCGTGCCGTCCGCGCCGCGGCGCAGCTTCACGCTGCAGCCCATGCGCGGCTCGAGCAGCGTGGGGTCCATCGCGTTCATGCGCGTCGGGTCCTGCCACGCGCCCGCGAACGCCAGCGGGTCGCCGGGCAGTTCGTAGACCACGCTCTCGCATGCATCGCCCGGTGCGTCGATCAGGTGGTAGACGCGCTGGCGGTAGGGGGTGCCCTGCGTGTCGGCCATCGCCTGCTCGACGTAGAACCACGGGCCGTCGGTGCGGTCGGGCCAGATGCGCGCGATGTGCAGCCGCACGTCGTAGTAGTTGGTGTCCGCCGCGGCCTGCTCGGCGCTGGACCAGTTGCCGGCCATCCATGCGGCGGCGTCGTCCACGGCCTTGCCGATCGCGGACGGCGGGGGCGGCATCAGTGGGCCGCCGTTCACGGCCTCGGTGTCGTGGCACCCGCCGGCCAGCGCGGCGCACGCGGCCAGGCAGGCGGAAAGGCTCGTGAAAAACAGGCTTGGCGTGCGTCCCATCGGGCGGCGATCGTACCGCCGCTGCCCGCAGCATGCTGGTTTGGCTACGATTGGGGGACTATGGCCACCGCCACCCCCGCCAACCCCGTCTCCGCCCCCAAGCCTGTCGACACGCGCGGCCTCGCCAACCAGGTGATCGGCGAGACCAAGATCTGCGCCGTCACGCAGACCGAGCTGATCTACCGCGGCTATGAGATCGCCGACCTGGCCGCGAACGCCACGTTCGAGCAGGTCGCGTTCCTGGTCCTGGTGGGCCACAAGCCGACCGTCGCCGAGCTCGAGGCGTTCAACAAGGAGATCCGCGGCATGCGCGACGTGCCCGCGCACGTGCGCGAGCGCCTGCAGCAGGTCGTCAAGGACAGCCCCGCGGCGCACCCGATGAGCCTGCTGCGCACCGGCGTCAGCATGCTGAGCCACGTCGACCCCGAGTGCGAGTCGAACGCGCCGGACGCGGAGCTCCGCAAGTCGAAGCGCCTGCTGGCCAAGATCCCGACGCTGATCGGCATCATCCAGCGCGCCGTCGAGGGCAAGCTGGCGCTCGACCCGGATCCGTCGCTCGGCCACGCCGCCAACCTGATGTGGATGATGACGGGCAAGAAGCCCAGCGAGCTCGAGGCGCGGATCATGGACGTCAGCCTGATCCTGTACGCGGAGCACGACTTCAACGCCAGCACGTTCACCTGCCGCTGCATCGCCAGCACCGAGAGCGACATGCACAGCGCGGTGTGCGGCGGCATCGGCGCCCTCAAGGGCCCGCTGCACGGCGGCGCCAACGAGATGGCGATGGAGATGCTGAAGGACATCGACCGCGACTGCGCGGGCGGCACGATGACCACCGACGCGTGGATGCAGCGCGCCTTCGCCGAGAAGCGCAAGCTGATGGGCTTCGGCCACCGCGTCTACAAGAACGGCGACCACCGCGCGGGCATCCTGCGCAGCTGGGGCCTGAAGCTGGCCGAGCAGATGGGCCCCGACGCGAAGAAGTGGTTCGACCTGGGCGACCAGGTGCAGGCGATCATGCTGCGCGACAAGAACATCCACCCGAACGTGGACTTCCCCTGCGGCATGACCTACTTCATCATGGGCATCCCGGTGCCGCAGTACACGCC
>JBEIFT010000098.1:0-9542 GCA_040382255.1 Phycisphaeraceae bacterium
CGCGCGCTGGTGGAAGAAGGACGGCGCCCCGGCCGATTTCCTGCCCGAGGTCTTCGACGGCGCGACGCTCGCCCTCGACCATGAGGATCGTCCGATGGTGCTCTTCAGCGACGAGTGGCCGATGCGCTATTTCCAGCAGAAGAACGCGGGCGTCGAGCTGGGGACGGCGCCGTTCACGGGGCGGTGAGCCGGGTCCGGGTGCCCGGGCGGCGGCTGCGGGCGGTCGGCCCTTCGATCACCTTCTCCGGCGACCGCCGCGAACCAGGCACGCCACCGCTCCGGCCGCGAACGCGCCCGGACCGGGCACGATCGTGATCGCGGCACCGGAGTCCTCGTAGCTGATGCCCTTCACGGTGATCTGCGAGTTGGTTGCGCCCAGGTCCAGCGTGACGTAGCCGTAGCGGTAGGCCCCGGCTGCATTCGCGAAGCGAACGGCGAAGTAGTTGGTCGCGTTGCGCACGAAGGCGCCGGCGCCGCCCGCGGTGAACGTGACTGCGGAGCCGACGCCCCAGCTCGCCCCGTTCATCGTCATCCCGACCACGAAGCCCTCCGGCAGGTTCGCCGGGGTGGTCGTGCCGGAGATGCGCGCGATCAGCGAGGTCGGTGCGACCGTCTGGTGCAGCACGTAGAACGAACTCCCCGCGAGGAGGAAGGCGTCATCGCCGGCCAGATCGCCCAGGTGGACGTTGCCGGTCTCGATGTTGATGCCGTAGTTCACGCCCGTCGAGAGCGTCGTGTTCAGCGAGTACGAGACGATGCCTGCCGCGGCGTCGGCCGCAAGAGCCATGACCGCCGACAGCGCTGCCCCGGACGCGGGGATGACGAAACGCCCTTTCATACCTCTGCTCCTTCTGGATGTGGGATCGAGATTCCCCAGGGAAAGGAAGCTGCCTCGGAGGGCAGTCGGAGAACTATGCCTTGGTTTCGTCGGTCAGCAAGCAGATTCCGGCGCAGGCTGTCGCTTTGGCACCGCTGCAACGGGGCTCCCTCCTTGGGGAACGGGGCCTCCAGCTCGGGACGGCGCCGTGGCCACTGGACGCCGTGACCCGGCGGTCGGCCCGCGGCCGACCTCGGTGACGGAGCGAGTGCAACAGTCCCAACGCCCCGGCTTCGTCCGGGGCGCCGTGCGTTCCCGCGGTCAAAAATGGCGACAAGCGAACAGAAATGATTGAATTTAGATCAGGAATGATACAATGACGCCATGATCCCGCACACCCACCGCCTGGAGTTCCGCCGCCGCGCGCTCGGGATGCCGGTGTCCGCGCTCTCCCTTCGGAGCGGCGTCCCGGTTCCGACCGTCAACCGCATCCTGCGCGGGGGCGTGGAGCGTGCGTCCTTCGCGAACGTCTCCGCGATCGCGCTGGCGCTCGGCATGCCCGTCACGTTTGGCGATGGCGATGCCGCGGAGATCGACGCATTCGCCCGCCGTCAGGCGCGCACGAAGGCCGAGTGGGTGGTGCGCCAGGTGCAGGGGACCAGCGCACTTGAGTCGCAGGCCGTCGATCCCGTTGCCTACGAGCGCATGGTGGAGGACACGACGAACGAATTGCTTCGTGGGTCCCGGCGCCGGCTCTGGAGTGCGTGATGGCCTTCGATGCGCCGATCGACGGCCAGACCCCGATCGACGATCTCTCCGGGCTTCGGCTTCGCGGGATCCGGACGCAGCGCGAACTGAATGCCGCCGAGGCGTCGAACATCCGGCGTGCCGTCGTGCGGTACCTGGCGGCGCGGCCGTCCCGGCGTCGGGCGCCCTTCGACGTCGCGTGGATGCTTGCGCTCCATCGGCAGATGTTCGGCCAGGTGTGGGGCTGGGCCGGCGAACTCCGGCGCCGCGAGCTGAACCTCGGCAGCGCGCCGCATCGGATCGACGTCGAGCTGCATGATCTGGCCGCCGACCTGGCGGTGTGGCAGTCGACGGTGCCGGTCCCGCTTGCGGAGCAGGCTGTCCTGCTGCATCACCGCGCGGGGCGCATCCACCCGTTCATGAACGGAAACGGGCGATGGGCCCGGCTGCTCGCGAACATCTGGCTTGCGCGTGGCGGCGGCAACCCCGTCGAATGGCCGGAATCCACGGTCGGAGCCGTGAGCCCGGTCCGTGTCGAGTACCTGCGTGCCGTGCGCGCCGCCGATGCCGGCGACCTCGGTCCGCTCATGGAACTGCATGCGCGGTTCACGCCGGATTCAGCCGCCAGATCGCGAAGTTCAGCGCCGCCGCGAAGCTGACCCACGCCAGGTACGGCACCAGCAGCGCCGCGGCGGGGCGGTCGTGGCGCGCGGCGGTGAGGATCGTCCACGCGATCGCGGCCCAGAGCGCGCAGATCTCCACGAAGGCCGCGCCCATCGCGTGTGCGCCGAAGAAGATCCCCGTCCACGCGAAGTTCAGCGCCCACTGCACGGCCCACGGCGCCATCGGCGCGCGCGCACGCCAGGCGCGCCACGCGGCGATGCCCATCAGGAGGTAGAGCAGCGTCCACACCGGCCCGAAGATCCAGTTCGGCGGGTTCCACGAGGGCTTCGCCAGCTCGAAGTACCAGCGGTCGACGGGCCAGATCGCGCCCGGGGTCGCGGCAACGAAGGCGGCCACGATGAAGAGGGGCAGCCATCGCCAGGCCTTGGGTCGGTGCGTGGTCATCTCATGCAGCGTTCGCCAACCCACCGCCATCGGATGCGCGGGGGGGCTGGGACGATGCCTGGGCGGGCGTGGGGGCCGAAGATGCGGGGGGCGGACACTCGGGGGTCGCGTTGACCGGCGCCGGCGCCGCGTTCGCCACGGCCGCGTTCGCCACGGCCCCGTTCGCCACGGGCCCACTCGCCACCGCGGGCGTCGCCGTCCCGGCGGCGGCCTCGGCCTTCCTGCGCTCGCGGCGCGCCAGCGTGCGCAGCCAGCGCGGGTCGGCCAGCAGCATCAGCGTCTTCCAGCAGTCCTCGTCGACCTGCGCGCGGTCCAGGTGCGTCGTGCCGCGGCGCGTCAGCAGCGCGACGACCGCCGAGGCCGCGCCCACCGTGGGCAGGCGCATCGAGATGACGCCCTCGGCCAGGGCTGCGACCGCGCCGTCTTCGCACGTCGCGCCCGCGCGGCGCAGCACGCGGCGCAGGCGGACCGCCTCGGTTTCCTCGGTGCGCGAGAGGTAGAAGCGGTGGTCGAACATGTCGCGCCCGGCCAGCACGGCGGGCATCGGGTCGCGCGTGCACAGGATGATGGTGAAGGGCTCGTAGCGGCTGCCCGGGATGCTGCGCTGCACGCACCGCCCGCAGAGCGCCGCGGAGACGAGGTCGGGCAGGGGGCCGTGCAGGGCCTGCTCCACGCCCGAGGCCAGCACGATGCTTCCGCGGTCGAGCGAGGACAGGCGTTCGTGCAGCTGGTCGGGCGTGCGCATCGCCGAGAGATCCAGTTCGGCCAGGGGTGCGACCAGGTCCGCCGCGATCGCTCGCGCCAGCACGCGCTTCGACGTGTTGCACCCGCCGGTCAGCATGGTGTGCGGGAACGGATGGCTCGCGGTGATTGCGCGTTCCACCGCCTGCTCGAGGAGCGGCAGCAGGCGCGGGTGCTCGGTGGCCTGCGCCAGCGTGGCCACGTGCAGGAACGAGTGATCGACGGCGTGGAGCGTGGGACGCGTGCGGACGTGCTGCGGCATGGTCGCCTTCCTTGGCAAACGGGTGGGTGGATCGGCCGGAACCCGACGCGAGCCGTGCAGGCGCGCGCATGACCGCGCGCCGCGGGCGCGGCGTCGGGTCCGGTTGAGTGGATGGACGGACGTGTGCGCCCGGAACAGGCACGCAGTCCGCGCATGGTGCGTCGCGGACGCGGCAGTGTCAACGGTGCGTCGCGCGCGAATTCCAAAATCGCGATCGCCGAGCCGGAAGACCCGCGCAGGATTTTGGAAACGCGCGCGACGCGCTTGCACGTCCGCACATCACGCGCGCGACACGCGCGGATTCACTTGGGAAACTCGATCCACACGTAGTAGTCGCCCTTCGGGCACGGCGGCATCGGCGATGCCAGGAACTGCACCGCGCCGTCCTCGAACACGCGGTACGTGCCGCGCGAGCTCCACGCCATCACCTGGTCGCGGCAGGGGATCTCGCCGATGATCAGCAGGTTCGTCGCATCCGCCGGCACCTGCCGTGGGAGCATCTGGTACATCGACCCACCACCGCTTGTGGTGTCGAGGAACATGCCGACGCAGCGGCCGTGGTTGGGGGCGGCCGTCACGGCCACCAGCGCGATCGGAGCCGCGGTCGTCGTCGTTGCCGCCGCCGCCGCCGGCGACGTCGCCGTCGCCGCGCCCAGCAGGGCGGTGATGCCCACGCCCGCCGCGGCGGCAAGCAGGACCAGGGTCGCCGGCATCCGCGTCATCCGTCCATCCCGAAGTGCATGCAGCATGTGAGTGGGCCTCCGGGATCGGGGATCGGCGAAGGGGTGCCGGGGGCTTCACAAACGACCGTTTCGGTCGGCCCAGGAGCATCGACCGCCGCGGTTCAGGAGGTCGCGGCACCCAAGCGCCGCACCTTCCCCACCCCATCCTCCACCTCGAAATCCACCTTCCGCCCCGTCATCGCCTCCAGCCACGCCTCGATCCGCGCATCGAGCTCCGCCAGCGGCAGCTCCCCGTACCGGCGCATGAACGCATACGCCAACACCGCCTCCTTCGCCTCCTCCTCGAACGCCTCGTCCAGCACGCGCAGGAACGCGCCCGTCTCGCTGTCCAGCGTCTGGTAGTACAGCGTCTCGGTGTACGCGCTCGTGTATTCGAGCCGGCGCTTCTGGTACTTCGTGTACGCACCCATCGCGATGCCGAGCAGCGTGCCGCAGCCGGCCACGACGATCAGCCATCCACCGCTGACGGCGGGCGGGTCCTTCGAGAGCCCCACCGCGAACTGCACCGCGCCCCATATCGCCGTCAGCGAGAGCAGGACCTTCGACGCGGCCATCACGATGCTGACACCCATCGGCACCAGGATCGCGGCCTTGTCCAGGCGGCGCATGGTGATGCGGCTGTTCGGGAGCAGCATCTCCAGGTCGGGCAGGGGGATGCCGCGGAAGAGCTTCAGGTTCAGCTCCTTCGGTCGGCGCTTCTGCTTCTTCGCGCGCGTTCCGACGGCCGCGGGCGCCGCGGACGGATCCAGCTTCGCGAACACGAACACGCGTTCGAACACGTCGAACGTGATCGTCCGCTTCCGCAGGCCGAACCATCCGACAAGCGTCTCGGTGCGCGGTCGGCGGCCGCGGGCCCACAGGTGGAGCGCGCGGAACTGCTTCATGTCCACCTGCACCTGCACGTTGAAGACGGCTTCGGCGTCGATCGCCGCGGCCATGTGCTGGTCGTCGATCGGCTGGTAGTTCGCCCGCTCGAGCGTCTCCTGCATCGCGGCGATGAGCGCCTGGTTGCGCGCGTCCATCGTCGCGGGGTCGGGCTGGCCTGGCCGCCAGAACTCGTCGTCGCCGGCGTGCGCCTCGGCATAGAGCTGCTTCAGCCGGTCGCCGCGTGCATTGCACTCGGCGCGTAGCAGGGCGACCACGCGCTCGGCCTCGGCGGCCTCCGGCGTGCCGGGCTCCAGCAGGCCCTCGCGCGCAAGCAGGCCCAGCAGGTCGTGCAGGCTGACGGGGATGGTGTGGTCGTGGGGCATGACGGCGTCGGCGGCGGGCATGGGCGGGCGAAGGGTAGCGCAGCGCCACCGCGCCGAGCGTCAGCCTGCCACCGCGGGGGTGAGCCCAGCAAGCGCGCCGGCGACCGCGAGGCCCGTCAAGGCGATCGTCGCCATCACCAGCACGACCAGTGGAAGGCAGCCGCCACCCGCGCCCTCGCGTGTACCCGTGCGGTACGAGATGCCCGTGCCCGGGATGCGGAAGGTCCGCGTCACCCGGCCGGTGGGTGATCGGCTGACGGATCCGAACGGGCCGCCCATCGACGTCCCGATGCCCGACTTGGAGAGGTTCAGCCTCACCGGCCCCAGTTTGATCGATCGCCGGAAGTTCCAGCCCATGTGTTCCTCACCGAACCGGCTGCGGGCCGCCCAGGATCGTGGTGGACGGGATCATCGCCTGCGCGACGCGGATCGCGTCGGACTGCGTCGTGGCCGTGACGACGATCTCGCGCGGCGTGCGGACCTGGTCGCCCGGCAGCTTGTAGCGCACGACCCATTCTCGTTCGTTGCTCATGGGGAGATCCCTGTGTGGAAGTTCACTTGATCAGCCTGAACGGCATCGGATACGAGAAGAACTCGCCGCGCGAGGCCTTGACCGCGCCGATGATGGCACAGACCAGCATGGCTACTGCGATCGCGAACAGCATGAGGAATCCGATGTAGCAGAAGACGAACGGCAGGCTCACCAGCGACGCGATCGCGGTGAACAGCAGCCAGTTCGCCACCTCCTTGCCGGCGCGCTCGATGTCGGGGCGTGCGCGGTTCGTGAGCCAAAGCACGAGCGGCAGCACGAGTCCGAGGATCGGAACGATGAAGCCCGCCAGCACGCCCAGGTGGATGAAGACGATCAGGTTCTGGTCGCTGGTCGTGCTCGTGGGTGTGCCGGGCGCGGTGGCCGGAGCAACGGGCGGAGGCGGAGGCACCGCTTGGAATGCTCGCGACAGCTCGTGATCGGTCGCGATGGCGCGCCATGCGGTCGTGCCCTCGGCACAGGCCATCCACGAACCAGGTCCGCCGGAGGCGTTCACGCGCCGAACGAGTTCAGTCCATGGAAACGGGCCCATCGGTGGCTGGCCTGGCTGTGCGAGCCACCATCGTCCGCTCCCGTGCGCGCCTTGCTGGTTCATCGTGTGTATTCCCTTCGGAGCTGGTTCGGTCCGGCGTATCCGTCCCGGAGTCGACGCTGCGGCGGACGTGGCGACAGGATAGTCCGGCCTGCGCGTACACGGCTTGCCTTCGAGCGTTGCCGTGCCTACGGTTGCCCCCGCTTCCGGTGCCCCCATTGACCCAGTGAATCAGTTGCTTCCCCGCGCCGTGCCATGATTGGCGCGGTTGTCCGGTCGTCCCCGCCACGCCCCGCTTCCGCGGCGGCGCGCCGTCTTCGCACCCTTTGCTGAGGATCCCCCATCTTCTCCATCACCTCCCCCGACGATTGCCTGCTCGACCGCGAACTCCTCGCCCTCCGTGGCTGGACGCCGCGGCTGATCGAGAAGTACCTGCCATACGGCTGCCCGGCGGCCCGGCCGGAATGGCTGCGCGAGCACGGTTCGCAGCACCCGCCGGCGCGGCGAACGCGGCTTCGCTCGTTCCTGGAGCTGGACGACGACGACGTGGCGGACGCCGGGGCGGAGGGGAGCGGCACCCGCGGCGGCGACGCAGACCCCGCTCCCTTCGGTTGGGCGCCCGTCCCGCACCAGTGGCACGTCCACCGCGTGCAGCTGGTCGAGAGCACCGAGCACTTCGTCCTTGACTACACCCGATCGCTCCGCCGCCGGCGTCTGTCGCGCACGCGGATCAGGCAGTTCCAATCGTGGCGGCAGCTGATGGCACATGCGTTCCGCGCGTACATGGACTCGCTCGATGGTCCGGAACTCATGGAGCTCGTGCATCGGATGATCGATCACCGCGAGTCGATCGAGGGCGCGGCCGGGATGCGATTTCCCGCGAAGGGGGGTTGACACGTTGCGGCGCGCCGCTATCTTCATTCCTGCATACCGAACCCTGGGCACCTCTGAAAGCCCAGGTCGCAACCGAGCGCGCGCAGGCCACGGCCTGACACGCGCGCCACGGTGCGGAGGACCCCCTTGCGGGGCATGCGGCGCGAATGCGCAAAATGGCCTGAAATCGGCCACTTTCGCTTCGATCGCAAAGCCTGCGGGGACACGCGGCGGTTTGCCGCGCACGTCGTCGTGCACCGTCTGGTGCGTGCCGCGTGCGCCGCGTACGTCGCGTGCCCCGCACCTTCCACGGCGGCAGCGTTGCCGCCGGGCCGGCAGGGGAACCACGGATGCGTCAACCCGGGACCGCCTTCGCGTGGCGCGCGTGCGCACGCGTTCGCGATCCCATCGCCTGAAAGGGGAACGCCCATGACCGTGCACTCCACGTCGACCGCCACCAGCCCGAACGGAGGCAACCCGTGAGCGAGGACAACACGCCGCAGCCGAGCGAGCCCGGACCGTCGGCAAACGCCGGCACGCCGGCTGATTCCGGCACGTCGACCAACCAGGGCACGCCGCTCGACCCCTCCACGCCCACACCGCTCGACCCCTCCACGCCCACACCGCCCGCGAAGCGCCAGTGGTGGGACTTCAGCTTCGGCCTCTACCGCGAGGACCTGCACGATCGCGGCTGGACCGACACGCTGATCCGGCGCTACATGCCGTCGCCGGACTGGGCGGACCGCGTCAACCACTGGCGGAACTTCCGCGGGAAGTACGTGTGGCACCTCATGCGCGTCCAGCAAATGGAGCTCCGCGAGGACTTCATCCTGGACTACCAGCGGTCGCTGGCCAAGCGCAAGGCGTCCAAGGATTCGATCCGCAGGTACCACGATCGCCGCGTCGCCGCCGCGCGCGAGGCCCGCGATTTCCTCGCCTCGCTCAGCGAGGAGGACCGCAAGAAGGTCGACGGCGTCCGCGACCTCACGCGCATCATGCATCGCTTCACCCACCGGATCGGCTATCCCGGGACGCGTGTCCCGGAGGCGCCGCCCGACCCGAACGCCCGGCCGAGCCGTGGCGACACCGCGCCCCGCCGCGCGGAAGAAGGAGGCTTCGAATGAGGACGACGATTCGCTCGATCGCACCGCTCGTGCTGGTGCTGGGGCTCGCGCCCGCCGCGCGCGCCGACTACCTGTTCCGCATCGGTCCCGGCTTCTACGTCTGGAACGGCGGCATGGCCTCGAGCGTGGGCGACGGCAGCTGGGTCGGCGTCGGCTGGGATTCGTTCCCCGGCGTCAGCCCGCCGTGGGACCCGGTCGCGCCGGCACCCGCGCCGGTGGCCCCCGCACCGCCTCCGCCGCCGGCCGCGCCCGTGCTCCCTCCGCCGGGGTATGGCGTGCCCGTGTATCCGTCCGCGCCGCATCGCGCGCCGGCGGCACCCGCCGCACCCCGCGCGGCGCCGCCCATCGTCGTGATCCCCTCGGCGCCCCCGCCCGCGGGCGGGCCGACGCCGCTGGCGCCGCCGGTGGTGTGGTGACCACCGCGACCCGTCTCCAGTGAGTGGCGGTGGGTGGTTGGCCTAGGCGGTTCGCATGCCAACCACCCGCCGCACGTTCATCCTGGCCGCCGCGGGGCTGGCGCTCACGCCGGCGCTCGCGCGCTGCGTGGCGTCCCGCAAGGCGCCCGCGTTCCTGACGCAGGTCTCGCCGCGCAAGGCCGGCAAGCTGCGCCTGGCCTGCATCGGCACCGCGAACCGCGCCTGGGACAACATCCAGGAGGTGCGCGGCGAGCACATCGTCGCGCTCTGCGACGTCGACCGCGACTACCTGGCGCGTGCCGGCAAGGAGTTTCCCGACGCCGTCCGCGCCGCCGACTGGCGCGAGCTGCTCGACTGGCGCCGCGAGCTGGACCTGGACGGCGTCGTCGTCGCCACGCCCGACCACATGCACTCCCCCG
>JBEIFT010000099.1:0-9474 GCA_040382255.1 Phycisphaeraceae bacterium
CGTCTTCAGCACCGGCAACAGCCCCGACGAGAGCGCCCAGCGCTTCGTCGACGCCCACGCCGACGTCTTCGGGATCAAGGCCGGCGACCTCGCCCCCATCGGCCCCTTCGAGAACGGCGAGCACCTCGTGCAGCTCATGCCCGAGGACGACGGCTCGATGCGGTTCACCGCCGTCTACTACACCCAGACCGTCAAGGGCATCCCCGTCTTCCGCGCCGGGCTCTCGGTCCTCTGCCGCAACGAACCCGGATTCCCCGCCGTCCTCGCGGGCAGCACCCTCTGGGATCTCGGCACCTTCGCCGAGACCATCGGAAACGTCGACGTCACCAGGCTCCCGTCGTCGAGGGTGCTGCTCCGCAACACCACGTGGCGGCACGCAGCGATCGGCGAGGTGACCCCGGCCCGCTACGTCATCTGGGCGGGCATGGACCGTACCAAGGCCGAGAAGCCGGCGCTCGCCGTGCAGTTCACCGTGGACGGCACCGACACGGACGGCGGACAGGTCCGTTGGCTCTACCTGGTGGATGCCGAATCGGGCGAGGTCCTCTACGAGGAGGACCAGATCTTCCACGACGTGGCAGGCCAGACCCGCGGCCTGGCGACCCAGGGCTACGCGGCCGACACCTGCGCCGCCGCGCTCGCCACCCCGATCCCCTACATCCGGATCACGAACGGCTCGGGAACCACCTTCTACTCCGACGTCAACGGCAACTACTCGGTTCCGTACGGCACGGGCGCGCTGAGCTTCACGATCAGCGGCAAGTACTTCACCGTGCTGAACAACGGCGCGGCGACGAACCTCGTCTACACCCCGACGCTGGCGGACGGTGCGAGCTACAACCCGGTCTTCAACCCGGCCAACCTCCAGGCCTCGGACCGCGGGCAGGTGAACGCCTACCTCCACGCGAACATCATCCGCGACGCGATCCTGGGTGCATCGCCGAACTATCCGAGCATCTCGACGCAGGCATCGACGTTCCCGATCAACAACAACATCGCGTCGACCTGCAACGCCTACTACACGAACAGCACCATCAATTTCTACGCCGCGGGCGGTGGCTGCGCCAATACGGGCTTCGGCACGGTCGTCCACCACGAGTACGGCCACCACGCGATCGCGATGGGCGGCTCGGGCCAGGGCGCCTACGGCGAGGGCATGGGTGACGTGCACGGCGTCCTGGTGACCGACGCTCCAGAACTCGGCGTCGGCTTCCAGTCCTGTGCCGCTCCGCTGCGCAACGCCAACAACACCTGCCAGTACAGCGCGTCGTCCTGCTCCAGCTGCGGCAGCGCGATCCACTCGTGCGGCACGCTGCTCTCCGGCTGCGTCTGGGACCTGCGCAACCAGCTGCGCGCGGCTGAGCCCACGACGTACATGGCGACCCTGCGCCGGCTTGCGTTCAACTCGATCCCGCTCCACGGTGCGATCACCACGATCGCCACCGACATCCCGATTGACTTCCTGACGTTGGACGACGACAACGGGAACATCAACGACGGCACGCCGCACTACCCGCAGATCGCCTATGCGTTCACGGCGCACGGCATTGCGGTGCCGACGGTGGCGCTCGTCGCGTTCACGTTCCCCGACGGCCGCCCGGGCACGGTCGCCCCGAACGGCTCGACGACGCTGCGCGTGCAGATCACGCCGGTCGCCGGAACGCCGAACCCCGCGACCGCCACGATGTTCATCAAGTCCGGCAGCGCCGGCACCTATTCGCCGGTCCCGATGTCGTCGCTGGGGTCGAACCTCTACTCGGTGACGTTCCCCGCGGGCACCTGCCTGGACACCGCCAGCTACTACTTCGGCATCTCCACCACGTCGGGCGGCTCGCAGCTCGAGCCGTCGAATGCCCCGGCAAGCGCCTACACGGCGACGCTCGCGGCGTCCTCGACGGTCGCGAACGCCGATTCGTTCGAAGGCACCGTCACCGGCTGGACCGTCGGCGGAGCCACCGCGGGCGACACGGCGACGAACGGCCTCTGGGTCGTTGCGACCCCGCGCCAGACCGGCTGGGCGGGCGGCTCCGTGTGCAACCCCGGCACGGCGGGCGCCGGAACCAAGGCCTGGGTCACCGGTGACGGGACGGCGGGCACCACCAACACCCTTCGCAGCGCGGCCGACGTCGACGGCGGCACCACGACGCTGACCTCGCCGGCGTTCGACGCCAGCGGCGCGGCGGCCGTGTTCTTCCGCTGCTCGCTGTGGTTCGCGGGCTGGCAGTCGAACGGCGTGGCCTCGACCGGCGACTCGCTGCTCGTCCAGGTCTCGGCCGACGACGGCGCCACGTGGGTGACCATGGAGACCATCTCCACCAACGCCGCCACGTGGGTGGCCAAGTCCTACAACCTCGGCGCGTTCGTGACGCCCAGCGCCACCACCCGCGTCCGGTTCCGCGCCAGCGACGCCAGCACCGACTCGACCGTCGAGGCCGGCGTGGATGACGTCAGCGTCGTGAAGATCGCCTGCGCCACGCCGCTGGTCGGCGACGTCAACGGCGACGGCAAGGTGGACGGCTTCGACCTGGGCCAGCTGCTCGCGCAGTGGGGCACGGCCGGCACGGCTGACATCAACCAGGACGGCACGGTCGATGGATTCGATCTCGGCGCCCTGCTTGCAAACTGGGCGCCCTGATCCTCCTCACGTGACACGCGGGCGACTCATCGCCCGATAACAACCGACGCCCGGCGTATGCCCCCGAAGGGGTTGCATGCGCCGGGCGTTTCGGTATCATCGTCCCTCTTCAACTCGCACCGCTCGTACGACTGAGCCGCGCCAGGCGCTTGGAACCCTGGCTTTGCCCGAAGGAGGGCCGGACTCGGTCGGAGGTAGGAACCATGGCCAAGAAGGTCACCAAGCAGTTCAAGCTGATGGCTCCCGGTGGCAAGGCGACCCCCGCCCCGCCGCTCGGTCCCGTGCTCGGCGCCAACGGCGTCAACCCGGGTCAGTTCATCACGAAGTTCAACGAAATGACGAAGGCGCTCAACGGCCGCATGGTCGGTGCGGTCGTCACCGTCTACGCGGACAAGAGCTTCGACATCGAGATCAAGACCTCCCCGGTCTCCGCGCTCATCAAGGATGCGCTGAAGCTGGAGAAGGGCTCGAGCACGCCGAACACCGCGAAGGTCGGCAAGATCACCAAGGCCCAGATCCAGAAGATCGCCGAGGAGAAGATCAAGGACCTCAACACCACCAGCCTCGAAGCCGCCATGCGGATCGTCGAGGGCAGCGCCCGCTCGATGGGCGTCACCGTGGAGGGGAAGTAAGCCATGGCAATCGCGAAGAAGAAGATCGTCGGCAACGGCAAGCGCATGCGCGCCGCCAACGAGCACGCCGTCAAGACGCCGGTCAGCCCGGCCGAGGCGGTTGCCGCGCTGCGCAAGTTCAAGGCGCCGAAGTTCGACCAGACCATCAACGTCGTCTTCCACCTGGGCATCGATCCGAAGGCCGCCGACCAGGCGCTCCGCGGCTCGGTCGCCCTGCCCCACGGCATCGGCAAGAGCGCACGCGTGATCGCGTTCTGCCCGTCCGACAAGGTGCCCGCGGCGAAGGCAGCCGGCGCAGTCGAGGCCGGCGCCGAGGAACTGGTCGCCAAGATCGAGGGCGGCTGGATGGACTTCGACGTCGCCGTCGCCAGCCCGGACATGATGCGCGTCGTCAGCCGCCTGGGCAAGGTGCTCGGCCCGAAGGGCCTCATGCCCTCGCCGAAGGCCGGCACGGTCACCCCGAACGTCCCCGAGGCCGTCAAGGAATACTCGGCGGGCAAGCAGGAGTACCGCAACGACGACGGCGCGAACGTCCACGGCATCATCGGAAAGATGTCGTTCAAGGACGACCAGCTCGTCGACAACCTCAACGCCTTCGTGGCGACCATCCTGAAGGTCAAGCCGGCCTCTGCGAAGGGCGTCTACGTCAAGAAGTGCGTCATCGCAGCGTGCATGTCCCCGGGCGTGCCCGTCGCAGTCTGACCCCCGAAGCAAGCCACAGGAGACTCACATGTCGAAGCCTGTCAAGCAGATGATCGTCAAGGAGTACCGCAAGCGCTTCGAGGGCGTGGAGGGCGCAGTCGTCGTGGAGATCCGCGGCATGGACGCGTCCGCCACGAACAAGATGCGCACCGACTTCGCGCGCAAGAGCGTGAAGGTCGCGGTCGTCAAGAACGCCCTCGCCCGCTCCGCCTTCAAGGGCCACGCCCTCGAGGGCCTGGGCGAGCACTTCACCGGCCCCACCGCCATCGTCTACTCGCGCGACAGCGTGATCGACCTGGCGCGTGACCTGGTCAAGTGGTCGAAGGGCATCGAGAGCTTCACGTTCAAGGCCGCCATCCTCGAAGGCATCGTCTTCGAGGGCGTCGCGGGCGTGCACAAGCTCAGCAAGATGCCGACCAGGGCCGAGGCCCAGTCCAACGTCGTCACCCTCGTGCTCTCGCCGGCGCGCAACCTCATGGGCGCCGTCAAGGGCCCCGGTGGCCGCGTGATGGGCATCGTGAAGGAAGTCCAGTCCCGTCTCGAGAAGGGCGAGGCGATCACCGCGAAGGCGGGCTGATCGGCCTCTTCCCTGCTCGTCAACATCGTTTCGCAAGTCCCCATCTGTCCAACCACCGTCCGACTGGCCCGCGTAGCGGGTTAAAAACTGGGCGTTCCAGTTCCTCTCGGAGGTCCATCAAGTGATTTGGAGCTCACCATGACCGATACCGAAACCAAGACGTTCGACGCGAAGATCAAGACCCTCGGCGACTCGATCGCCGCCCTGTCCCTCAAGGACGCGGTTGACCTCGCGGACTACATGAAGGACACCTACGGCATCGAGCCCGCCGCCGGCGGCGCCGTGATGATGGCCGCTGGTGGTGGTGGCGACGCCGCCCCGGCCGCCGCTGCCCAGACCGAGTTCGACGTCATCCTCAAGGAGGCCGGCGCGAACAAGATCAACGTGATCAAGGTCGTGCGCGAGGCCACCGGCCTCGGCCTGGCCGATGCGAAGGCCGTCGTCGACGGCGCGCCGAAGGCCGTCAAGGAGAAGATCTCCAAGGAAGACGCCGACAAGCTCAAGGCTGCCCTTGAGACCGCCGGCGCCAAGGTCGAGGTCAAGTAAGACCCGGCCCGTCCGCGGCACGGTCCCCTGCACCACTGCATCGGGCCCCCGCACCAGAACCCACCGGAAGCCCGGCCCTCGCGGCCGGGCTTCCGCGCTTTTGGCCACGGGCCCGCTGCAGGGCCTCGGCGTCCCGAAACCACGCCCCTGCTACCTGTCCGGATAACCCGTGCATCAAATCAGCAAACGCCGTGCCACGATCGAGCCGATGAGTTGCGGTTCGGCCCGATTCCCACTATCGTTGGCGATCTTGGCGGCGGCACGACCCACAACGAAGAACCAGTGACCAGCGCGAAGCCCTTCGCGGGCCGCTGCCTTGCTTTCGCTTTTGGAACGAGAGGCGATTCCCATGTCGACGAACCCCATCCGCGATTTCTCGAAGAAGCGCGGCGAAGCCGATCCCGTCCCCGATCTCATGAAGGTGCAGCAGGAGGCGTATGAGCGCTTCCTGCAGATGCGCAAGGACGCCAAGCAGCGTGACCCGCTGCTCGGCCTGGAGGCCCTCCTCAAGGAGGTCTTCCCGATCGAGTCCTACGACATGACGATGAAGCTGGAGTACCTCAACTACCGGCTGGAGGAGCCCCGCTACACGCGCGACGAGTGCCGCGAGCTGCGCCTCACCTACGGCCGCCCGCTGCGCGTCGCCGTCCGCCTGACCAAGGGCGAGGGCGAGCCGGTGACCGAGGAGGAGATCTACCTCGGCGACATCCCCATCATGATGGGCGGCGGCGAGTTCATCGTGAACGGCGCCGAGCGCGTGATCGTCAGCCAGCTGCACCGCAGCCCCGGCGTCGACTTCAGCATCGCGTCCAGCTTCGGTGACCGCCCGCTGCACAGCAGCCGCATCATCCCCGAGCGCGGCTCGTGGATCGAGCTGGAGGTGACCAAGAAGGACGTGCTGGCGATGCGCATCGACCAGAGCACGAAGCTGGCCGCCACCACCTTCCTCCGCGCGCTGGACGAGAAGTACTCGACCACCGAGAAGATCCTCGAGGAGTTCTACGAGGTCGAGGACCTGGCGGTCAAGAAGCTGCAGCCCCACCACTACTCGGCCGAGCTGATCATCGACAGCGACAGCGGCGAGGAGCTCTGCCGCGTCGGCGCGCCGATCGGCGACCGTATCGAGGAGATCCTGGCCTCGAACCTGAAGACGGTCCGCGTGATCACCAACCCCGGTGACCCGCTGATCCTGAACACGCTGGCCGAGGAGAAGCTGGACTTCCTTGCCGAAGTCAGCGAGCACGAGGCCGCGCTGCTGAAGATCTACGGCCGCCTGCGCCCGGGCAACCCGCCGCAGGTCGACAAGGCCCGCAAGCTCTTCGACGAGAAGTTCTTCGACGACACCCGCTACCGCCTGGGCCGCGTCGGCCGCTTCCGCATGAACCGGAAGTTCGAGCACGACCCGCGCTACAAGAAGGTCGGCGAGGACGTCCAGCGCATCCGCGCCGAGGACTTCCTGGCGGTCATCCGCTACATCCTCGACCTGCGCGCCAAGAAGCAGGGCGTGATCGTCGACGACATCGACCACCTGGGCAACCGCCGCCTGCGCACGCTGGACGAGCTGGCCACCGAGGAGATGCGCAAGGGCTTCCTGAAGCTCAAGCGCACCGTCCAGGAGCGCATGAGCGTCAAGGAGCCGGGCGAGATCCAGAAGATCGCCGACCTGGTCAACTCCAAGTCGATCAGCAGCGCGATCGAGTTCTTCTTCGGCCGCAGCGAGCTGAGCCAGGTCGTCGACCAGACGAACCCGCTCTCGATGCTGGTGCACGAGCGCCGCCTCTCGGCCCTGGGCCCGGGCGGCCTCAACCGCAAGCGCGCGGGCTTCGAGGTCCGCGACGTGCACATCTCGCACTACGGCCGCATCTGCCCGATCGAGACGCCGGAAGGCACCAACATCGGCCTGATCGCGTCGCTGGGCATCTATGCCGAGATCGACGCCTACGGCTTCCTGCTCACCCCCTACCGCGAGGTGAAGACCGGCAAGGTGTCCGGCAAGGTCACCAAGCTGCGCGCCGACGAGGAGCTCCTGCGGGTGCTCGCCCCGTCCGACGCGCTGGCCGAGGACGGCCGCATCCGCAACGAGCGCAACGAGAAGCTGGACAAGGTGCTGGCCCGCCGCGACGGCGACCTGACCCTGGTCGAGCCCTCGGACGTCGAGTTCGTCGACATCAGCCCCAAGCAGATCGTCGGCGTCAGCGCCTCGCTGATCCCCTTCCTCGAGCACGATGACGCCAACCGCGCGCTCATGGGCTCGAACATGCAGCGTCAGGCGGTGCCCCTGGTCAAGAGCCAGACCCCCTGCGTCGCCACCGGCATGGAGAAGGTGGTGGGCGGCCACAGCGGCATGATCGTGAAGGCCACCCGCGGCGGCACGGTCACGTACGTCGACGGCGAGCGCATCATCATCGACAACGCCGACGAGTACGAGCTCCGCAAGTTCGCCGGCCTCAACGAGCGCACCTGCCAGAACCAGCGCCCGGTCATCAAGCCCGGCGACAAGGTCAAGGCGGGCCAGATCATCGCGGACGGCGCCTCCACGAAGATGGGCGAGCTGGCGATCGGCAAGAACGCGCTGGTCGCGTTCAACACCTTCGACGGCTACAACTTCGAGGACGCCATCGTGATCAACGAGCGCCTGGTGAAGGACGACGTCTTCACGTCGATCCACATCGAGGCGTTCGAGGTCGAGATCCGCGAGACCAAGCTCGGCCGCGAGGAGTTCACCGCGGACATCCCGAACGTCTCCGAGAAGATGCTCCGCAACCTCGACGAGTTCGGCGTGATCCGCATCGGCGCACGCGTCGGCCCCGGCGACATCCTGGTCGGCAAGGTCAGCCCGAAGTCGAAGTCCGAGCTCAGCCCCGAGGAGAAGCTCCTCCACGCGATCTTCGGTCGCGCCGGCGAGGACGTCAAGAACGACTCGCTCGAGGTGCCCGCGGGCACCGAGGGCATCGTCATCGGCGCCAAGCGCTTCAGCCGCCGCATGCACCTCAACGAGGAGCAGAAGAAGCAGCTGAAGAAGGACATCGCCGAGTACGAGGAGTCGATGGACAAGAAGGCCATCGGCCTCTTCAAGCAGATGGTGGCCCTGGTCAACCAGGCGCTGGGCGCCGAGATGGTCGACCCGAGCACGCGCCAGAAGGTCGGCGCGAGCGACATCGACGAGGTCATCATCGAGCAGATCCAGAACTTCTCCGACAAGTGGATGAAGGGCTCCAAGGAGGCGCGCGACGCCGCCATGGTGACCTACGGCCAGTTCTGGCCGCGCATCCAGGCGATCTTCGTCGAGAAGGAGCGCAAGGTCGGCCACATGAAGCGCGGCGACGAGCTGCCCTCGGGCGTGCTCGAGATGGTCAAGGTCTACGTCGCGACCAAGCGCCAGCTGTCGGTCGGCGACAAGATGGCAGGCCGCCACGGCAACAAGGGCGTCATCGCGCGCATCGTTCCCGAGGAGGACATGCCCTTCCTCGAGGACGGCACGTCGGTCGACATCCTGCTGAACCCGCTGGGCGTGCCGAGCCGCATGAACGTGGGCCAGATCCTCGAGGTGCACCTGGGCTGGGCCGCGCAGGTCCTGGGCTTCCAGGCGATCACCCCGGTGTTCGACGGCGCGACCGAGGCCGAGATCTTCCAGGCGGTCGACGAGGCCAACAAGCACGTCGCCACCCGGATCGCCGAGTTCGAGAAGAACGGCAAGAACCCCGGTGGCCCGCGTGAACTGCTGGCCAACATGCCCAAGACCGGCAAGGTCCAGCTGCACGACGGCCGCACCGGCGAGCCGTTCAAGCAGAAGACCACCGTCGGCTTCATGTACCTCCTGAAGCTCCACCACCTGGTGGACGACAAGATCCACGCCCGCAGCACGGGCCCCTACAGCCTGATCACCCAGCAGCCGCTGGGCGGCAAGGCGCGCACGGGCGGCCAGCGCTTCGGCGAGATGGAAGTGTGGGGCCTCGAGGCGTACGGCTCGGCCTACGTCCTGCAGGAGCTCCTCACCGTCAAGAGCGACGACGTCGAGGGCCGCACCAAGATCTACGACTCGATGGTCAAGGGCACGAACACCCTGCAGGCGGGCATGCCCGTCGTGTTCGACGTCCTCTGCCACGAGATCAAGGGTCTTGCGATGAACATCCAGCTCGAGAAGACCTCGGGCGGCGATGGCCCCATCCTGGACTGACGCAACGCAACACCCGGCCCCGCGGCGCGACCCGCCGCGGGGCCGTCCCCCCCGCACACGACCGCCCCACCCGCCCGCAGGCGGGCACCCACGAGAGAGCACGATCATGTCTGAGAGCGTCTACGACCGCGTGAACGACATCGGGTCCGTCAAGATCACCCTGGCCGGCCCGAACGACATCCGCAGCTGGAGCTTCGGCGAGGTC
>JBEIFT010000100.1:0-9462 GCA_040382255.1 Phycisphaeraceae bacterium
GGACCACTCGGGCGCACCGGCGGCCACGAGGTCGGGCACGTCGATGTCGGTGGTGAGCGTGCCGGTGCCGAGCCCCAGCCGCACGGAGGGGTTCGACTCGCGGGTGTCGTAGGGCGAGTAGTCCCATGCGAGCACGGGCAGCGCGGGGGCTGCCGCGACGTCGGATGCCGCCTGCGCCGCGCGGTCGATCGGGAGCCGCGTGGGCAGGTACACGGGCACGTCGCGGCCCTTCGAGTCGCGGAACACCGCGTACACGTCGACCTGCGGAGCGGGGGCGCCCGGCTCGGGGCGCGACAGCTCGACATCGACTGGCACGGTGATTTCGCCCTTGGGCGGCACGGTGGCGTCGATCGCGGCCACCGTCGCGCCCGCGCGCGCGCCGCGCGCCATCGTCGCGTCCCACTGGATGTCGTCGAGCACCCGGCTGGTCCACCCGTTCGTGCCGCCGACGGTCCCGGGCGTCCCGTGGCCGGCGCTGCCGGCGGTCCACCAGAGCTGCCGGCCGGCGGCGTCGCGGAGCAGCCCCGGCGGCTCAAGCGTGATGCGCAGCGCGACGTCCGTGGGGTTCCGCACCTTCAGCGCGGTGGTGGCGCGGGCGGGCGCGCCGGGCGACGCGGGGTCCGGCACCAGCCCCTCGAAGCGCACCGCCGGCCGCGGTTCGCGCAGCGCCAGCACGCGGTCCTGGTCCACGCGAGCGATGAAGTCCTCGGGCAGCACCATCCCGACCGGCTGGTGCCAGACGCGCAGCGCGCCGTCCTCGCCGCAGTCGACGAACGTCAGGTGCTGCAGCTGGCCGGCCAGCGGCGGCTGGTCGATCATGCCGCCGCACGTGCCCACGATGTGGTACTGCACGCCGTCGACGTCGGCGTCCCGCTGCATGGCGTGGAAGTGGCCCGCGATCACGGCTACCTTCCCGGCGGACTTCAGGAGCGGCTGCACGCGCGTGTCCCAGCCGACCGACTTGTACCGCCACAGCGGACGGTGCATCAGGACGACGACGGGCTTCCCGCGCGCGGCGGCGCGGCGCAGCGCGCCGGCCAGCCATTCGACCTGGCCGTCCGAGACGCGGATGTTGCCGTCGCCCAGGCCTTCGTCGCTGAACATCACGATCGCGGTCGCCAGGTCCAGTTCCGCCGCGTACCACAGTGGGCCGAACGCGCTGCGGTAGAGCTTCGCGAACGTCTCGTCGCCGGCGGCGCGCGAGCCCGAGATCACGTCGTGGTTGCCCGGCGTCGGGAAGAACGGCGCGGCCAGCGTGCCGACGATCCGGCGGTACTCGTCGGCCTGGCGGGACCATTCCGCGGCGTTGCGCGTGTAGCCCTGCACCATGTCGCCGACGGTGAAGACCGCGTCGGGCCGGACGATGCCCAGGTCCTCGGTGGCGGCGCGCAGGTAGGGAAGGCCCCAGTCGCGGCCGGTGGTGCGGTCCGGCAGGATCGCGATGCGCTGGACGCGCGGCGCGGCGGGCGTGCTGATCGTCTGGCCGTCGGTGGCGGCGCCGGTGGCGTCGCGGACGAACGCGGGGGGGACGGCGGCCGCGGCGGCGGCGATGGCCAGCGCGGCAAGGATCGGCAGGACGTGGTTCGCGTGCATGGGGCTCAGGCTCCGGGGGCGGCGAAGGGGATGACGGGACCGCGCACGGCGCGGTGGCAGGCCTCGATGAGCTGCTCGGCGCAGCGCGCGGACCCGAATCTCGCCGCGGTGCGCGCCGCGGCCTCGGCGCCGATCGCTGCGCTCGCGGGATCCAGCAGCGCGCGCGTCAGCGCCTGCGTCCAGCTGGCGGCGTCGCGCGCCTCGGGGACCAGCGCCGTGACGCCGTCGATCAGGTAGTCGGCGAACGGGTCGTCGGCGGCCAGCACGATGCGCCCGGCGCCCATCGCTTCCAGGACGATCGGCCGCGTGCCGTGCAGCACGTCCGCCACGATGAACACGCCGCACGCCAGTGCCAGCGGGCGCACCGACTCCATCGCGGACACGCCGTTCAGCAACCGGCTGATCTCCATCTCGCGCGCCAGGCGCCAGAGGCCGGGATCGTGGCCGGGCGGGAACTCGATCGCGACCTGCAGCTCGGGCATCGCGGGCGCGACGTCGGCGATCGCGGTGAAGATGGCGCGGTAGGCGCCGTCGTCGCGCGCCTTCCCGACGATCGCGATGCTCTGCGGCGAGGGCGGCGCGACCGCGGCCGCGCCCGGTGCGCGCACGCCGACCGGGATCACGGACACCAGCTCGGGCGGCACGATGCGGCCGGCGCGGACGGCCAGCGGGCCGGTCGACGTGCACACCAGGTCCAGGTGACGCGTCCAGCGGCGCAACGGCGCGGCGGCCAGCTCGTCCTCGGTGGCGAACGTGCCGATGAGCGCGCTCTCGAGGTCCTCGGCCAGCTCCGCGGCCGCGTCGAACGCGCGCGCCCCCAGGCTGACGAAGACGTCGGGGCGGTCGCCCTCGAGCGCCGAGACGAGCCCGCCCAGCCGCGCGCGCTTGAAGAGCGGGGAGCCGTCCCAGTCGTGCGCCATCACGGGCAGGAGGCGCTCGACCTCGTGGCCGGACGCCGCGGGCGGCATGATGCGCGTCACGCGCATGCCGTCCGCCGCGAACGCGACGGCCAGGCGCGCGAACGCGGCGCGGTCGGTCAGGAGCCGCTCGGGGTCGATGACGAGCGCGACGTGCACGCGGCACCCTCCAGCGGTTCGAAGGCGAGCGCCATCTCGGCGGGGATGCGCGCCGGCCGGCGCGCGCTCAGGTCGACGAACGCCCAGCACGTCGCGGCGCGGCAGACGGTCCTGCCGTCGGCGGCGCGCACGACCAGCGTGTCGCGCCACGACGCGGACCGGCCCATGTCGCGCACCCACGTGAAGACGTGCAGTTCCTCGCCGGGGAACGCCTCGGCCTTGTAGTCCACCTCGTGGCGGGCCACGAACCACATGCGGCCCTCGGCCAGCAGGCGGTCGCGCGTCCAGCCCAGCGAGTCGGCGTGCAGTTCCGCGGCACGGTCCAGCCAGCGGACGTACTCGACGTTGTTGACGTGCGCCACCAACCGGCTGACGCCGTCGTGGCCCGGGACCAGGCGCAGCGCGAACGGTCGCGGGTGCGGCACCGCGGCGGGGATTGGCAGCCCGCTCGCCGGGCGCATGTCGGGCACGCTCACGGCGCGGAGCCTCCCGGGGCCGCGGGCGGGGTCGGGTCGATCGAGCGCAGGTAGACCCAGCTGAAGATGCCGGTGTCGTGGCCGTCGCTGAAGCGGATGCGGATGGCGTAGTTCCCGACCAGCTCGGCGTCGGTCGCCTTCAGGGGGCCGGGCGTGCCCTTCGAGGGGGGAAGCACGGTCAGCGGGTTGCGAGCCATTTCGTCGCGCAGGGCGCGCGCGTCGGCGCTGGGGCTCTGGCGGCGCAGGTGGGCGATCGGGAAGAAGCTGCGGTGCCCGTCGTGCCACTCGACCGTCAGGCCGCGTTCGCGGTCCAGGTCCAGGTGCACGGGGCGGGGGTGGTCCGCGTCGACGGCCATCCCGCGCAGTCTAGGTGGACCGCGGCCGCCGCCGCACGGGCGGCGCCGCCCTAGACTCGTGCGCCGCATGACCGCCACCAGCGCCACCGTCGCCGCCAGCGCCTCCGATCGCCTGCTTGCCCGGGTCGATCGCGTCGGCGCGGCGGTCTGCGTGGGCCTGGATCCGGTGGTCGAGAAGCTTCCGGCCGCGCTCCGGCCCACCGGGGCAGGCGACGACGCCGCGGCGGCCGCGATCGAGGCGTTCAGCACCGCGGTGCTGGACGCGGTCGCGGGACGCGTGCCGGCCGTGAAGGTCCAGGCGGCGTGCTTCGAGCGCCATGGGGTCCCCGGCGTGGCCGCGCTGGCGCGCGTCCTGGCGCACGCGCGCGGGATGGACGCGTTCGAGGTGATCCTGGACTTCAAGCGCGGCGACATCGGCGTCAGCGCCGAGCACTACGCGGCGTCGGCGCGCGGCCCCTTCGCCGCCCACTGGACGACGATCAACGGCTACCTGGGCTCGGACGGCATCGTGCCGTTCCTGGGCGGCGGCCACGGCGCGTTCGCGCTGGTGCGCACGTCGAACCCCTCGGGCGACGCGCTGCAGTCGCTGCGCCTGGCCGACGGCCGCACCGTGGCCGAGGCGGTCGGCGACCTGGTCGCCGCGACCGGTGCGGCGCACGTCGGCGCGAACGGCTTCAGCGACCTGGGCGCGGTGGTCGGCGCCACCAAGCGCGCGGACGCCGCGGCGCTGCGCGCGCGCATGCCGCAGCAGGTCTTCCTGGTCCCGGGCTTCGGCGCGCAGGGGGGCGGCGTTGACGACGTCCTGCCGTGCTTCCGCAGCGACGGGCGCGGAGCGCTGGTGACCGCCAGCCGGTCCGTGATCTACGCGTTCGATCCCGCGGACCGCGCCTGGACCGACGGCGTCCGCCGCGGCGCGGACGAGCTGCGCACGCAGATCGGCCAGGCGCTGGGAGCGCGTGCGTGAGGCACTGGGGCGCCCCGCTGGCGATGCTCGCGGCGGTCGGCGCACTGGTCGCCGTGCCGGTCGTGCTGCGGCGTGACCGCCCCGCGGTGCCGCCCGACGCGGCGCAGGTCATCGTCATCACGCCCAACAACGAGCAGATCCGCCAGGAGTTCGGCGACGCCTTCGCGCGCTGGCACCTGCGCACGTACGGGACGCCGGCCGCCGTGGTGTGGAACACGCCGGGCGGCGCGGGCGACATCCGCCGGCTGCTCGAGGCGGGCGCCGTCGCCGCGCTGCGCGACGGGCGGCCGGTGGGCGGCGACGCCGACATCCTCTTCGGCGGCGGCAGCTACGAGTACGAGCGGCTGAAGCGGCCGATCGGCGTGGAAGTCGGCGGCACGGTGCGCGCGGAGTCGATCCTGGAACCGGTCGTGTTCGACCAGGCGTGGCTCGACCGGGTCTACGGTCGCAACGAGATCGCCGGCCGGCCGCTCTATGACCCGGACGGCGCGTGGTTCGGCTGCGCGCTCTCGGCGTTCGGGATCGTCTCGAACCGGGACGTGCTGGCGCGGCTGGCCGTTCCCGAGCCCGCCGACTGGTCCGCGCTGGCCGACCCGCGCCTGCAGGGATGGGTGGCGCTGGTCAACCCGGCGCAGAGCGCGAGCGTCGCCACCGCGATGGAGACGATCCTGCTGCGCGAGGGCTGGGACGCAGGCTGGGCGATCCTGCGCCGTGCCGCGGGCAACGCGCGCTCGATCGCGGCCAGCGGCACGGCCGCTCCGATCGAGGTCGCGCAGGGCGACGCCGCGATGGCGATCGCGATCGACTTCTATGGCCGCTTCCAGCAGCAGGCCGTCGCCGACGGCGGTTCGCCGGGGCGGATGGCGTACATCGACCCGATGGGGAAGACCGCGGTGGACGCGGACCCGATCGCGATGCTTCGCGGCGCGCCGCACCCCGAGACCGCGCGGCGGTTCATCGAATTCGCGCTCTCCCGCGAGGGCCAGCTGCTCTGGCAGCTGCCGCCGGGGCAGCCGGACGGCCCCGCGCACTTCGGGCTGCGCCGCCTGCCGGCCAGCCGCGCGGTCTACGCCAGCGACGGCGCCCGCTTCGTGGACCGCGTCGACCCGTGGGCGATCGCCAGCGCGATCCCCGCGCCGGACCCCGACATGCGCGCGTTCGTCGCGCCGCTTTTCGTGGCGATGGCGGTGGAGGACCGCGCGCTGCTGCGCGAGGCGTGGCGCCGGATCGCCGCGCACCCCGGCTACCCGCGCGACGGCCGCGTGCGGCGCGCCTCCGATGCCGCCGACCCGCGCCTGCGCGCCATGCTCGAGGCGTTCGACGCCATGCCGGCCGTCCCGGGCCCGGACGGCGCGTCGCTCAGCCTGGCCGACCCCGCCGCCCGCGCCGCCGTGGCGCGCGGCTGGCTGCGCGGCGAATGGAAGGACCGCGGCCTGTGGGCCGCCGACGATTCGCCCGCCGAGCGGTTCCGCGCATGCTGCGCGGCCGGCATCGCCGCGAACCTGCGCCGCGTGATCGCGCTGGACCAGGAGTCCCCCCGATGAACGTTCCCGACCGCCGCCCGCTCCGCATCGCCATCCTCTCGATCGGCGACGAACTGGTGCTGGGCACCGCGCTCGACACGAACTCGCGCGCGGTCAGCATCGCCGTGCGCGACCTGGGCCACGACCCGGTCGAGCACCGCACCGTGGCCGACCGGCTGGACCCCATCGTCGCGGCCTACCGCGAGCTGGCCTCGCACGCCGACGTCGTGATCTCGACGGGCGGGCTCGGCCCCACCGACGACGACCTGGTGCGCGACGCGCTGAACGCGATCGTCGACGGAGGCGCACCGATGGTCGAGGACCCGGACGCCGTCGCCGACGTCGAGGCGTGGTTCGCGGGCCGCGGGCGGCCGATGGCGGCCATCAACCGTCGCCAGATGGTGCGGCCGCGCTCGGCGCGCATCATGCGCAATCCCAACGGCACCGCGCCCGGCGTCGCGTGCACGATCGGCGCGGCGCGCGTCTACGCGATGCCCGGCCCGCCGCGCGAGATGCTGCCGATGCTCGAGACCCACGTGCTGCCGGAGCTGCGCGCGCCCGGCGCGCCGGCGCTGGTGCGCATCGGATGCGCGACGTTCGGGATCGGCGAAAGCCAGCTGGCCGAGCGGCTGGGGCACCGCATGGCGCGCGACCGCGAGCCGTCGGTCGGCACCACGGCCAGCGGGTCGGTCGTCTCGATCCACGTGGTGGCGCGCGGGGCCGACGCCGCCGCGCGCGCCGAGCGCGAGCTGGCCGACTGCGCCGCGCTGGTCGCGCCGTGGGCGTTCGGCCCGCTGGAGAGCACGATCGCCGAGGCCACGGTCCGCACCCTGCGCGAGTCGGGCGCCACGCTCGCCCTGGCCGAGAGCTGCACCGGCGGCCTGGTGGGCGCGATGCTCACCGCGGTGCCCGGCGCGAGCGACGTCTTCCCGGGCGGATGGATCACGTACGCGAACGCCATGAAGGAACGCGAGCTGGGCGTGCCGGGCGCGACCATCGCCGCTGGCGGCGCGGTCAGCGCGGACGTCGCGCTGGCCATGGCGCGCGGCGCTGCCCAGGGCGCGGACGCGCGCATCGGCGTGGCGCTCACGGGGATCGCCGGTCCCGGCGGCGGCAGCGATTCGAAGCCGGTCGGCACCGTGTGGATCGCCGTGCACGACGCCGTCACTGGCACCGGCCGCGCGCGGCGGTTCGAGTACCCCGGCCCGCGCGAGACCGTCCGCGACCGCGCCGCGAAGACCGCGCTGCAGCTGGTGCGCTGGCACCTGCGCGGCGAGGACGCCCCCGTCATCTGGGAGCGCCCGTGAGCGACGCGCACGCACGCCGGCTGCTTGACGCCGACGCCGCGCCGGCTGCGCCCGTGCTGGCCTACGTCGCCCTCGGCTCGAACGTGGGCGACCGCGCTGCGCACCTGGCCGCCGCCCGCGCCGCGATGGCCGGACTGCCCGCCACGTCCATCGTGGCGACGTCGCGCGTGGTCGAGACCGCGCCGGTGGGCCCGCCGGGGCAGGGGCCGTACCTCAACGCGGTCGACGCGGTCCGCACCGCGCTCGCGCCCCGCGCACTGCTCGAGGCGCTCCTCGCGATCGAGCGCACGCGCGGCCGGGACCGGGCCGTGGAGCAGCGCCACGGCCCGCGCACGCTCGACCTCGACCTGCTGGGCTACGGCGACGCGGTGCCCGGCGGGCCGGCCAGGATCGACGCCCCCGGCCTGCAGGTGCCGCACCCCCGCATGCACGAGCGCGACTTCGTGCTGGTGCCGCTCTCGGACGTCGCGCCGACGCTGGTGGCCGCCTGCCGTCACGGGTGACCGGACCTTCGCCCCGAACCCGCCCTCCGGGCAGCCCGTACACTTCCCGCTCGAACGGGGCGGCCGTCGCCGTCCCGCCCGTCTCGCATCCCCAGGAGCCTGCATGCGCATCCGTCCCGTGGTCGTGTCCGCCAGCCTCGTCCTCTCGTTCGTCCTCCCGTGCGCCGCGCAGGCGCCCGCCGCCCCCGCCGGCAAGAACGACCCGTTCGCGCCGCCTGCGGACGCGCCGGTCGAGGTCGCGATGCCCAAGATGGCGATGCCTTCCGAGGGATGGACCGACGCCGACAAGGGCGAGGCCGCGCTGAAGCGCGCCGGCGAGGTGCTGGCGAACGTCCAGAAGGCGTACAGCCCCGCCAACGCGCCGTTCCTCACGGACAACGCGCAGATGAAGCTGGTGCTCCCGAACGGCGAGATGGCCGAGACCATCGAGCTGGCCTTCGGCAAGGGCAACGACACCCGCATCAAGCAGGGCGGCTTCCAGATCATCGTCGTCGGCGACACCTTCAACCTGGTGCCCGAGCGCCCGGCCGACCTCTACCTGAGCAAGAAGTTCCAGGGCGGCCTGGGCGACGCGATCGACGACGTGCTCGACGGCTTCGCGCTGCCGGTGCCCGATTTCGCGCTGCGCCACCCCGCCAAGGACGCCACCGCGCTGGACGCGTTCGCGATGGGCGGCAACAAGAAGATGAAGGTCGTCGGGTTCCGCGAGCGCAACGGGATGCAGGAAGTCCTGATGAGCAGCCCGGACGGCGACACGCTGGTCAGCGTGGATCCCAAGACGAACTTCGTGCGCTCGATGCGTGCGGTCATCCGTCCGGAGGGCCTGCCCACCGCGGTCGGCCTGGAGATCAGCATGAGCCCCGTGGCCGAGGAGCCGAAGACGCCGATCAAGTTCGAGGCCGGCTCGCGCAAGGCCGTGGCGTCGTTCGAGGACCTCTCGGCCCCGCAGCAGGCGCCCGCGCCCGAGACCAAGGTGAAGGTCGGCGAAGCCGCCCCGGTGGCCAAGCTCAAGGACCTGGAAGGCAAGGAGGTCGACATCGCCTCCTACAAGGGCAAGGTCGTCGTCATCGACTTCTGGGCGACCTGGTGCCCGCCGTGCCGCAAGGGCCTGCCGCTCCTGCAGCAGTTCGCCGACGAGATGAAGGACAACGACAAGGTCGTGGTCTGCCCGGTCAGCACGCGCGAGAACGTCAAGGGCGACGAGCTGAAGAAGGCGATCACCGACTTCTGGACGCAGCAGAAGTTCACGATGAAGACCCTGGTCGACGCCGACTCGTCGTTCATCACCGCCTACGGCTTCGAGGGCATTCCCGCCTTCGTGATCATCGGGCCGGACGGCAAGCTGGTGGCGACGCACCTGGGCTTCGACCCCAAGCTGGTCGAGACGCTGAAGGCCGAGGTCACCAAGGCCCTCGCCGGCGCGTCCAAGTGAACGTGCCGGCGGGTGCACCCGCCACGGATCGCAAACCCATCCCGAGGCGCCGCCCCGTGCGGCGCCTCGGTGCTTTTGGCGCGCGTGCTGCGTAGCATCCGGGCGCGATGTCCGACCACGGCGAGACCACCGTCCAGCGCATCCCGCTGCCCCAGCTGGGCCCCGAGGCACGCGCGGCCGAGGCCCGGCGCGCGCGCCTGGCGCAGGCGCTGCGCGACGCCGGCGTCGCGGA
>JBEIFT010000101.1:0-9460 GCA_040382255.1 Phycisphaeraceae bacterium
CGCGCGCGCTTCCGGTGCCCGTACCGGCAGCGGCGGCCGCTCCCGCGCCCACGGGTGGCGGCGGCTCGCCGATCGCCCAGGTCTTCCTGCTGGTGATGCTGGCGCCGATGACGCTGGCGGCCGCGTGGGCGGTCTCGCGCGGCACGGGCACGCCCGGGTGAGCGGCGCCCCGCGGCGCGGCGCATCGCAGGTTCGTTGACTCAGCGCCCGCGCTCGGCCCAGCCGGCAGCGCGATACGACGTGACCTTGCCGTCCGGGCCGAAGAGGACGCACCAGGCGCGCTCGTCCGCCTCGTCGGGAAACACCGCCCCGGTCGCGAAGCTCGAGAGCGTGTCGCCGTACTGCCAGCGCTCGCCCTGCGGCGCGGGGGCGACCGTGTCGCCCGGCTTGGGCGTGGGCTTGCGCGGCGCGTGCACGCTGGACGGCCGGCCGAGCAGGCCCTCGACCTCGGGCCGCGTCATGCCGACCGTGAGGCGCGACCAGTTGGTCTCGTACTGCGGCGTCTCGCATCCGGCCAGCGCCAGCGCGAGCACCGCCGCGGCGCAGGCCGCCGCCGTCCGGGCGATCGTCACTTCGCGCCCCCGGCGACGCGGCGCAGCGCGGCCGCGCAGTCGTCGGCCAGCGGGGTGATCGAAATGCCCTGCCCCACGGCGCGGCGCATCCACAGGTCGGGCGTCAGGCGGCCGATCGAGCAGATGCGGCGCGTCTCGGTGGCCAGGTCCTTGCCGCGCAGGTGCGAGCGCACCTGGTGGCTGATGACGTGGCCCAGCGTGTAGTCGGCCAGGTAGAGCGGGTGCCCCACCATGTGCTGGTACGCGGCCAGGATGCAGTACGGGTCACTGCCGAAGTCGCGCTCGTAGAAGCGCGCCCACAGGTCGCGCGCGATCGCGAGCGTCGCGTCGCGAAGTTCCTCCGCGGTGGCCGCGGGGTTCGCGTAGATCCAGCGCCACATGCGGAGCTCCAGCAGGCTGGGGCCGGCGATCTGGCAGGCAGCCAGCATGGTGGCGATCGCGTCGAGGTCGGCGGAGCGCTGCGCATCGGCGGCGTCCTCGATGCCCAGCACGCGCTTGGCGAGCGACTGGTAGAGGAACGCGAACGCCT
The DNA here is from genome assembly GCA_040382255.1 of Phycisphaeraceae bacterium. Taxonomy (GTDB): domain Bacteria; phylum Planctomycetota; class Phycisphaerae; order Phycisphaerales; family SM1A02; genus UBA966. The sequence continues at coordinate 1,102 of JBEIFT010000101.1, forward strand.
CGGTGCACGCCGTGTTCGGCACGTTGCGCAGCGCGGGGCGCGGCGCGTGGAACGTGCTGTAGAGCTGCTCCAGGTTGTGGCCCAGCTCGTGCATCGCGGTGTCGAAGCCGTCCCAGCCCAGCTCGTCCTTCAGGCGGCTGGTGCGGAGCCACGCGCCGTGCTCGGTCAGCATCGGGCGCATGGCGTGACCGGAACCCTTGGCGATCTCGACGCGGATGCGCGCGCCCAGGAAGTCGGCCTCGTCGGCAGGGAAGCCCAGGCCGCGCAGCACCTCGGGCAGGCGGCGCTCGAATTCCTTCTCGTCGCGGAAGCGCGCGCGCACCGCGGCGTTCATCTCGGCGGCCGGCTTGCTCTCGGCGATGTCCTCGAAGTAGATGTCCTGCGGTTCCAGCGCGCGGCCCAGGCGGGTGCGCAGGAACGCGGCCAGGTCCTTTCGCACGGGGTGCTCGAGCAGCGCGACGAGCAGGCGCTCGACGTCCGTCTCGGGGATCTCGCGCGCCAGGTCGAACTTGCGGGCGATCGCGGTCGGTGCCTCGGGGTACCACGGGTCGTAGGCGAAGGCCACGTCGCGATGGGCCAGGATGTGGCGGTAGCGCTCGGGACCCAGCAGGCCTGCGGCCGGCGTGCCCCCCAGCGTGTTGCGCTCGGGATCCCATTCGGCGGTCGTGCGGCGGTGCATCACGTCGGACGGGATCGTGCCGTCGATGTGGCGCGCCATCACCCACATCAGGGCGCGCTGCTTGGCCAGGCCGTCGGGGTCGCCGTAGCCGGCCTTGATCTCCTCGCGCACCAGCCAGTGGGCCAGCAGCGCGCGGTCGGGCTCGAACCAGCGCTTGCCGGCGCGGTCGACCATGGTGCCCACGGGCACGTGGAACGTGGCGACGAAGTGCGAGGCCTCGTGCGAGACGCGGCGGGCGCGGTCGGCCAGCTCCGCCGGGATGCGCGGGCCGAACTGCTGCGCGATGCGCGCGGCGGCCCATTCGTCGGTCGACCAGCCATCGCCGGCGGCCAGCATCGCCTTCAGGTCGGGACGGTCCAGGTTGAGCAGCGCGATGAAGCCCAGCTTCTGGCGGTAAAGCTGGTCGGAAAGGTCGGGCGCGGGGTCGAACTGCGCCAGCACCTCGTCGACGCCGGCGAATTCGTCGCCGGCCAGGTCGCTCCAGCGGCGCAGCGTGCGGCGCATCTCGTACAGGTGGCCGCCGATCTGCTCGAGCGCGGTCTCCAGGCGTGCCAGCAGGCGAGCGCGGTCGGCCGTGGACGCCACGAAGTGCTGCGCGCAGAAGGCGCGGTAGGCGGCGGCATCGCCATCGGACGCCTGCCAGCGCGACGCCACGCGCGCGGCACCGGCCGCCGCGGCGGCGCGGACGGACTCGCCGTGCGTGGCGACGATCGCGTCGGCCGCGGCGGCGATCTCGCCGGGCCCGATGGAGGATTGCACGGGGGTGCGGACGGGCGCGGCGGCCTCGGCGGCAGGGTTCATCGGCGGATCCTCACTTGGTGGCGGGCGCGGGCTGGGCGGGCACGGCGGGCGTGGACGGCGCATCGGGCTTGTCGGCACGGCAGCCGACGCAGCCGGTGGCGCCCTCGGGGCGGACGCTGCCGAAGACGACGAGCGGCTGCTCCTTCTCGCGCGTGTACAGCTTGACCTTGCCGTAGAGCAGGCCCTGCTGCGGGCCCTTCGGCGTGATGCGGAACGTGACCTTGCGCAGCTTGCCGTCGGTGGCCTGGCCGGTCATCTCGGCCTGCATCTCGGGCGACAGGCTCTCGATGGCCAGGATCTCCTCGCCGGGGTCCTCCATCTCGACGGATGCCTCGGCGGTGCCGCCCATCGGGACACGGCCCAGGTTCACCTCGTACTCCTTCATGCGCAGCACGGACTGGCGCATGGTGTCGCGCGAACGGACCCAGATGTTCAGGACCGGGCAGTCGGCGCGGTCGGTCTCGAGCACCAGGAACGCGGGGAAGGTCGGCTGGTACGAGTCCAGGTCGAACCGCACCAGGTACGAGTTGCGCGGCTGGTCGCCGGGCTGCCATCCGATCAGGTCGGGCACGCGTCCGGCCATCGCGCAGATCGTGAACGGCTTCTTGTCCAGGCTCTCGACGACGAAGCGCCCCTGGTGCGGCTTGTCCTCGACGGCGTTGATGAGGCCGGGCACGCAGCGCAGCGGCATCGCGGTCTCGCCGCGCAGCTGGATCTCGAGCACCTTGGCGTAGCCGTCGACCAGCACGCGGATGCTGGCGCGGTGCGGCTGCGGCATCGCGGCACCCTCGAGCACGGCCTCCAGCGGAACGGACTTGCCCGGCTCGATCACCGTGCCGGCCAGCTGACTGGTCGTGGTGCACTTGCAGCTGGGCGTGACGGCGGCGATCGTGAGCGGCTTGTCGCCGGTGTTCAGCAACTGGACGGTTCCCTTGCCGCCGGCCTTCGGGGCCATGAAGCCCAGGTCCAGCACCTCAGGCGTGACCTTGATGGGCGGCAGCGCGTCGATCATGCCGGTCGCGTCCACCGGCGGCGTGCCCGTGGCCGCACCCGGCGCGGCCTGCGCGGGCATGTTGGCACCGGTGAGTGCGTTTCCGTTGGGGTTGTTCTGCGGCGCCAGGGCCAGCGCGGCGGAGGCGAAGGCGCAGAGCGCCAGGGATGCCGTGGACAGCGGGTTTCGCATGGGGAACGCAAGTGTACGGGCCTGCACCGCCCTTCCCGACGCTGCGGCGCACATGTTCTCGGACACAGAAGGGCCATCACCCGGCCGAAAGCAGGAAATGTGCGCCCCAACGCGCGCCGATTCCTTCCCTTCCCCGAAAGCCGGGCTAGATTCGGGTGTCGGTCGAGGAGAAAGGAAGTGGGACGCTCCGCGTCCACCCTTCCACAACCTTGAACGACCGCGGGACCCCGGAGATCTGCATGGCAACCCTTGCCGTGAAGCGCTCCCCTCCCGTGCGTGCTGTGCAGGCACGACTTCCCTTGCCCTTTTCCCTCCCTCCGCCCCCAGGTCCTAACCGACTTGGGGGTAATTCTTTTTCCCGGGCGTTCGCTATTCTCTGCCCCCTTCCCCTACGAGAGGAGCCTCGCGTGAAGTCGACGGACCTGCGCCCGAACATGGGCATCAAGATGGACAGCAAGCTGTACCTGATCACGAAGTGCGAGCACCGGACCCCCGGCAACCTGCGCGCCTTCATCCAGGTCACCATCCGCGACCTCAACAACGGCACGATCATCGAGAAGCGCCTGCGCTCGGGCGAGGAAGTCGAGCAGGTCGACCTGGACCGCCGCCCCATGGAGTTCCTGTTCGAGCAAGGCGGGAAGTTCACGTTCATGGACCTGGAGTCCTACGAGCAGGTCGAGCTGTCGAAGGACTTCGTCGGCGACCTGCCGCTGTACGTCCTGCCGAACAACCAGGTGGTCGTCCTGTGGTGCGACGGCAAGCCGATCTCGGTGGAAATGCCGCTGACGGTCGTGCTGACCATCACGGACACGACCCCCGGAATCAAGGGTGCCACGGCCACGAACCAGCTGAAGGAAGCGACCTGCGAGACCGGCCTGAAGACCCGCGTCCCGCCGTTCATCACGCAGGGCGAGAAGGTCGTCATCAGCACGGAAGACGGCTCGTACCGCGAGCGCGCCTGACGAACGGCGGCGCCTGCCGCCAGGAGATGCCATGCAGCTGGGCTTGATCGGCCTTGGTCGGATGGGCGCCAACATGGCGCTGCGCCTGGTGCGCGCCGGCCACGAGGTCGTGGTGTTCGACCGCAACGCGGCGGCCGTGGCCGACCTGGCGAAGCAGGGTGCGGTGGCCGCGCAGTCGATGGCCGACCTGGCCGCGAAGTTGCGCGGGCCGCGGCACGTGTGGCTGATGATTCCCGCGGGCGTCGTCGACGCGACGATCGACGAGCTGGCCCCCCTGCTGGCGGCCGGCGACACGGTCATCGACGGCGGCAACAGCTGGTACAAGGACGACATCCGCCGCAGCAAGGCGCTGGCGGCGAAGGGCCTGTGCTACGTCGACTGCGGCACGTCCGGCGGCGTCTGGGGCCTGGAGCGTGGCTACTGCCTGATGATCGGCGGCGACACGGCCGCGGTGCAGCGCCTGGACCCGGTCTTCAAGGCGCTGGCCCCCGGCCGCGCCAGCGCGAAGCCCACGCCCGGCCGCGAGGGCCGCGGCGGCACCGCCGAGGAGGGCTACCTCCACTGCGGGCCCGCGGGCGCTGGCCACTTCGTGAAGATGATCCACAACGGCATCGAGTACGGCATGATGGCCGCGTTCGCCGAGGGCCTGAACATCCTGGAGAAGGCCGATGCGGGCAACCACGTGCGCGAGACCGACGCCGAGACGACGCCGCTGCGCAACCCGGACGACTTCCGCTACGACTTCGACCTGGCCGAGGTCACCGAGCTCTGGCGCCGCGGCAGCGTGGTGACCAGCTGGCTGCTGGACCTGACCGCGCAGGCGCTGGCCGCAGACCCGAAGCTGGAGAGGTTCGGCGGCCGCGTGAGCGACTCGGGCGAGGGGCGCTGGACGGTCGAGGCCGCGATCGAGGTCGGCGCCCCGGCGCACGTCCTGAGCGCGGCGCTCTTCGACCGCTTCGAGAGCCGCGACGCGGCGCAGTTCGCCAACAAGGTCCAGAGCGCGATGCGCTTCGGCTTCGGCGGGCACCTCGAGAAGAAGCACTGACGCGCGGGCGCGGCACCCGCCGCACCGGTCACTGCAGGCCGGCCGCGCGCAGCGCGCGGTTGCCGATGTGCTGCATCACGCCCAGCACGGCCACCAGCAGCACGATGCCGACGACGAGCGCCGGCAGCCCCTGCTTGTCCATCAGCTCGCGCAGGCTGGTCGCGCCGGTCGCGGCGCCCTGCGCGCCGATCCACACGGCCACGGCGGTGCGCGGCAGCATGCCGGCGATGCTGCCGGCGATCATCGGCCAGAAGCGGACGCCGGTGGCGGCCAGCACAAGGTTGGTGAACGCGAACGGCGAGTTCGGCGGAAATCGCAGCAGCGCGACCAGGCCGGCCGTGCGCAGCGGCGACGCATCCACGAGCGCGGTGCGGACGACGCACCACTTCGGGTGGCTGTCGATGCGGGCGCGGACGGCGTCGCCCGTGACCGCGCGCGAGAGCGCCCAGCCGAGCAGCGCGCCGCCGACGTAGCCGATGACCGACACGGGAAGCCCCGCCGCGAAGCCGAAGATCCATCCCGCGAACACGGCCTGCGCGTACGTGGGCAGCAGGCCGACGCCGGCGCAGGCCGCGAAGGCCGCCATCGCGATGCCGATGCCCGCGCTGCCCTGGGCGCGGAACCACTCGGTGACCTCTCCCAGGTAGTAGAAAAGCACCAGGCTGATGCCCAGCGGCAGCGTGAACCACGCCAGCGCGAGCGCGGCGGTGGCGACGAGGCGCGGGTCGCGTGCGGGGCGCTCGCTCACGGGGCCGCCAGGCCGCCGTCGGCGGGCTTCTCGGGCACGTGGCCCGGGGCGCGCGGGTCGCGCTTGCCGGTGGCCGCGGCGCCGCCGATCGGGTCGCCCGGGGGCGGCGTCACGGGGCCCATCTCGGCCAGCCGCAGGCGCACCTGCGCGAAGTACTGGTCCGCCATCGCCCAGAAGTGCGCGGGCACCGCCCAGTCGGGCGACGAGAACCGCACCGTCGGCGGATCGGCGGACTCCAGCGTCGCGGTCAGGCGCCACTTCTCCTCCTCGCGGTGCGGCGCCAGGCCGGACTTGACGACGTCGCGCTTCAGGTCGCGCGACATCACGATGCGGCGGCCGGACTCGTCGACCAGCACGTCGTTGCCGATCACGATCCAGTCCGCGTAGCGCGGCTGGTTCGCGGCCTGCTTCATCGCCTGCCAGACGTCGCCCGAGGGGCGGTCGTCGTAGACGTGCGACGCCTCGTGGGTGCAGCCGGCGAGCGCGGCGGCCACGAGTGCGGCGGCGGGAAGGCAGCGGGCGACGGACTCACGCATCGGGGATCTCCGAGTTGATGTGGACCTTCTGCACGTCGTCGTGCTCCTCGAGCGCGTTGACCAGCTTGGCGACCCGGGCGGCGACCTCACCGTCCACCTCCACCGTGTTGGTGGGGATGAACGTGACCTCGGCACTGTCGAAGGCGATGCCCGCGGCTTCGAGCGCGTCACGCACCCTGGCGAGCTCGGTGGCGGGCGTCGTGACCTGCCAGCCCTCCTCGCCGCCCTCGATGTCCTCGGCGCCCGCGCCGAGCGCGATGTCGAAGAGCCGCTCCTCGGTGGTGGCACCGGCGGGGACCAGGACCACCCCGCGCTGGTTGAAGCTGAACGCGACGCTCCCGGGCACGCCCAGGTTGCCGCCGTTCTTGTCGAAGAGGGTGCGGATCTCGGCCGCCGTCTTGTTGACGTTGGCGACCAGGCACTCGGCGATCAGCGCGACGCCGCCCGGGGCGTAGCCCTCGTAGCGCACCGACTCGAAGTTGTCGGCGTCGTCGCCGCCGGCGCCCTTCTTGACCGCCTTCTCGATGGTGTCGCGCGGCATGTTCGCCGCCTTTGCGGCGTCGACCGCGATGCGGAGCACGGCGTTGAACTTCGGGTCGGGACCGCCCTGCCTCGCGGCGACGATGATCGCTCGCGAGCACTTGGACCAGATCTTGCCGCGCTTCGCGTCGACCGCGGCCTTGCGGTGCTTGATGTTCTTCCAGGCGCTGTGTCCGGCCATCGTGGGGAACCTTCGGTCACTTCGGGGGAACCGCCGGCGCGGGTGCGCCGACCAGGGGAGCCTTGCCGTTGGCCAGCGCGTCCAGCCTGGAGCGCGCACGGGCGGAAAGGGCACCCTCGTGCTCGTCGTGATACCTGCCCGCGTCGATCCCCGCCAGCCCGAGCTGCTTGCGGAAGACCCGGCGAAGGACGGCCAGGTGCTCCTCGCGCTTCATGCCGGACTCGGAAAGGCGGAGCGACTCGCGCCAGGCGGCCTCGGCACCGGCGTGGTCGCCGGCCAGCCAAAGCGCGTCGCCCAGGTGCTCCTGCTGGACCGCCGAAGCACCGCGGCCGGCGGTCGTGACGGCCCGGCGGAGGAGCGATACGGCACCGGGCCCGTCCGGGCCGTCGGCCAGGCGCCCCTGCAGGGCGCGCAGCCAGCCCATCGAGTCGAGGGTCCCGGGATCGTTGGGCCGAAGTTCCAGCGACCGGCGCAGCAGCGACTCGGTCTCGGCATCCGCGGCGCCGCGCTCCAGGCGGGACCAGGCCAGGTTGTTCAGGATCGCCGGGTCATCGGGGTCGATCGCCCGGCCGGCCGTCAGGATGCGCTCGGTGCCGTCGCGGTCGCCCGCCACGGAAAAGACCCCGGCCAGCGCGTCGTAGGTGGACGCCGGGCGGCTGCCCGTGCCGAGCGGGTGCAACCCCTGGGCCTCGAGCCGGCTGACCAGCGCCATCGCGTCCTCGGCGCGGCCGCCGGCCAGGGCGTCGCACGCGACTGCGGCGCGGACGAGCGTGGCGAGCTCCTCGTCGTCCAGGGCATCCAGGTCCTCGAGCCGTGCGCGCAGGAAGGCGGCGCCCGCACGGGGTTGGCCCTGGGCCACCAGGAAGTCGGCAGAGGCGCGCCACGGCTCGGCGTCCAGGCGCAGGTCCTCGCGCGAGGCGGCCTCGGCGCCGATCATCGTGGCCGCCGCGGCGCGCTCGTCGGCGGCCAGCTCGGGATCGGTCACCGCCGAGAGCGCCTCGAACGCGTAGAACTCGAGCGGCGCGAGCGGGTCGGAGAGGATGCCGTCGCGCGCGATCCGGCGCATCACGGGCGCGCGGCCCTCGGTGGCGACCGGAACGCGCCGGCAGAGGTCGAGCGCGACGGCGCGCAGCGAGGTCGGCGGCGGATACGCGGCGTCGCAGAAGGCGCGCAGCGCGTCCATCGCGCGGTCAGGGGCGCCCCACTGCAGCTCGAGCGCGGCCTGCTCCAGCGCGCGGCGCGGACCGGGCGGCAGCGACGCCGTGCGTGCACGGCCCGCGGCGAGCGCCTCGGCACTGCGGCCCGCGGCACGGAGCGCGGCCTCACGGACGCCCAGCACCAGCGTGTCGTCCGGGTCGACGGCAAGGCGGGTGTCCAGGCGTGCGAGCGCCTCGGCGGCCCGGCCGCCGGCGACCGCCTGCAGCACGAAGGCTTCCCACGCCAGCGGGTCGTTCGGTGCGGCGTCGAGTTCCGCCATGCACCAGTCCGATGCGGCACGCGCGCCCTCGGTGCGGGGCAGCACGCGCATCAGCATGCCCAGCGCCGCGGCATCATCGCGATCGATGGTGCGGGCGATCAGCAGCTCGGCCACCGCGGTGGCGTCATCGCCGCGCGGCAAGGCCTCCTCGGCGCGGGCGCGGGGCGATCCCTCGGACGCACGGCCGTCGATCGCGGCGCGCGCATC
>JBEIFT010000102.1:0-9329 GCA_040382255.1 Phycisphaeraceae bacterium
CGGCGCGGCGTGCGGCGGCGGCAGCCACCGTGCGTGGCGCCTCCTCGCCCCCCTGCCATTCCCACGCGCGGTCCGCGACGGCAGCGGCGTCGCTGTCCTGTGCGCCCGGCAGCTTGGCGCGTTCCAGCGAGACCTGCCAGTGCGGCTCGGCCGGCAGGCGCGCCAGGAACGGACCGGCAGATGCCGGCAGGCCGCGCGTGGCGGCATCATCCGTGGCAGCACCCAAACGCCCCGCCGCCGTGCCGGCCGTGCGGCGAATGCGCCACCGCGTGGTGCAGGCGCTGAGGGGCGGCGGGCGATGCCCGACGCGCGGCGCCGCCACCAGCAGCAGCACGCCGCCGGACGCCGCCAACTGCAGGCGACGCGTGGCGGCCAGGTCGAAGCCGGTGCCGTCGGCGATCACGGCACAGACGCCCGCGCAGCGCACGGCCTGCTCGATGGCCCAGAGCCGTTCGCCCGCGCGCGGGGCGTCGACCATGAGCGCGCGGTCGGCGAGCCGCGCATCGGGCCACGCCGGGCGCCGCCGCACGCCGAACATGCCGCCGAGCGGCGCGCGCAGCCCGCGCACGAGCGCCAGCGCGTCCGGCCACGACTCCCGGCCGATCCATACCACGCGCCGCGCCGCACCGGCACGATGACGGTCGTCGTGCAGGATCGCCTGCCACGCCAGGTGCACCAGCACGTCGCGCGCTTCGGGGAGCGGACCGTCGACGTGCCACTCGTGCAGCCCGCTGCGCGGCAGGCCGCCGCCCAGCATGCGGTCGATCGTGGGCCAGCCCGTCGGCACCACCTCCGAAGGCGGCCGCCCCGCGCGACCGGATACCGCGCGCCCCTCGAGCGCGGCGATCCGGTCCGCGAGTGCGGCAATCGCAGGAAGTGGATGGACCTGGGAGTATCCCATGTTTGGTCTTTGTTAGGGTACCGCCCGCGCCGCGTCCGTCAAGCCCCCGACCACCGGAAACGGACTACTTTCCGCGCATGCCCCCGCCCACGGCACCCCCGGCGAACCCCGCGCCCACCGCCGACGGCACCCCGTCCGCCGCACTGGGCCCGATGCTCGTCGCCGCCGTCCTGGGCACCGGCGCCTGGTCCTGGATCGGCGCCACCGACCGCCTGACGTGGTGGATGGAGTCGTGCTGGGTCATCGTGGGCCTGCCGGTGGCCATCCTCGTCGCGCGCCGCCGCGGCATCACGCCGCTGCTGCAGGTGCTGCTGGCCGCGCACGCCGTCGTGCTCCTGGTCGGCGCGCACTACACGTACGAGCGCGTCCCGCTGGGCGACTGGTGGCGCGACTGGTTCGGCTTCGCGCGCAACCACTACGACCGCCTGGGGCACCTGATGCAGGGATTCGCACCGGCGATCCTCGTCCGCGAACTGCTGCGACGCACCAGCCCGCTGGGTCCCGGCGGATGGACGCCCGTGCTGGTGGTCTGCTGCGCGCTCGCCTTCAGCGCGGTGTTCGAGATGATCGAGTGGGCATCCAGCGTGGCGCTCGGCCACGGCGCAGACGCCTTCCTGGGCAGCCAGGGCGACCCCTGGGACGCGCAGTGGGACATGCTCTGCTGCCTGATCGGCGCGACGGCGTCGCTGGCGATCTTCACGGTGGCGACGAACGTGCACGAGCGGCAGCTTGCGCAGCTGAGCGGCAGGCTGCACCCGGCGCAGCAGGTGCCGTGAGCGCGATCACCGCGGCGGCGGCAGCTGCGGCACGTCGGGCCAGAGCTGGTGGACGAAGTAGCCCTGCGACTCGAGGATGCGGCGCGCCTCGGACTCGCTCGAAGCCTCGACCGCGACCGTGCGGTATTCGCCGTCACGGCTCGCCTCGCCCACCCACTGCGGAAGCCGCGCGGACGGCGGCGGCGGCGCCGACACGGACTCCACGAACTGCTTCGGCGTCTCCTGCTGCACGGGCTGCGGCGATGGCGGCGGCGCGTGCTGCGGGCTCTGAACGTTGGTCGTGACGTTGATCGCGGGCGCCGCTGGCGCACCGGCAGCGGCCAAGGCCATCCGCTCGAGGCTGGCGGCGACCGCCGTACGGTCGTCCGCCCCGCGCGCCAGGTAGCGCACGATGATGGCGATGGTGCCGTGCGACAGGAACGTCACCGCCAACGACGCCAGGCCCGCCAGGATCGCCACCCCGTCGACGGGCGCAGGGACGGCCGATGCATCCGCTGGCGGCCCGAACAGCGTCGGCCGCGGCCCCGCCGAAGGGTCCAGCGATGCCAGCCAGTACACGACCAGCGCCGGGACGAGCGCCGTCACCGGTGCCGCGATCACGCAGGCGGTCACGTAGCCGAACCCCGCCTCCATGCGCATGGACTTCGCACGGATCACGGCATAGGTCCCCCACGCAAGGAAGGATCCGGTCGCAAGCACGATGAGGATGGCGACGAACGGCGCCGTGGTCATTCGGTGTCCCCCAGCCAGGGGACGGCAGTGTAGGGCACGGCACGCGGCGGACGGGGGTACGCTGCCCTTGTCCCATGAACACCACCCAACGGATGATCGCCGGACTCACCACCCTCGCCTGCCTGGTCGCGCTGCAGCCCGCGGCACGTGCCCAGACCGCGGCCCCCGCGGTCCCCGCCGCGTCCGCCCCGCTGACCGGCGCCCCCGACCCCTCGAAGCCGCCGGCGCCCGAACACGACAACGGCGAGACCCTGTGGCCGCAGCAGGCCACGCAGGGCGACACGAGCTACGTGATCTACACGCCGCAGGTGCAGTCGCTGGTCGGCGTGCAGGCCACCGCGCGCGCCGCCTTCAGCTGGGCGAAGGGCAAGGACGCCGCGAAGTACGGCGCGATGTTCTTCACCGCCGACACCGACGCCGACCTGGCCGCCGGGCTGATCGAGTTCTCGAACATGAAGGTGACGTCGGTCAAGCTGCCCGACGGCACGCAGGATGCCGCGCTGCAGGGCGAGCTGTCCACCATGCTGGCCGGCGTGCAGTTCACCGTGCCGCGCGCCGTGGTGATGGAGAACATGCAGGTCACGCGCACGCAGGCCGCCGCCGCGTCGAAGCTGGGCAACGCGCCGCCGAAGATCAAGGTGCTCGAGCAGCCCGCCGTGCTGCTGCAGCTTGACGGACACCCCGTGATGCGCGAACTGCCCAACACCACCTGGGGCGCGGCGCAGAACACCGCGTCGCTGCTCCTGAAGGACCGTTCATCCGGCACCTGGTACACGATGCTCGGCACCGACACGTGGATGCAGTCGCGCCACTACACCGGGCCGTGGGACAAGGCCGCGGCGCCACCCGCGAACGTGATGACCGAGCTCAAGCGCGCGCTGCCGCAGCGCCACCCGGATGCCGTGGCCAACGCCGCGCCCGCGGGGACCGCGCTGCCCACGATCGTCGTGGCGACGCGCCCGACCTGCCTGGTCTCGATCGCGGGGCAGCCCACGCTGCAGCAGGTCGCACCCGACCTGCAGGCGGTGGGCAACTCCAACTGCGACCTCTTCACCACCAAGGCGGGCGCCTGGTACCTGCTGGCCTCGGGCCGCTGGTTCACCACGAACGACCTGCTGAACGGCACGTGGACGTACGTCCGCCCGTCGGCGCTGCCGGCGTCGTTCGCCTCGATCGACCCGTCCGGCCCGTGGGGCAACGTCCTGTCATCGGTCCAAGGCACCACGCAGGCGACGCAGGCGCTGTGGATGCAGCAGGTACCGCATGTCGCGACGCTCGACCGTTCGAAGGCGGTGCCGAAGGTCTCGACCATCGGCGGCCCCGCGAAGTTCGTGCCGATCACCGGCACGGACATGAAGTACGCCAAGAACGCCAGCGCGCCGCTGATCGAGTGCCAGGGCACGTACTACCTGTGCGACAACGCGGCGTGGTTCGTCGGCGCCAGCGCGACGGGCCCGTGGGCGCTCTGCGACAAGGTGCCGCAGGAGATCTATTCGATCCCGCCCTCCTGCCCCGTCTACAACGCGACGTACGTGCAGGTCTACAACGCGGATGACCAGACCGTGACCCAGGGCTACACCGCCGGGTACATGAACAGCTTCGAGAACGACGGCACCGTCGCGTACGGCACCGGCTACAGCACGCCGGGCTACACCAGCCAGGGCGACCTGTGGATCGGCGACAACAGCGACATCGAGATGGAGGACACCTGGGACAGCTACGGCGGCTGGCCCGGCACGTACAACGGCAACCCGTACTGGGCCGGCGACTACGGCTGCTGGGGCTTCGGCGGCTATCCGGGCTGGGGCTACTACGGACTCGGCTGCGGCCCGATGTGGGGCGCGCCGGGCTGGTGGGGCCCGGGCTGGGGCTTCGGCGTGGGCTACGGCCTGGGCTGCGGCTGGGGCGGTGCATGGGGCTGGGGCTACCACCCGTGGGGCTGGCGCGACTACGACGGCTGGTGGTCGCACCACTGGGACGGCGCATACCGCCGCAACTGGTCGAATGCCGCGCGCGACTACAACCGCGCCGGAGCCGCGGGCGACATGGGCCGCTACGGGCAGATCGGCCGCTACGGACAGATCGGGCCGTACCGCAACACGCCGGGCGGCGCCAACCGCGCGGCGGCACGCGAGGCGAGCAACAACCGCGCCGGGGTCGGCACCGGTGACGGCGGCGTTGGCCGCTGGTCGCACGCGGCCGGCACGTCGGACGACGTCTACGCGTCGCGCAACGGATCGGTGATGCAGCGCCGCGGCGACGACATGTACACGCGCTCCAACGGCGGATGGCACCAGGCCGCCGCCGGCGCGGGTGCGTCGGATGCGGCGGCGGTCGCCCAGCCCGGCGCGCGTGCCAACGACGGCACCTGGCGCGACGGCGCGGGTGCCGCGGGCAACGGCTTCCAGGAGCGGGACGGCAGCATGCAGGCCGCGTCGCGCGCCCGCCAGGCCGACGACAACCAGTCGCGGCCGGACCCCAACCACAACTACGACGGATCCCCGCGCGGCGCGTTCGCACGCGGCGAGACGAACTACGGCGACGCCCACGGCTACGCCGGCGGCAACTACGGCGAAGGCGGCAACGGCAACGAGAGCGCCTACAACCGCGCCGCCACCGGCTGGGGCGGCGGCGGCTTCCGCGGCGGCAACGGCGGCTGGGGCGAGAGCGACCAGCGCGGCAGCTACGCCCAGCGGTACGGCAACGACTACGACCGCGGCACCGCTGGCTTCAACCAGGACAGCGGCTGGTACGACCGCAGCACGTCGCGCCCGGCAAGTCCGTACGGCTACGGCTACACGGGCTGGTCGAACGGCTACCGCGGCATGGGCCAGCTGAGCGGATGGAGCGGCAACCGCGGCAACTCCACGGGCTACCGTGGCGGCAGCGGCGGTGGCGGCGGCGCACGCGGCGGTGGCGGCGGCGGACGCCGCTGAACCCGCGGCCGTCAGGCCCGCAGCAGGTCGCTTGAGAGTTCCTTCACGGCGGTGGCACCACAGAGTGCCATCGCCGTGTCCAATTCCTGGCGCAGGATCGAGAGCACGCGGAACACGCCGGCCTCGCCGCCGGTGGCCAGGCCCCACAGGACGGGGCGCCCGATGCAAACGGCCTGGGCGCCCAGCGCGACGGCACGCACGATGTCCGTGCCGCGGCGCACGCCGCCGTCGACGAACACGGGCGTGCGGCCGGCGACCGCCTGCACGACGGGGCCCAGGGCCTCGACCGTCGCCGGCGCGCCGTCCAGCTGGCGCCCGCCGTGGTTCGAGACCAGGACGCCCGCAGCCCCCAGCGCGGCGCCCTGCGCGGCGTCCTCGGGACGGCAGACGCCCTTCAGGACGATCGGCAGCGGGCACGCGTCGCGCAGCCACTCGAAGTCCTTCCACGTCATCGCGGGGTCGATCATCCAGCCCAGCGCGTCCTGCATGCCGCGGCCGCTGTGGCCCGTCGGGCCGCCCGGGCGCTCCAGGTGCACCACGCGCAGCCCGTCGGGCACGCGGAAATGGTTGCGCAGATCGCGCTCGCGGGTGCCCCAGACAGGCGTGTCCACGGTGAGGACCATCGCCTCGCAGCCGGCGGCCGTCACGCGGTCGGCCAGCTCGCGCACGAAGCCGCGGTCCTTGCCGATGTACATCTGGAACCACAGCCGGAAGCCGGGGTCCACGGCGCGGCCCGCGGCCAGCACGTCCTCGACGGACGTCGTGGCGAGGCTCGACAGGATCATCGGCACGCCCGCGGCCGCGCAGGCGCGCGCCGTGGCGGGCTCGCCGTCGGGGTGCGCCATCCGCTGCATCGCGGTGGGCGCGACGCAGAGCGGCATCGAGGCGTGCTTGCCCAGCACGGTGCACGACGACGTCCGCGCCGACACGTCGCGCAGGACGCGGTACCACAGGCGCAGGCGCTCCCAGGCCGCGCGGTTCTCGCGGAGGGTCGTCTCGGCCCAGGCGCCGCTGCGGTAGTAGTCGCGCGGCAGCTGCGGCAGCACCTCGAGCGCGTGGCGCTCGAAGTCGTCCAACGAGATGAACTGGTCGAGATGGCTGGAATCCATGGGGTTCGGCCTCCGTGGGCGGGGGCGCGATCCTACCCTGATGGAATGCGGGAATCCTGCTCGGGAATGCGTCTGGCGCTGGCGGTGCTCATGGTCCTGGTGTCCGCATGCCGGGAATCGGCGCCGCCGGCTGCGCCGTCCGCGACGTCCACGCCGGCGGCGACCGACGCGGACCCGCCGCCGCCCTTCGCCTACGACGAAGGCAAGGACGATTTCGAGGGCATCGGTCGGACCTACTTCGGCCGCGAGATCGCGCGCTTCATGAGCCACCATGCGATCGGCTGGCTGGAACGCGGCTCCCGCGAGGCCGAGGAGCGCACCGGCGCGCTGCTGGACGCGCTGGACCTGCGCCCCGACATGGTGGTCGCGGACATCGGCGCCGGCAGCGGCTACTTCACCATGCCGATGGCACGGCGGGTGCCGAACGGCCGCGTGCTCGCGACCGACATCCAGCCCGAGATGATCGACTTCCTGGAAGCGCGCGCACGAACCGAGGGCCTGGCGAACGTCGACGGCATCCTGAGCCGGGGCGACGACGCCATGCTGCCGGCCGCCGGCGTCGACCTGGTGCTGCTGGTCGACGCGTACCACGAGTTCGACCGCCCCTGGGAGATGGCGCGCTCCATCCACCGTGCACTGCGGCCCGGCGGCCGCGTCGCGCTGGTCGAGTACCGCGCCGAGGACCCCGACGTCCCGATCAAGCGGCTCCACAAGATGAGCGTCGCGCAGGCCCGGCTGGAGTGGGAAGCCGCCGGCTTCCGGTGGGTCGCCACCGACGGAAGGCTGCCGATCCAGCACCTGATCTGGTTCACCAAGGACTGATTCCGTAGGATCCGGGGATGCGCCCCGCACCGCTCCGGACCGTCGTCACGATTGCCGCCCTCCTTGCCTCCGCCGCGTGCCTTGGCCAGGCCCCTGCCGCCGCGCCGGCCGCCCCGGCACCGGCGCCCTCGCACGCCCCGCTCTTCGAGCACGGCGACAACCAGCCCCCGGCCCCGCAGCAGGACAACGGCGAGACCTACTGGCCGCAGGTCGCGGTCAGCGACGGCACGATCTACACGCTCTACACGCCGCAGTTCCAGTCGCTGGTCGGCACCAACGCGACGGCGCGCGCGGCGTTCCGCATGACGAAGGCGGGCGGCCAGCGCCGGTACGGCGCGCTGTTCTTCGGCGCGACGGTCGACAACGACCTGGCGGCCGGCCTGGTGCAGGTGTCCGGCATCCAGATCCAGCGCGTGCAGATGTCCGACACGCAGGACGCCGCCGCGGTGCAGGGCGTGCTGCAGCAGATGCTCGCAGGCGCCTCGTTCACGGTGCAGCGCTCGGTGGTGCTGGCGAACATGGAGGTCGCCGCGACGAACGGCACCGTCACGGTGGCGAACGACGTGCCGGCGATCCAGGTGGTCGACCAGCCGTCGGTGCTCCTCCTCCTGGACGGCGCGCCGGTGCTGCGCAGCGTCGGCGCCGGGGTCGGCATCGCGCAGAACACGCCGTCGCTGCTGGCCTGGGACAGCGGCAGCAAGACGTGGTTCACGCGCGTGGGCACGTCGGGCTGGCTGCACGCCTCGGACTTCGACGGCCCCTACTCCGCCGGCACCGCCCCCACGCCCGACGTGGCGAAGGCGATCGAGGCAGCCCTTCCCGCGCGCAACGCGCAGGCATCCCGCACGCCCAGCCCGGCGAAGCTCCCCAACATCGTGGTCAGCACGACGCCGCTCTGCCTGGTGAGCATCAACGGCCCGGCGAACCTGACGCAGGTGGCGGGCGGCCTGCTCGCCGTGTCGAACGCCAACTGTGACCTCTTCACCACCTCGGCGGACAACGCATGGTGGCTGCTGGTCTCGGGACGGTGGTTCCGCAGCATGGACCTCATGAACGGGCCGTGGTCCTACGTGAAGCCGGCGGCGCTGCCCGCGGCGTTCGCGCAGATCGACCCCAAGGGCACCTGGGGCAACGTGCTGGCGGCCGTTCCCGGCACCGCGGCGGCGAACGACGCGCTCTACCAGCAGGCCGTGCCGCACGTCGCGACGCTGGTGCGGGCGAAGGCCGTGCCGGCCGTCACGCTGGTGGGCGACATCGCGAAGTTCGCGCCCATCGCAGGCACGCAGCTGACGTGGGCGACGAACGCCAGCTGCCCGCTGATCGGCTGCGGCGGCGCCTTCTACCTCTGCCAGGACGGCGCGTGGTTCACGGCGCCCGCCGCGAACGGGCCGTGGTCGCTCTGCGACACGCTGCCGGACGCGATCGCGGCGATCTCGCCCTCCTCGCCGCTCTACGGCGTGACCTTCGTGCAGGTGATGGGCTCGACCGCCGACACGGTGACCTTCGGGTTCACCGCCGGCTACATGAACAGCTTCGTCAACGGCGGCATCGTCTCCTACGGCTCGGGCGCCGCGCCGGCGTCCGTGACGGCGCTGGGCAATGCGCCGGACGGCAGCGAGCCATTGAGCGACGCCCCGCAGTGGGGTGATTACGTCGGCACGCCGATCACCTACGGGTGCTGGACGAACTTCGGCTACGCGGGCTGGAACCTGGAGGTCTTCCCTGGCTGGGGCGAGTGCGCGCTGCAGTGCGCGCCCGAGTGGGCGTGCGGCGGCTGGTGGGGCCCGGGGCGCTCGTTCGGCGTGCGCTGGGCGCTGGGCATGGGCTGGGCCGGCGCCTGGCACTGGGGCTACCACCCCTGGGGCTGGCGCGGCACCGACGGCTGGTGGGCGAACCACTGGGGCGGCGCATACCGGCGCACCTGGGCCGCGGCGCTGCAGTCGTGCAACCGCGCGGCAGCGGCGGGCGACGCGGCGCGGATCGCGACGGCGCCGGCCGCGGGCGCGAAGGCCTCGGGCTGGATGCATGCCGGCGGCGTGCAGGACGACGTGCA
>JBEIFT010000103.1:0-9196 GCA_040382255.1 Phycisphaeraceae bacterium
GCCGTGCGCGCCGCGCGCGTGGCGCCGGCCCGGGGCGCCACGTGGTGCGCGGCGGCGGGCAGCCTGGCGGCGTCGTTCAGCTGGCTGCCGCTCGAGCCTGCGTTCATGGACGCGTTCGGCGTGGGCCTGGCCCCCGCGAACGGGCTGCGAGCGGCGCTGGTGGCGCTGACCTTCGTGCCGTTGGTCGTGACATGGGCTGCGCCGGCCGCAACGCAGACGGCCCCCGCGCAGGGCGGGGGCCGTCAGGAACGCGACCGGCTGGGCTCGAACCAGCAACCTTCGGTTTCGTAGACCGATGCTCTATCCAGTTGAGCTACGGTCGCGTGTCGCCCGGCGGTGACCCGCTGGGCAGGGGAGAGATTGTAGCGACTTTCCGGTTCGACGGGGATGCGTGTCCGTGCTGCGGTGGGCCGCTTCCGCCGCTGCAGCCACAGGCTTACCGGGCCGCGGGGGCTGCGATGGACGCCAGCGGGGCGGTTTCCGGGGACGGGGCCGCCGGCGCGGCGGACGCCTCGCGGGCGGCGGGCAGCGCGAACTTGGACGCTGCCACCGATTCATCGTGCAGCGGCCCCACGAACGCCGGCAGCAGCAGGCAGCCCACCGCGAAGCAGACGGCGCTGACGCGCGGCCAGACGCTCGCCACCGGCGTGACGGACTGCGTGCGCGGCGTGGCCGGCGCGACGAAGGGCGTGGCCACCAGGCGCAGGTAGTAGAACGCGGCGATCGCGCTGTTGACCGCCAGGATGACCAGCAGGGCCACCTGGTGCGCCTTGATCGATGTCATCATGACGCCGATCTTGCCCCAGAAGCCGACCAGCGGCGGGATGCCCGTCAGGCTGAGCGCGCCGATCGCCAGCGCCAGCGCCACCTTGGGCGCGCGGGTGCGCAGGCCGGCCAGGTCCTCCAGCGAGTCGACCTCGTGCCCGTTGCGCTCGATTGCGGCCAGCGCACCGAACGTGGCCAGGTTCGCGACGCCGTAGGTCAGCAGGTAGAGGAGCATCGCATCGATGCCCAGCATCGGCCCACCCAGGATCGCGACCAGCATGTAGCCGGAGTTGGCGATCGAGCTGTACGCCAGCATGCGCTTGGCCGAGCGGTGCGTGCCCGAGCCGCCGCCGAGGGCCTGCAGCAGGCCGCCGACGTTGCCGAGCGTCATGGTCAGGACGGCCACCATCCACAGGACGGCGGCGATGACGGGGTGCAGTTCGCTCTGGCCGCTGGCCGACCAGCCGACCGTGCCCAGGAGGAGCACCAGGGTCACGAAGCCCTGGACCTTGGGAACGAAGCTGATGAAGGCCGCCACCGGGGTGGCCGCGCCCTCGTAGACGTCCGGGGCGTAGAAGTGCATCGGGACGGCGGCCAGCTTGAAGCAGATGCCGATCACGGCCAGCAGCACGCCCACGATCGCCACGGTGCCGATGCCGCCGGTCTGCGCCTGCTGCTGGAGCGACTCGGCCATGGGGGTCAGGTCCAGGGTGCCGGTCGAACCGTAGAGCATCGCGAAGCCGAAGAGCATCGTGGCGGTGCTCATCGCGCCCAGGAAGAAGTACTTGATCGCCGCCTCCATGCTGCGGTCGGCGCCGCGGCCGATCGCGACCAGCACGTAGGTGGGCAGCGAGCAGAGCTCGAACGCCAGGAACAGCCACACGAGGTCGGTGGCATGGCAGAGGAGCATCGCGCCGCACAGCGAGAGCAGGATGAACGCGTAGTACTCGCCCTGGATCACGCGGACCGGGTCGAAGCCGACCGTGCCCGACGCCAGCTGCCGCTCGTAGGCTCGGTCGACCGCGCCCACCGAGCTCAGCACGTGGCCGATGCCCGTGACGCAGAGCAGGATGATCACGTACTTGCCCAGCATGGGCATCGGGAGCTGCGCGGCCTGGGCGGCCTCGGGGGTCCACTTGCCGAGCGTGGCAAGCAGCGTGGCGACCAGCGACGCGACGGCCAGCCAGGGCACCGCGGCACGGACGGTGCGGGCCTTGGAGACGCCCATGACGGCGCAGGCGACCGCGCCGCCGAAGAGGACGATCTCGGGCGTGATGAGCGAGAACTTCGGCGCGAGGTTCAGGGAGGCCAGGGTGGCGGTCATCGTGGTCTCGGCGGTGGGTGCGTGCGGTCAGCGGGCGGCGACCGGCGTCGCGGGCGTGGTGGTGGGGGTGCCCGTGGCTGGGGCGGGAGCGGACGGGGCGTCGGCACGGCGTTCGCCGTCCTTCGCCGCGGCGGCCTCGCGCGCCACGATCTGCGAGTAGGGCTTGAGCACGTTCTGCGCGGCGGGCTCGATGGCCTGCAGGATCGGCTTCGGGTAGATGCCGATCACCAGGCACGCCAGCGCGAGCGGGAGCATCGCGGCGATCTCGCGGCCGTTCAGGTCCTTGACCACGTGGTGGTCGGCACCGTGGTGGCCGTGGCCGCCGTGGTGGCCGCCGTGGCCGGGCTCGCGCAGCGGCCCGAAGACGAACTTCTGCAGCATGCGCAGGATGTAGAGCGCGCCCAGCACCAGCGAGATGCCGGCCAGCAGCGCGTAGGTCGGGCCCAGGATGCCCTCGTAGCCGGTCTTGACCGGGTGCTCGGCGGTGAACGTGCCGAACAGGCACAGGAACTCGCTGACGAAGCCGTTGAGGCCGGGGAGGGCCAGCGAGGCCATGGCGAAGAAGACCATGAACACGGCCCATATCGGCATGCGCTTCATCAGGCCGCCCACGACCTCCATGTCCTTGGTGTGGTAGCGCTCGTACATCAGGCCGATGCACATGAACATGCCGGCCGTCGACAGGCCGTGGTTGACCATGTACAGGATGCCGCCCTCCATGCCGATCATGTTGAAGGCGAACATCGCGAGCATCGCCAGGCCCATGTGGGCCACGGAGCTGTAGGCCACCAGGCGCTTGACGTCGTTCTGCACCCAGCAGACCAGGCTCATGGCGATGATGCCCACGACCGCCAGCGCGGCGAAGGACTGCGCCAGCAGCACGCCGCCCTCGGGGGCCATCGGCATGGCGAAGCGCAGGGCGCCGTACTGGCCGATCTTGATGATGATGCCGGCCAGGACCACCGAGCCCGCGGTGGGGGCCTCGCCGTGCGCGAGCGGCAGCCACGAGTGCACGGGCACGAACGGCACCTTGACCGCGAAGCCCGCCATCAGCGCCAGGAACACCCACCACTGGGTGGAGGCCGGCAGCGACTGGCCGTAGGTGGTCAGCGCGTCGATCGAGAAGGTGACGGGCTCGCCGGTGTCCATCGAGCGCGCGACGCCCAGGTACAGGAAGCCCAGCAGGCTGACCACCGAGCCGACGAACGAGAAGACCCAGAGCTTGACGGACGCGGCCTTGCGGTCCTGGCCGCCCCAGACGGCGACGATCAGGAAGAGCGGGACGAGCGCGAACTCGTAGCCGACGTAGAACAGGATCACGTCGCGCGCCAGGAAGGCCAGCAGCACCGACGCCTCGAGCAGCAGGAAGCAGGCGTAGAACGCCTTGGCGCGCTCGGTGATGGCGCTGAAGCTGACCAGCAGGGCGCAGGGCATCAGCAGGGTGGTCAGCAGGATCAGCAGCATGCTGATCGAGTCGGCGCCCAGCAGGAAGGAGACGCCGAAGGCCTTGAAGACCTCCCAGCCCTGCGCGTTGGGCCAGAACGACCCGTCGTGCCAGGCGGTGAAGTCGAAGGCGAACGCGACGGCCACGCCGAACGTGGCGAGGGCGGCCAGGAAGCCGACCCACTTGGCGCCGCGCTCCGTGCCGATGGCGCAGAGGCCCGCACCAAGGAGCGGCAGGACGATGAGAAGGACCGCGAGCGTCACTGGGCACCTCCCTTCAGCCACACCCAGACAACCCAGGCGACGATCAACCCGATCCCGCCCGCCATCGTGAGCGCATACCCCTGGACCGTGCCGACGTACAGCGGCTGGAAGACCCGGCCGATCACCGCGGGGATGCGGCCGACGGCGGCGACGACCACGCCGTCCAGGACGACGCGGTCGAGGAACGAGAGCACCTGCGCCGTGATCCACGCGGGCACGGCGAACAGGCGGTTGTACAGGCCGTCGAACCACCAGCCGTGCTCGCTGCCCAGCGGCAGGACGCGCAGGACGGGGTTCGCCAGGAAGCGCGCGCGCAGGCGCTCGGCCAGCGCGCGGTTGGAGGCGTGCAGGACGAAGGCGAGCGCGATGCCCGCGATGCACACGCCCGTCGCGATCGCGAAGAGCGTGGAGTGCGCGTCGCGGCCCAGGAGCTCGCCGTGCGGCTCGGCCGCGCGGATCGAGGCGGTGCTGTGCTCGACGAAGCGCTGGATCCAGTTGAAGCCCTGCGACTTCTCGAGGTAGCTGGGCAGGCCGGCCAGGACGGCGCCCACCGCGATCACCGCCAGCACCAGCGACATGCGCAGGCCGGGGGCGTGGGGGTGGAAGCCGTGGCCGTGTCCGCCGTGCGAATCATGGCCGTGCGCGTGGCCATGGTCGTCGTGGCCGTGTCCGTGGTCGTCGTGGCCATGGCCGTGCTGGTCGGGACCGGGTTCGATCGCCACCGGGCCGAGCGCCAGGCGGAACCACACGCGGAACGCGTAGTAGGCCGTGATGCCGGCCGTCAGGATGCCGATCCAGCCCATCCAGCGGACCTGTTCGACGTCGCTGACCAGCGCCTGCATCAGGATGACGTCCTTCGAGAGGGCCGACGCCGTGAAGGGCGCCGCCGCCAGGAAGAGGCAGCCCAGGAACATGCACCACATGGTCAGGCGGAAGCCCGGGACCTTCAGCAGGCCGCTGAGCTTGCGGAAGTCGACCTGGCCGGCCATGCCGTGCATGACGGCGCCGGCGGTCAGGAACAGCAGGGCCTTGAACCACGCGTGGGTGAACACGTAGTACACGCCGCCGAACGCGCTGCCGACGCCCAGGCCCATGACCATGTAGCCGAGCGAGCTGATCGTCGAGTACGCGAAGACGCGCTTGTAGTCGAACGCGCCGCAGGCGATCGTGGCGCCCAGGAACGCGGTGATGCAGCCGATCCAGCCGACCGTCAGCAGGGCGGGCTGGGCCCACTCGCTGCCGATCGCCTGCACCGTGAAGAAGGGCGCCATGCGGGCCAGCAGGAAGATGCCGGCCGTGACCATGGTCGCCGCGTGGATCAGCGCCGAGACGGGCGTGGGGCCCCACATCGCGTCGGGCAGCCAGGTGAAGAGCGGGAACTGCGCGCTCTTGCCGGCGACGGCCAGCAGCAGCATGAACGGGATGAGCGCCTTGCTCCAGCTGCCGTGGACCGCGTCGACGGGAGTGGACTGCAGGGCCTGGAACAGCCCGTCGTACTGCACGGTGCCGTAGTTCATCCAGATCAGGTAGACGGCCAGGGCCAGGCCCAGGTCGCCGATGCGGTTCATGATGAACGCCTTCTTGGAGGCGGCCGTCGCACCGGGCTGGTTGTAGTAGTAGCCGATCAGGAAGTACGAGCAGAAGCCGACGCCCTCCCAGCCCAGGTACAGGCCGATGAGGTTGTCGCTCATCACCAGCATCAGCATGCTGGTGACGAAGAGGCTGACGCCGAAGAAGAAGCGCGCGTAGCCGCTCTTCACGTCGCCTTCCATGTACTCGCTGGCGTAGAGCGCGATGAGCGTGGCCAGGACGGTGACGAAGAGCATCCAGAGGAGCGTCAGGCCGTCGACGTAGAAGCCGAAGTTGGCGCTGAAGGACTTCCAGGTGCCTTCGCCCCAGCCGAAGGTGATCCAGTCGAAGAGGGGGACGCTCAGCGGCGCGCCGCCCGCGAAGAAGCCGCCGCTCCACTTGAAGTAGAACGCGACGGCGAGCGCGGCCGACGTGGCGAACGCCGCGACCGTGAAGAGGCCGGGCAGGCGGTTCTTCGCCTTGCCGAGCGCGAAGGCGCCGCAGAGCACGACGCTGATGATCGGGGCGATCACCATCCACTTGAGCCAGGCGTAGGACTCGTCGACCGTGGCCTTGGCGAAGTGGAGGGCGCCGACGTCGGCGTAGCCGTGGGCCGCGTGTGCGGCGTGGTCGCCGGCGGCGGGGGCCGCGTGGGCGGCGTCGCCGGCGGCGAGCGCGAGGGTATGGATCGTGGCGAGGTCCATGTGGGGTGCCGTGAGGTGCGCGAGGGCGATGGCGGGGTTCATTCCTTGAGCTCCGACCAGGCCTCGTTGCTGAGCGTTTCCTTGCGCCGGTAGAGGAGGACCACCAGGCCCAGGGCGAGCGCGGCCTCGGCGGCCGCGACCGTCAGGATGAAGATGACGAAGAGCTGGCCGCTGAGGTCCAGCCACATGCGGCCGAAGGCGACGAACGCGAGCGCCGCTGCCTGGAACATGAGCTCCGTGCAGAGGAACATCATGATCATGTTGCGCCGGGTCAGGAAGCCGACCAGGCCGATCGAGAAGAGGAGCACCGCGAGCGCCATCACCACCTGGAGGTTGGCGGGCATCGCGGGCGGCATCGGGGGAAGCGTCTGGGCGAGCATGGTGGTCAGGCCGTTCACGCGGCACCTCCGCGGCTCATGGGTGCGTCATCGGAACCGATGCGGGGCAGGCCGGCGGCGATGCGGCGCTCGTCCTCGGCCAGCTCCATCTGCTTGCGGGCCAGCACGACGGCGCCGAACATGGCCATCAGCAGGATCACGCCGGCAAGCTCCAGGCTCACCGGGAACTGGGCGACCAGCGCGTGGCCCAGCGAACGCGAGTTGGCGGGCGCGGCGTCCGCGGGCAGCGTGATCGAGGTGGTCGAGCCGTCGGCGCGCTTCAGGACCACCGAGGCGGTGCCGCCGTTCGGGTCGATCGCGAGGACGCGCGCTCCGCGCTCGGCGGCCAGGCCCGTGATGTCCGTGATTCCCTGTGCGGCGGCCACGGCGCTGGCTTCCTTCAGCACCAGCTGCGGCATGTCCTCCATGCGCTCCCAGGTGCGGACGTTGGCGCGGGCAACCACCGCGGGCGAGGTCACCCACGGCAGCGCGCGGTCGTTGCGGAAGAGCGCGTCGCCCGTGGCGCACAGCACCACGAAGCCAAGGATGATGGCGGCGATGGGCTCGCGCGGGGTACGGTCGTACCAGGCGGCATCGTCGGTGCCGGTGCGGTCCGAGGCCTGCTGCGCGAGCATCAGGACGAAGAGGTAGGTGATCAGGATCGCGCCGCCGTAGACGATCAGCAGCGCGAAGGCCATGAACTCGGCCTGCATCAGGAGGAAGGTCACCGCGGTCGCGATGATCACCAGGATGAAGTAGAGGGCGGCGTAGACGGGCCGCGGGTGGGTGACCATCCGCACCGCGCCGCTCACGGCCACCAGGGCCATCAGCACGTAGAGCCAGAAGGGGCCGTCGCTGGTGACGCCGGCCGGTGCGGGGGCTTCCCTCGCGATCGTGGTCAGCAGCATCGCCACGGCGGCCAGGCCGCCGAACGTGACGACCGCCCGGAAGGGCCGGGACCGGGGCTGCATGAGCAGGAAGAGCGCGATGGCGCCCACGGCTGCGGCGGCGTAGAAGAGTTGCGCGTGCAGGGGGTGGGGGGGGTGCGGAGAGGGTCGGATAATAGGAGGGGACATGGCGGATGGCAACCGCGCAGCGGGGCCGGGTGATGGGAATCCAAGGAGTTCCCCGGCGGACGGCGCGGGTGGCCTGGCCGAAGCCTGCCTGGCCGCGGGCGGCGGTCGTCGGCAACCGGGCGCCCGGCGCCTCGGCTAGCCTCGGTCCATGCCCGATTCGGTCCGGCGCATCCTTCCCAACGCGATCACGGTCGCCCGCCTGGTGATGGCGGCGGCGTTCTTCGTGATCATTGCGTTCGGGCTCAGCCCGACCGACCCGACCAACCGCGCCCTGTGGGGGAACATCGCGTTCGCGCTGTTCATCGCGGCGGCGCTGAGCGACATCGCGGATGGCTACCTGGCGCGTCGGTGGGGGGTGGTCACCGACTTTGGTCGCGTCATGGACCCGTTCGTGGACAAGGTCCTTGTGCTGGGGGCGTTCGTCTACCTGGCCAGCCCGAAGTTCGCCGAGCCGGAATGGAGCGTCTCATGGGGGCTGCCGGCACCGACCGGCGAGATCAACTGCGCGACCGGCGTGGCCAGCTGGATGGTGGTGCTGATCCTGGCGCGTGAACTGTTCGTGACCAGCCTGCGCGGCGTGCTGGAGGCCCGCGGGATGGCCTTCCCGGCCGATTGGGCGGGCAAGCTGAAGATGTTCGTGCAGAGCGCCGGGATCCCGACGGTCCTCTTCATGGCCGTGAACCGGCACTGCCTGGACGGACAGTGGTGGGCGTTCAGCCGGACCACGGTCATCTGGACGATGGTGGTGGTCACGGCCGCCAGCGCGGTGCCGTACGTCCTGCGCGGGGCGCGGATGCTGCGGTCGATTTCGAAGGGTTCCGGCTGATCCGCCCGATGGTTCGGGCATGATGGCCGATGCACCTGCCCCCGTCTCGCGCGCCCTCGGAGAACCCAAGGTCGACCCGGCCGCCGCGCGGATCGCGCTGGTGCCGATGTCCGCGTTCGGGCGCTTCTCGCTGACGGCGGGGGGGCTTGGGTTCCAGCGCTTCGCGCCGGGGACGTGGGGGTCGCTGCCGCCCTGCGTGGCGGTGGCGGTGCTGGTGGTCGTGCTGCCCGCCGACCTGAAGTGGGTGATCGACGCGGTGCTGGCGGTGCTCCTGCTCTGGTCCGGCTGGGCCTGCGTGCGCTGGGGACAGCAGGCCGAGGACCTGGTCGGCGTGAAGGACCCGTCGTTCGCGGTGGCCGACGAGGTGGCCGGCATGGCGATCACGCTGCTCGGTCTGCGCTGGTGGATGCGCGATGCGGGCGACGAGGGCTGGTGGTGGAAGGACGCGCTGGCGATCGCCGGTGCGTTCCTGCTGTTCCGCGCGTTCGACGTCCTGAAGCCGCCGCCGTGCCGCGGGATCCAGTCGATGCGCGGCGGGTGGGGCATCCTGATGGATGACGTGATCGCGGGGGTGTACGCGAGCATCGCGATGCATCTGTTGATGCCGCGGTGAGCGGGAAATTGGGTTCGGGATAACCCTGTACCGATTTCCGGGGCGGGGCAGGCGAGGCACGCAAGGCACCTGGCCGCCATGCGCGCGGACCGAAGGGGGCCTCAGTCGCTCAGACACTTCCCCGCCGGCGCAATGGCGCCGCCGGGGACAACTCGCTTGATGAGGCCCCCTCCGGTCCGTGCTCGGCTCTGGATGCCTGCCGACATGTCGTCGTGCTGCAATGGCAGCACGACGA
>JBEIFT010000104.1:0-9157 GCA_040382255.1 Phycisphaeraceae bacterium
GGCGCCGGTCCGGGCGGTGGCCCGGGCGGCAAGCGCGGCGGCGGCAAGGGCCCGCCGCAGGACGGCGTCGTCAAGCCCGCCATGACCGACACGGTGCACGGTGCGGCGTACGCCGACAACTGGTTCGCGATGTGGATCAACGGCAAGCTGGTCGCGGTCGATTCGATCGACTTCCTGCCGCACAACGTGGTGAGCCTGGACATCCTGCCCGAGTACCCGATGACGATCGCGGTCCTGGCGAAGGACAACGCCGACCCCGCGACCGGCTGCGAGTACGGCCGGAGCATCGGCGACGGCGGCCTGATCATCAAGTTCGCCGACGGCACCGTGACCGACGCCACGTGGAAGGCGAAGGTCGTGATGCACGGCCCGGTCGACCGCGACACCGCGAACCCGAAGGTCCGCAACGAACCCGTCCCGGACGGCTGGTTCCTGCCGGGCTTCGACGATTCGTCATGGCCCGCCGCCACGACCTACACGCAGGAGCGCATCGACCCGAAGCAGCCGTTCTTCGAGCACGATTTCAAGGGTGCCACGTGGATCTGGTCCTCCGACCTGGACCTGGACAACACCGTCCTGTTCAGGAAGACCGTGCAGAAGCCGGGCTGGAAGCCCCGCTGGACCACCAAGCCGGACACCGCGCCGTGGACAGGCCAGTAGCCTTCCGCGGACCATGTCCGCACCTGCCGCCCTTGCGCTGATCCTCGCCGCCTCGCCTGCGCCCGCCGCCGCCGTGCCCGCCGCCGTGCTCGCGGACGTGGCCGCGGTCACGCAGGGCTACTACCGCATGCCCGCGCTCCGCGGCGACACGGTCGTCTTCGTGAGCGAAGGCGACCTCTGGCGCGTCCCCGCCTCCGGCGGCGCGGCCACGCGGCTCACCTCGCACGCGGGCGAGGAGCGCGACCCCTCGATCAGTCCCGACGGCACCACGCTCGCCTTCACCGCCGCGTACGAGGGCCCGCGCGAGGTCTACACCATGCCGCTCGCGGGCGGCCTGCCCGTGCGCCGCACGTGGGACGCCGCCAAGGTCGGCTTCACCGGCTGGACGCCGAACGGCACGCTGCTGTACGCGAGCGACGCCGGCACCGACCTGCCCGCGACGCGCACCTGGCTCCACTCGGTGCGCGACGACGCGCGCAACCCCATCCCGCTGGCGCAGTGCTCCGAGGCCGCGTTCCTGGACGACGCGCACCTGGTCTTCACGCGCCTCCACTTCCAGGGCAGCCACACCGACCGCTACACGGGCGGCACCGCGCAGCAGCTCTGGTCGTTCACGCTGCCCATCCCGGACGCGCAGACGAAGGAGGCCGCACCGCTGACCGCCGACTACGACGGCACCAGCCGCCGCCCGCTGGCGTGGAACGGGCGCATCGTCTTCACGACCGACCGCAGCGGCCGCATGAACCTCTGGTCGATGAAGCCCGACGGCACCGACCTGCGCCAGCACACGAAGCACGCGGAGTTCGACATCGGCAGCGCCTCGATCGACGGCGACCGCGTCGTCTACCAGCTGGGGCCCGACCTCCGCATCCACGACCTGGCGCGCGGCACCGACGCGCCCCTGGACATCTCGCTGGCCAGCGACTTCGACCAGCTGCGCGAGCGATGGGTCAAGGACCCGGCCGATGCCGCGAGCGCGGTGCACCCCTCGCCGGACGCCGACCGCCTGGCGCTGACGATCCGTGGCCGCGTGTTCGTCGTGCCGACCAAGCCGGGGCAGGGCCGCACCGTCGATGCCGACCGCCGCGGCGGCATCCGATACCGCGAGGCCGCGTTCATGCCGGACGGCAAGCAGCTGGTCGCGGTGAGCGACGAGTCCGGCGAGCTCGAACTGGTCACGCTGCCGGCGAACGGTGTCGGTGCGCCCGTGCGCCGGACCTCGGACGGCGACACCGTCCGCTGGCGCGCCGTGCCGTCGCCCGACGGCACCCGCATCGCGCACGTCGACAAGCGCCACCGCCTCTGGGTGCTGGAGGTCGATGGCGGCAAGAACACGCTGGTCGAGCAGAACCCGGTCGACGACGTCGCCGACCTGGCGTGGTCGCCCGACAGCCGCTGGCTGGCGTACGTCGCGCCCGCGGCGAACATGAACCAGCAGGTCAAGCTGTGGCCGGTGGATGGCGGGGCCACGCTCGTCGCCACCACCGACCGCTACGACAGCTACCGGCCGACGTGGGGCGCGGACGGCAAGTTCCTGTACTTCATGTCGGACCGGACGTTCGACTCGGTGGTCGGCAGCCCCTGGGGCCCGCGCGCACCGGAGCCGTACTTCGCGAAGCCCGGACTCGTGTACGAGCTGGCGCTGAAGGCCGGCACGCGCTCGCCGTTCCAGCCCGAGGACGAGGTCCACGCCGCCACCGAGGCCGCGAAGAAGGACGCCGCGAAGGCGAAGGACGGCGAGGCCGCGAAGAACGGCGCGGACGCGAAGGATGCCCCCAAGGACGCGAAGCCCGCCAAGGGCAAGGACCCCGTCAAGGTCGAGATCGACGCCGACGGCCTGGCCGCGCGCCTGGAGCCGCTGCCGATGAAGCCCACGGCGTTCGGCCGCGGCGGGCTCTTCGCCACGGACGGCGCGGTGTTCTGGATGAGCTTCAACCCCGAGGCGCTGTCGGATGACGACAGCCCCGGCGGCGGCACGCTGCTCGCGCTGGCGATCGGCAACGAGAAGCCCGAGGTCAAGACCGTCGCCGCGGGCATCCGGTCCGCCGAGCTCTCCGCCGACCGCAAGAAGTTCCTGCTCCGCAAGGACAAGGCGTGGCACGTCGTCGACGCGAAGCCCGCGAAGGCCGAACTGGACAAGCCTGTCGACCTCTCCGGGATCGCGCTCTCGGTCACGCCGCGCGACGAGTGGGCCGCGATGACCGTCGACGCCTGGCGCCTGCTGCGCGACTACTTCTACGACCGCAACATGCACGGCGCGGACTGGAAGTCCGTGCTGGCCAAGTACCGTCCCTGGGTCGACCGCGTCCGCAGCCGCGACGAGCTCTCCGACGTCTTCCAGGAGATGACGGGCGAGCTCAGCGCGCTGCACCACTTCGTGCGCGGCGGCGACCTGCGCGAGGGCACGGACCGCGTGGCCGTCGCCACGCTCGGCGCGGACCTCGTCCCCGACCGTGCCCTGGGCGGCTGGCGCGTCGACGCGATCCCGGCCGGAGATCCCGACGAGCCGCAGCTGCGCTCGCCGCTGGCCGCGCCCACCGCGAACGTCGGCGTGGGCGACGTGATCCTGGCGATCGACGGCGCGCCGACGCTCGGCGCCCCGCACCCGTCCGCGCTCCTGCGCGCGAAGGCGGGCCGCCAGGTGCTGCTCTCGGTGCTGCCGAAGGGCGCCAAGGAGCCGCGCGACGTCATCGTGAAGCCGCTCACCGCGCAGGCCGACGCCGACCTGCGCTACCGCGCATGGGAGGTCGAGCGCCGCAACCGCGTCGAGCGCTCGGGCGGCGGCCAGATCGGCTACGTCCACCTGCGCCAGATGGGCACGGGCGACATCGGCGACTTCGCGCGCGACTTCTATCCCGTGTTCAACCGCAAGGCGCTCATCGTCGACGTCCGCCACAACCGCGGCGGCAACATCGACAGCTGGGTGCTGGAGCGCCTGATGCGCAAGGCGTGGATGTACTGGAACCAGCCCGACGGCCGCGCGCCCAGCTGGAACATGCAGTACGCGTTCCGCGGGCACGTCGTCGTGCTGTGCGACGAGCGCACCGCGAGCGACGGCGAGGCCTTCAGCGAGGGCTTCAGGCGCCTGGGACTGGGCAAGGTGATCGGCACGCGCACATGGGGCGGCGAGATCTGGCTGAGCTCCAGCAACACGGTCGTCGACGGCGGCCTGGCAAGCGCCGGCGAGAACGGCGTGTTCGACGCGAGCGGCGCGTGGCTCATCGAGGGCCGCGGCGTCGAGCCGGACATGGTCGTCGACAACCTGCCGTACGCGACATTCACCGGCACCGATGCGCAGCTCGAGGCCGGCATCCTTCACCTGCAGGAACTGATCCGGAAGGACCCGCGTGACGTGCCGCCCGTGCCGCCAGGGCCGGTCAAGGCCGTGAAGTGACCGTTTCCCCCGCGGCGGCCGTGGCGGCCGGCCGTACCCTGCACCGATGCTCCGCGCGATCGCCGGCACCGTCCTCTCGCTCTCGCTCACCGCGTCCGCGCTGGCGTGGGGCGCCGACGGCCATCGGATCGTCGGCACGATCGCCTCGGCCGCGCTGACCGAGCAGGCCGCGAAGGAGGTCCGCGACCTGCTGGGCGACCAGACCATCGCCGACGCCTGCACCTGGGCCGACGAGGTCCGCAACGACCGCACCTACGACTGGATCAAGCCGCTCCACTACATCAACGTCCCGCGCGGCGCCACGTCGGTGGACGGACGCCGCGATGCCGCCAAGGAGGGCGAGATCGTCAGCGCGATCATCCGCTACCGCGGCGTGCTGAAGGACCGCAGCCGGCCGAAGGAGGAGCGCCTGCTCGCGCTGCGACTCCTCATGCACATGGTCGGCGACATCCACCAGCCGTTCCACGTGTCGTACAAGGACGACAAGGGCGGCAACTCGCTGACGGTGCAGTCGTTCGGCAAAAAGTCGAACATGCACAAGGTGTGGGACACCGACCTGATCCAGGCGCGCCTGAAGGGAGTGAAGGGCGGCTGGGCCACGCTCTCCGCCGACCTCCGCGAGTCGATCACGCCGGAGCAGCGCAGGCAGTGGGGCAGCGTCACCGACCCGGTGGCCTGGGCCAACGAGTCGTTCGCGATCACCCGCACGCTGTACCGCGATGCGCCCAACCCGAAGACCGGCGTCGACCAGGCTTACTACGAGCATTTCCGGCCGGTGCTGGAGCAGCGACTCGAGGCGGCCGGCGTCCGGCTGTCCGTCCTGCTGAACGATGCGCTTGGAACCCCGGGCGCACCCGCGAAGTCCGAACAAGGTTCCGGGAAGGGCCCGGCGCCCGAAACGTCCCCCGTCCAGCCCGCCGCGCCCGGGAAGCCCGCACCCGCCGGGGCCGGCGGCGCCGCAGGGGCGAATCCCGCCGGATCCGGTAAGGCCTGACTTGGAAGCTTCCGGGGCGGGGCTATCCTCGTCCCCATGAAGATGCGATTCGGAATCGGCGCGTTCCTCGTGGGCGGAAGCGCCCTCCTCGTCGGCCAGATGAACTCGGGCGCGGATTCTTCCCAGTCCTCGGCCGCCTCGAACGACTGCGCCACCGCCACCGCGGCGTCGGTCGGCGACAACGCGTTCGACACGACCTCGGCCACGGTCAACCTCGCCTTCAACGCCGCGCCCTGCGGTGCGCACACGATGTACAAGTGCGTCTTCTGGACGTTCACGCCCGCTGCGACGTCGAACTACACGTTCAGCACCTGCAACCTCGCCACGTGGGACACGCGCATCGCGGTGATGCCATCCTGCAACGTGGCCGACGCCGTCGTCGGCTGCAACGATGACGCGTGCGCCTACCAGAGCAGCGTCACGGTCGCGCTGACCGCCGGCACCACCTACCGCATCGCCGTCGGCGGCTACGCGGCGACCAACTCCGGCGCCGGCTCGCTCAACATCATCGACGCCGGCAGCGGCGGCGGCGGTGGCGGTGGGGGCGGCGGCACCGGCGGCCAGGACGTCATCGTCGGCGCCATCCCCGACGTCACCAAGTACGGCAGCGCCGTGGTCAACGGCCAGACCATCATGGCCTACGCGTTCGGCACCACCAGCTGCAACATCGGGTCCTCGCAGCTCGAGTGGTTCGCCTCGCCCGACAACCGCCACCCGTTCATCCCGATGAACGCCTACCGCCTGAAGAACGGCCGCTTCCAGCAGATCGGCATGGGTTGGGGCAAGCACGGATTCA
This sequence comes from Phycisphaeraceae bacterium, assembly GCA_040382255.1. GTDB lineage: Bacteria > Planctomycetota > Phycisphaerae > Phycisphaerales > SM1A02 > UBA966. The sequence continues at coordinate 5,845 of JBEIFT010000104.1, forward strand.
CCGCGCTGCAGCAGACGCTGTGCGGCAGCTGCCAGGCATCCGGCACCGGCACGTACCTCGGGGTCGGCTGCTCGGACCCGTACTCGGCCAGCCTGAACGGCAGCCAGTCGGGCCTCGGATGCCGCAGCGAGGTCAACGCGTCCACCGGCGTGTTCCCCGGCTCGATCAACGCAGGCATGCCGTCCGCCCCGGCGACCATCGGCCGTCGCGTGCAGATCAACGGCACCGACCTCGACCCGGCCCAGAACGCCGGCGCGCTGTACTTCGCCGAAGGCCACTACATCCACCAGGGCGATGCGGCATCGGGCAACAAGAACAACAACGCCTCCTACCGTGCCTTCACGGTCGGGGCGCTCTCCAGCGGCGCGTACACGATCGCGCTGACCGGATCGACGTTCCAGCAGAAGGCCGCGATCGAGGCCTGGCAGGCCGCGGACCCGGCGGTGCGCATCACCTATTCCGACGTGCCGAACGACGGCCGCTTCATCGTGGGCTGCAGGGTGACCGCCAACGCGAACGGCACCTGGCACTACGAGTACGCGATCCACAACCTGAACTCGCACCGCGGCGCGCGCCAGCTGGCGCTGGCCCTTCCTGCCGGCGTCGTCGCCAGCAACGCGGGCTTCAAGGACGTCAATTACCACAGCGGCGACCCGTTCGACCCGACCGACTGGTCGGTCACCGTGTCGTCCACCGAGGTCTCGTGGAAGGGCGGCGACTACGCCTCGAACGTCAACGGCAACGCGCTGCGCTTCGCCACCCTCTACAACTTCTGGTTCGACGCCACCACCGCGCCGGTCGACGGCACCGGCAGCCTGAGCCTGTTCCGCCCGGGCGCCGCCGGCGACCCGGCCGGCGTGGGCGTGGGCCTGCAGGTGCCCGGTCCGGTGCCGAACCCCGCCGACCTGAACGGCGACGGCATCGTGAACGGCTCCGACCTGGGCGCGCTCCTGGCGGCCTGGGGCACGGCCGGCCCCGGCGACTTCAACAACGACGGCGTCGTGAACGGCTCGGACCTCGGCTTCCTGCTCTCGCGCTGGGGCTGATCCGCCCCGGCGTCACCCGTCCAGCCAGCGCTCCAGCTCGATCTCGTCGCGGATCTGGATGCCGTCGAAGCCCGTCAGGGGCAGGTCCGGCACCAGCGTCCGCACGCGGTCGACGATGCCGGCGTGCAGCGTCGCCAGGCGCCAGCCGTGGCGCTGGTAGAAGCGCATCGCGTTCGTGTTGTCGTTGGTGGTCGTCAGGTAGATGCGGCGGCAGCCGCGGTCGCGCGCGAAGCGCTCGGCCGCGGCCAGCAGCGCGGCGCCGGTGCCGGGTGCCTTGCCGCGGCTGCTCAGCGTGATCACCTCGCACTGCCACGCACCGGGATCCAGGTTCAGCGTCACCAGCCCGGCGAACGCGCCGTCCGCCAGGGCCACGAAGCCGGGCAGCGCGTCGGCGCGGTGGCAGCGGCCGAGCGACCAGATCTCGTGCGAATGCCAGTGCGTCTGCAGTTCGGCGCGGACCTCGTCCAGGTCGCGCGGCTCGATGGGTCGGACGGTGGGGGCCATGTGCGCAGGGTAGGGCAGGGCGGCGGGCTGTATCGTGGCCCGACCGCGCATGTCGCGCGGCCAACGCGAGCAGCCACCCATGGTCGAAGTCACCGCCACCTACGAAGGCAACCTCCGCTGCCGGGCCGTCCACGGACCGTCCGGCTCCGTCCTCCTGACCGACGCCCCCAAGGACAACCACGGGAAGGGCGAGGCCTTCTCGCCGACCGACCTGGTCGCCGCGGCGCTGCCGTGCTGCGTCATGACGATCATCGGCATCGTCGCGCAGCGCCACGGGCTGGCCGTCGAGGGCATGACCGCCGTCACGCACAAGGAGATGGCGACCGAGGGCCTGCGCCGCATCCGCAGCCTGCGCACGGTGGTCTCCGTGCCGCTGCCGGCGTCCCACCCGCAGCGCGAGCTGCTCGAGAACGCCGCCCGCACCTGCCCGGTGCACAAGAGCATCGGCGCCGACGTCGACGCGCCGATCGAGTTCCGCTGGATCGGCTGAGCGCATTTCCCCGTGCGCGGCGCCCGGCCGCGCGCCTATCGTTCCGCCCCGCGTCGCCGCGCGACGCCCCACCGCCATGCCAACCCTCCTCGACCCCGTCCAGATCGGCGCACTCCGCCTCCCGAACCGCATCATCATGGCGCCGCTCACGCGCTGCCGTGCCGAGCCCGGCCACGTGCCGGGCGCGCTGATGGCGCAGTACTACGCGCAGCGCGCCTCCGCCGGCCTGCTCATCGCCGAGGCCACCATGGTCGAGGAGGGCAACAGCGCCTTCATCGCCGAGCCGGGCATCCACTCGGATGCGCAGGTCCGCGGCTGGAAGGCCGTGACCGACGCGGTCCATGCCGCCGGTGGGCGCATCGCGCTGCAGCTCTGGCACGGCGGGCGCGCGTGCCACCCGGCGCTGAACGCAGGGCGCGCCACGGTCTCGTCGACCTCCGAACCGATCGACGGCCAGGTGATGACGCCGACCGGCCCGCAGCCGCACGTCGCGCCGCGCGAGCTGCGCGATGACGAGATCCCCGGCATCGTGGCCGCGTTCCGCCGCGGCGCGCGCAACGCGAAGGCCGCCGGCTTCGACGCCGTCGAGCTGCACGCCGCCAACGGCTACCTGCTGGACCAGTTCCTGCGCGACGGCTGCAACCGCCGCTCGGGCCCGTACGGCGGAAGCATCGCGAACCGCGCGCGGCTCCTGCTGGAATGCGTCGACGCCTGCGCCGCCGAGATCGGCGCCGGCCGCGTGGGCGTGCGCCTCTCGCCGCTCAACAGCTACAACGGGATGAGGGACAGCGACCCGGTGGCGCTGGTCGCGCACGTGGCGGCCGAGCTCTCGCGCCGCGGCGTCGCGTTCCTGCACCTGATGCGCGCGGACTTCGCTGGCAAGCAGGCGGGCGACGTCGTCACGCCGGCGCGCGCCGCCTTCACGGGCGCGCTGATCCTGAACATGCGCTTCTTGCGCGAGGAAGCCGACCGCACGATCGAGGCCGGCACCGCCGACGCGATCGCCTTCGGCGTGCCCTTCATCGCCAACCCGGACCTGGTCGAGCGCTTCCGCGCGAACGCGCCGCTGGCCACGCCCGATCAGGCGACCTTCTACCAGGGCGGTGCGAAGGGCTATGTCGACTATCCCGCGATGCAGGCGGCCGCGCACTGAGCGCGGTACGCGGCGTCACGGGGCCGCCGCGCCCTTCGGGGAGGCGAGCACCTTGCCGAACGTCGCCGTCACGGCGCCCGCGCGCCGGAGCGTGAGCGTCACGCCCTCGACCTTCGCGGA
>JBEIFT010000105.1:0-9063 GCA_040382255.1 Phycisphaeraceae bacterium
CGGCACGCTGGTCGCGGGCGACCTGGACGCGATCGTGCGCAAGGCGACCGCGGCGCATCCCGCGGACCGCTACGCCTCGGCCGCCGCGCTGGCGGACGACCTGCGGCGCTGGCTCGACGGCCACCCGGTCGCGGCGCGGATCCTGGCGCCGTGGGAACGCACCGTGCGCGTCGTCCGGCGCAACCGGCTGGCGGCGGCCGTGGCCGGCGTGGCCGGCGTCGCGCTGGTGGTGGCGGCCGTGATGCTGCTGCAGGCGACCATGACCGCGCGCTCCGAGCGAACCGCCGCCGTGGCCGCGCAGGACCGCGCCGACCGCTCGTTCGAGCTGGCGCGCGGCATGCTGCAGGACCTGCTCTCGCGGCAGGTGCGCTCGCGCGAACCCGAGCTCACGGCCGACGCCTTCCGGCGCGCCGAGCAGCTGGTCGAGTCGATCGCGCGGCAGGACCCGATCGTGGCGGCGCGGCTGGCGGCGATCGTCGCGGAGGGCCACATCGCGTCATGGGAGCGCCTTGCGGCGTACGAGCTGCTGCGTCGCCACTTCGCGGTCATCGTCTCGCGCGAGTCGGAGCCAGGCGCGGCCGACGCCCTCCGCGAGATCGCCGGACCGTTGCACCGGCTGGCGCTGGTCTACGACCGCAAGCTGGCGGCGCAGCTGGCGCCGACCGTGTTCGGTGCCTGGGTCGAGACGGGCCAGCTTCGCAGCGAGGACGCCCGCGCCCGCTTCGCGAACTCGATCTTCGAGCGGACGCCCTGGCCCGTCTGCGGGCTCTCCAGCGATGGGCGGGTCCTGGAGTTCCTCACGCACGTGCACGCGCAGCTGGCACCGACCCCGGAGGAGGAGGCCCTCGACTTCGCCGCCTCGAGGCTGGCGTACTACTGCCGCGCACCTGGCGAGCCCGGCGCGCTGGCGGAGTGCGAGGCCGCGCGCGAGCGGATCGTGAAGTCCGATCCGCCCGAGTCGCGCCGCCGCATCGCCTCGGAACTGCGCTACGTGGTGACGAAGAGCGTCGCCGGCAAGGTCAGCGAATCGGACATGCTCGACCTGATGCTCCTGGGCGACCGCGCGGCGCACGAGCTGGGGCGCGCGCACCCGACCACGATCAACGTCTTCTACAACCTGGCATGCACGTGCGCGACGTTGGGGTACGGCGATGCGGGCTGGGAGGCCTACCGCTCCTACCTCTGGCCGGCCTACCACCGCCAGCCCGACGACGACGGCCTGCGCCGCTGGACGCTGGGCTACATGTCCGCCATCGCGTACGACGCGTGCGATTCCGACGCCGCCTTCGAGATCGCCCGCGTGGAACTGTGGGACGACGACCGGCTTGGGCATTCCGCGCGCGACCAGGTGCAGCAGCTGGCGGCGATGACGCTCGCGGCCGTGCAGGCCGAGCGCGGCGACGAGGCCGGTGCCCGTGCCGTCGAGGCGAAGTACGGCGTCGTGCGGGCGGCGCCCGCGATGCGCGCCGGGCGCTGAGGCGCGGCGTCCCCGGACCACGCGCCCACGCTCAGTCGCTCAGTCACGCAGCGACTTCAGCCGGCGGGCCAGGCGCTCGCGCCCGGCGGCCAGGTCGCGCGCCGCGGTGGCGGGGCTGACCCCCAGCATCTCGGCCACGCGTTCCATCGGGATGCCCGCGACGCAGTGCAGCGTGACGACCTCGACCTGCCGCGGGTGGCTGCGCGCGACCTCGATCATCGCCTGCTCCAGCACCTCGAGGTCGGCGCGCGTGGCGCGTCCGGCGTCCGCGTCCAGCCCGCGCACGGCGTCCGCGGTCCCCGAGTCCAGCCGCTCCGTCCGGCGGATGCCGCGCTTCTCGGCCAGGCGCGCGCGGCGGCGGTCGGCGATGACGCGCGTCATGAACACGCTGGCCAGGCCGCGCAGGTGCTCCTCGTTGCCAGGCATGTTGCGCTGCCCCATGAAACGGATGACCGTCTCGGTGACCAGCGATGTCGGCGCGATGGCCTGCGCGCCGAAGCCCGCGGTCTCCTGCTCGGCGCGCAGCGTGCGTCGCGCGATCTCGTGGAGCGTCGGGTAGTGCTCGGCGATGAGCGTCGCGAAGGCACGCTTGGCCCGCGCCGACTCGAGCGGCCCCTGTGCGTCTGGTTCCCCGGTCATTCGTTCAGACTCCCCGTGTCCTCGGATCCCAGATGACCTTGTGCAGCTGGGTCTGCATGCGGATCGGAAGCCGCGACTCCAGGATCCACGCCGCCAGCTCGCGCGGCGACATGCCTGCGCAGCCCGCGATCTCGGTGCCGGCCGGCTGTTCCCACGCCGCGCTCGCCAGGATCGCGCGAAGGCGGCCCTCGGCGACCATGCGGTCCAGCCCGTGCGTGCGGATCGTGGTGCACGCCCAGTCCCAGTCGGCGCGGTCGGTGATGACGAACTTGACCTCGTCGTGGGGCTGCAGGTGGGCCAGGTTGCCCCACACGTTGCGCGCGGACTCGCCGCTGCCGGGCGCCTTGACGTCCAGGATGCGCACCGCGCGCGGGTCGCAGGGCCCGATGTCCACCGCGCCCGATGTCTCGATCAGGACCGTGAAGCCGCGGTCGCACAGCGTGCGCACCAGGTCGAACGCCCGGCGCTGCGCCAGCGGCTCGCCGCCGGTCAGCTCGACCACGCGGCAGCCGATCCGCTCGACCTCGGCCAGCAGGTCGCCGATCGACCGCGTGGTGCCCTCGCGGAAGGCGTACTCGGTGTCGCAGTAGGTGCAGCGCAGCGGGCAGCCGGTGAGGCGGACGAAGGTGCAGGCCACGCCCGCCCACGTGCTCTCGCCCTGGATCGAGTGGAACACCTCGTTGACGCGCAGCGTGCCCGCGAGCACATCAGCCGAGGCAGCGGTCGACGCCATCGGCAGCGCCGTGGCGCGCTGGGCGGCCGTGGCGCCGGCGCACTTCGGCATCAGGTGCTCGAGGGGATTGGGTGCCACGGTGGGGGCGGTGGTTCGGGGCCCGGGAAGAAAAAGTACTGCGGGAGGCGCGCAATGCGCCTCCCGCGAATGCCCAGGAGAGGACTCGAACCTCCAAGGGATTGCTCCCACCAGCACCTCAAGCTGGCGCGTCTGCCAATTCCGCCACCAGGGCATTGGGGCGATCCCGGTCGGGGTGCCGAACCGGGTCGGGCAGTATAGCAGGGTGCCGGATGCGCCCCGCCCGCCGCGATTATCCCCACGATCCCAGCAGCATCCCGAGGTCCGCGCCGTTGACCACGCCGTTGCCGTCCAGGTCGCCGGGGCCTGCGGTGCCCCAGTTCCCGAGCAGGACGCCCAGGTCGGCGCCGTTGACGATCCCGTCGCCGTTCAGGTCCGCGGGGTTGGCCACGGCGCAGCGCGCGCCGTACACGCGGAAGTCGTCCAGCGCCGCCTCGACGACCGCGCCCGTCAGGTCGCGCGCGACCCATCGGAACTTGACCTGCGCGGTCGGGGTGCCGAAGTCGTTCAGGCGGAAGGTCCTGTCGACCCACGCGTTCGCGTTCTCGCTGACGGTCTCGAGCGCAACCCACGTGGTGCCGTTGTTGAACGAGACCTCGACCGGCATCGTGTTCGTGGCGGGGTTGCTGCCCGCGTTGTTGGAGTACCAGCGCGAGTAGCTCACGAAGACGTGGTCGTAGCCCGTGCAGTTGTAGCTCGCCGAGACCAGCGTGGTGGCGCCGCCGTCGATGTCGGCCTCGCCGACCGCTCCGCCCGCGGTGCCTTGGCCGGTGAACCAGCAGTTCACGCCCGGGGCGGGCGTGCGGTCGTTCTCGGGCTGCGCCGCCGTGCCCAGCGGATCGCCGCGCGTCCAGATGCCCGTCGTGGCGGCGTCGCCCGCGGCTCCCACCAACCAGCCCACGGGGGCGGTCTCGAAGGTCTCGTTCGCGATGTCCGCGGTGCTGCCGGCGTAGATCGACGCGTAGCTCGCGGTGGTCGGGGCGCCCGCTGGGCTGGTCTGAGGCTGGCCCGACGTGGTCGTCGCGCCGACGTACCAGCTGGCCGACGTGCCGCACGCCCCGGTGGGCAGCCGGACCGTGTAGCTGTTGGGCGCGGTCTCGGTCATCGCGTACTCGGTGTAGCTCGACGCGCCGGCGGCCTTCACGTACAGCTTTCCGCTGCCGGGCGCGGGCACCCCGTTCACGGCCGCCACGTTCACCGCCAGTGCCGTCATGCCGTTCGGCAGCGCGACCGGCGGGACGCCCTGCGGGAACGCGAACGAGAGCAGCTGCAGCGGCGGGGCGTTCAGGCCGTGCGCGGCGAAGGCGCCGGCAATGCCCTGGTAGTTGGGCGTCCCGTTGTTCACGTTGCCGTCGTCGTCGTCCAGCACCAGGTAGTCGACGACGATGTCGTCGGCGATCGTGCTGATCGCGCCATGCAGGAGGATCGAGTTGATCGCGTAGTTCGCAAGCTTGGTTCGGTACGACGCCGGGTACGCCGCCTGCAGGTAGTTGCGCAGGTCCCACACGCAGCCGCTGATCAGCTGGCCGCAGGCGTGGATCTCGCTGCCGCAGCTGGAGCAGGCGGTCGAGCTGTACTGGCAGGTGTTCGCGGCCGTCCGGATGCCGGTGGTGCAGGTCTGGAAGCCGATGCCCGTGCGCGGTTCGTCGGCGACCAGCAGGCCGCAGATGTCGCCCACGCCCTCGCCGTACGCGCCCTGGCCGCTGCCGCCCTTCTCGACCAGGTTGTGGCCGTACTCGTGGTGGACGACGGTACCGAACGAGGTGTTCGCGCAGCCGCCGCCGGCCGCGTAGAAGTTGATCGTGCTGGCGCTGTAGTACGCGTTGCACGTCGATGCGATGTTGTTGTTGATGATGAAGCTGGTGCCCTGCGTCGAAACCGTCGGATAGCTGGGCGAGACCGAAAGCGCCAGGTCGCGCATGATGTTCGCGTGGCGGTACGCGTTGACCTGCGCGCGGTCCGTGCCCAGCGTGTTCGCGGCGTTGAACTGCGGGTTCCAGGTGGCGCCGTCGTTCACCGACTGGACCAGCACCAGGGGGGCGCCGCCGTTGTTCTGCACGGTGAAGTAGCGGCCGCCGAGCGTGCACACGTAGTTCGCGGTGCCGGCCGGGTGCGTCCAGTTGCCGTTGGCGTCCGCGTAGGCGGTCACGCCGCCGGCGACGACGCCCACGTACGGCAGCGCGTACGGCGCGATGCCCGCGCACGTGTCGGCGTCGTTGCCCACGGTGGCCTGGCCGGTGACCTGGCCTCCCGCGGCGTGGTAGATGCGGCTCTCCTGGTAGAGGATCGTGCCGTCGGCGGCGTCGACCACGAACAGGATGCGCTGGTGGTTCTCGGGGTCCCACGGGCCGCCGCCCTCGGCCTCGAACTGCACCGCCAGGCGCGGCTCGGCTGCCTGCTTGCGATCGACGCCGGCCCACACGACGTACTGCGCGGGGGACGTGGTGGGCTGCGATCGGAACGCGTTGAAAGGCCGCCGCGTCCAGATGCGTGCGTCCGGCAGGCGGGTGAGGTCCTTGCCGTCGAGCGTCTTCGCGAAGTCGCCGACGTCCCACAGCGTGCTGGACGCCAGCACCGCGGGGAAGCCGGGTTCGTTGCGCGTCAGCACCAGGAGGTGCGAGCGGAAGACCGGGACGCCGCGCACCTGCTGCGTCCAGTAGACGCCGGTGAACCTGGCCATGCCGGTCGCCTCGTCGTCCATGATCGGGACCAGGTGCTCGCCGCCCTCGAACGGGCCGATGGGCGCAAGGTCCGCGGCGTCGACGCCGAAGAGCGGCGCGTTCACGCGCAGGAACGACTCGGCGCTCTCGATGGGCGTGGCGCCCGTGGCCAGCGGCCCGTAGGCGCGCGCGACCTGGTCGCCCAGGTGCATCACGCGGCACTCCGGGTTGCGCGCCAGGAACGATGATTCGGCCGCGGCCGGAGCGGGCCGCGCGGCGGATTCGCCCACGGGTGCGCGGGCCACCTGGGCCGCTGCGCCGGTGGCGAGCAGGCAGGCGATGGACGCGGCGGCGAGGACGGTGGCGGATCGGGTGCGCATGTGCCTTCGGTTCTCCGGGATCGGCCGTTTCGCATGGCGGCCACAGGCGAACCCGCGCGCGCGGCGCAGGTCCTTGACTCATTGTTCTACGGACCTTGGGCCCGGGCAACTCCGTGGAGGACCGAATTCCGACCCAAATTCCGCGCGAGGGTGGGGGGCGGGGGGGAGGGTCCTATACTCGGCCCCTCCATGGCCGGAAAGTCCGATGGCGAACGTCCGAACGAGCCGGTGATCGAGAATCGCCAGGCCCGGCACGACTACGCCATCGAGGACACCCTGGAGTGCGGGATCGAGCTCCTGGGCACCGAGATCAAGAGCGTCCGCGCGTCCAAGGTGAGCTTGGGCGAGGGCTACGTCAGCGCACAGGCCGAGCCGCCGGCGCTCAGCCTGCACTCGGTGCACATCGCCGAGTACCCGCCTGCCGGCAAGGCTTCGCAGCACCCGCCCGTCCGCGTGCGCCGACTGCTGGCGCACAAGAAGGAGATCCGCAAGCTGGCCGAGCAGGTCAAGAAGAAGGGCGTGACCATCGTGCCCCTCAAGATCTACTTCAAGGACGGCCGCGCGAAGCTCCTGGTGGGGATCGGCGTGGGCCGCAAGGCGGCCGACAAGCGCCAGGCGATCGCCGCCCGCGAGATGAAGCGCGACATCGACCGCGCGATGCACAAGCGGCGGTAGCGGCGGGGTGCGCGATCGGCCTTCCCCGCCCCGAATCCGGCGCCGGGGCCTCGGGCGGATGCGGGGGCGATCCACCTGCGCATGCCCCTATAATGCGCGGTCCGCCATGACGACCCCCGATCGCCAGACGCTCGAGACCCTCGCCCGCACCGCCGCGGATGCGCTTGCCGCCCTCAAGGGCCTGCAGCGCCCGGACGGCCACTGGTGCGCCGAACTCGAGGGCGACTCGATCCTGCAGAGCGAGTACCTGCTGATGAAGTGGATCCTGGGGCAGGAGCGGCAGCCCATGGCGGACGGCCGCGACGGCCACGAGACGATGCTGAGGATCGTCCGCTACCTGCGCGGGCAGCAGCGGCCCGACGGCGGCTGGGGCCAGTACCCCGGCAGCGCGGTCGACCTGAGCGCGACGGTGAAGGCGTACTTCTGCCTCAAGCTCTACGGCGACAGCCCCGACGCGCCGCACATGCGCAAGGCGCGCGAGGTGGTCCGCGCGATGGGCGGCGCCGAGCGCTGCAACAGCTTCAGCAACTTCTACCTGGCCGCGCTGGGGCAGATCGGCTGGGACGCCGTGCCCGCGATCCCGCCCGAGATCGTGTGGCTCCCCAAGTGGTTCTACTTCCACATGGACCGCATGAGCGCGTGGAGCCGAACGATGATCCTGCCGCTGGCGATCGTCGCCACGCTGCAGCCGACGCGCCGCCTGGACCCCACGCTCGGGATCGGGGAGCTCTTCGTGAGCGAGCGCGACCGCAACCGCCTGAAGATGCGCGCCGACACGCCGGCGTTCTGGCGCGGGTTCTTCAAGGTCGTCGACACCGCACTCAAGGTCGTGGGCCGCATCGTCGGCACCGGCCCGCGCATGAAGGCGATCCGCGCGTCGTACGACTGGATCCTGGCGCGCGCGTCGCAGGACGCCCCGGCGCCCACCGAGGGCCTTGGCGCGATCTTCCCGCCGATGGTCTATATCCAGGTGGTGTTCATGGCCCTCGGCGTCAAGCGCAGCGATCCGCTGGTGCAGCGCGCCGAGCGCGACCTGGACGCGTTCTTCATCGAGGAACGCGACGCGTCCGGCCAGGCCGCGATCCACGTCCAGCCGTGCTTCAGCCCGGTGTGGGACACCGGCATCGCCAGCTATGCGCTGACCGACTGCGGGCTCACCGCCGCGGGCGACCGCTCGCTGGAGCGCGCCGCCGACTGGCTGCGCGCGAAGGAAGTGCGCTGGACCGGCGACTGGGCCGCGAACGTCCGCGCCGGCACGCGCCCCGCGGGCTGGTTCTTCGAGTACCAGAACGCGTGGTACCCCGACGTCGACGACACCGTGATGGTGGCGATGGCGCTCACGCGCGCCGGCGGCCCCGAGAACGAGGCGGCCGCGCGCCGCGGCGTCGAGTGGGTCTTCGCGATGCAGTGCGAGAACGGCGGCTGGGCCGCGTTCGACCGCACGACGAACCACCAGGTCTACGAATACGTCCCCTTCGCCGACCACAACGCGATACAGGACCCGGCGTGCCACGACATCACCGGCCGCACGCTGGAGTGCATGAGTTGGCTGGGCTACCGCATCGACAACCCCGCGATCGCCAAGGCCGTCGAGTTCATCAAGGGCCATCAGGAGCCCGAGGGCTGCTTCTGGGGCCGTTGGGGCGTCAACTACATCTACGGCACATGGCAGGCCGTGATCGGCCCGATCCGCTGCGGCGTGCCGCGCACCGAGCCGTGGATCCAGCGCGCGGGCGCGTGGATCAAGAGCGTGCAGAAGGTCGACGGCAGCTTCGGCGAGACCGCCAACAGCTACGAGGACCGCAGCCTGATGGGCACCGGCCCCAGCACCGCCAGCCAGACCGCGTGGGCGGCGATGGTGCTGCAGGAGGTCTACGGCCCGAACGACCCGGACCTCTGGCGCGCGCTCACGTGGCTGGCCAAGACGCAGCTGCGTCCGGCCGACGCCGCCGACCCCGCGCTCAACCCCGACGGCGACCCCGCCGGCGGCTGGGTCGAGACAGAGTTCACCGGCACCGGCTTCCCGAAGGTCTTCTACCTGCGCTACCACCTGTACCGGCACTACTTCCCGCTGATGGCGATCGGCCGCGCGCTGGCGGCGCACGGCATCACGGTGCCCACGGCCACGCGCCCGGCCCGCGAGCCCGTCACGGCGTGACGAAATTGGGTTCGGGATAACCCTGTACCGGTTTCCTGGTGCTGTTGAGGCACTGGCTTGTCACCGCGCCCTCCGCGACCAGCGGCCCCCTCCTCCGCGAACTTCCTCGCTCCACCAGGTTCCGCTCGTCATCGTGTTCGGCCGATTCGGCACGTGGGACGACCCGAGGAGTATTCGGTACGTGGTCCGCGTGCCTCATGGCCTCGTACGTCGCTGCGGAGGGGACCGCTGCTCGCTGCGGGCGCTCGCCCGCGGACGTTCCC
>JBEIFT010000106.1:0-9059 GCA_040382255.1 Phycisphaeraceae bacterium
CGCCCGGCACGCTGACGCGCGGCGACCTCGCGTCCGTGCTGGCCACGAACCGGGTGCCCGACGAGGTCCGCACCACCGTCACCGAGCTGCTGGCCCGCTGCGACCGCGCGCGCTACGCGCCGAACGCGGCAGGCGCCGGAACCGACGAGCTGCGCGCCGCGGCCGCCGCGGCGATCGCGACACTGGACCAGCAGGGACTGCGGCGATCGAAGGGAGGCACGCCATGACGCACCGCACCGTGCGCATGCGGCTTGCCGCGGCGGCCGCCCTGGCACTGGCCGCCGCGTGTGCGCTGCCGGCACGTGCCGCCGATGCGCCGTCCGACGCCTCGGCCGATGCGGTCGCGGCGCAGGCGTCGTACGACCGCGGCATCCAGCTGCGCACCACCGACCCCGCCGCCAGCATGGCCGCGTTCCGCGAGAGCGCGCTGCGGTGGCAGACGGTGCTGGACCACGGCGCCGACAACGGCCCGCTTCACTACAACCTGGGCAACGCGCAGCTGCAGGCCGGCGACGTCGGCCGCGCGATCGTGTCCTACCTGCGCGCCGAGCGCCACATTCCGGGCGACGCCGACCTGGCGCACAACCTGGCGCAGGCGCGCCGCAAGGTCGAGCACTCGTTCGAGCGTTCCGGCGGCACGCTGCTGGTCGACAGCGTGGCGCGGTGGTGGCACCTGATCCCGCTGGGTGCGCGATTCGCCGTGGCGTGGATCGGCTGGGCGGCGTTCTGGGCGTTGCTCGCGTGGCGCATCGCCGCACCCGCCACGCTCGGCACGGACGGCCGGCGCATCCTGTGGCGGACCGTCACGGCACTGGCGCTGGCCGCGTGGGTGGCGTGCGGCGGCAGCATCCTGGCCGACGAGTCGCTGGCCGCGGCGCGCCCGGCGGCGGTGCTGGTCGAGAGCGGCGTCACCCTCCGCAAGGGCAACGGCGAAGGCTTCGAGGCCGCGTTCGCCGAAACGCTGGGGCCGGGCGTCGAGTGCACGGTGCTCTCCGAGCGGCCGGGCTGGGTGCAGCTGCAGCTTCCGGACGGACGGACGGGCTGGGTCAAGGACTCGCAGGTCCAGCGCGTCTGAGCGCGCTCCGGGCGCGCACCCCAAAACGCAGCGCGCCCCGCGGTGAGCGGGGCGCGCGAAGCGGAGAGGGTGGGATTCGAACCCACGAGTAGGACGAGCCCACTACTAGTTTTCGAGACTAGCTCCTTCAACCGCTCGGACACCTCTCCGGGTGATGCGGTACGGAACAGTATGCACGGCCCCCCTGCCGCGGTCAATGGGCCCGGGCCGAGGGGCGGCCACAAGGGCCGGAAACCCCCTCCCAGGCCGCACAGGCTCACCCCGCGGGGCGCTCCGGCGTCGGCTGGCCCGCGGTGCACGCGTCGCCGTCGCAGCATGGCTGGATGTTGACGCCGCACGTCCGGCACTGCCCGTGGCCGTGCACGGCGACCACGCGCAGCGGATGCCCGCAGTTGGGGCACCGCGCGTCGGAGGGTCGTCCGTCGTGGCCTGCGCCGCCGGTCATGGCGCCCAGTTGCCCAGCAGGATGCCCAGGTCGGCGCCGTTCACGATGCCGTTGCGGTCCAGGTCCGAGCGCGCGGCGTTGGTGCCGAACTCGCCCAGCATGATGCCGATGTCGGCGCCGTTCACCTTGCCGTCGCCGTTCAGGTCGCCGGCGCGCTCGCAGGCGTCGGCCGTGCCGTTGCCGCTGCCATCGGCGCAGGTCGTGCCCGGGCCCTTCCAGACGGCACCCGCGGTGGCGGCATCGGCCTGCGTCAGCAGCAGGCAGAACCCGTTCGCGAAGCACGCCGCGCCGACGGGCGGCGGGCAGGTGACCGTGGCGCAGGTGGAGTTGTCGCCCTTGTAGGTGCCGCCGGCGGCCGCGCAGGCCGAGGGGCTCATCGGGCCCTGGCAGGTGCCGTCCGGCATGCAGCAGGCGCCCTGCGGGTTGCAGTTGTAGCTGGAGCACGTGCTGCCCGCGGGGCCGGGCACGCCGCCCGCGGCGGTGCACTGCGCCGAGGGCAGGTTCAGGCAGCCGCCCGTCGTCGGGAAGCAGCAGGCGACGGGCGCACCGGTGTCGCAGAGGGACGTGGTGCAGGCAATGCCATCGCCGCGGTAGGTCCCGCCGGCGGCCTGGCATTCGGCCAGCGTCTTCTGCGAGCAGTTGCCGGAAACGCAGCACGCGCCCGTGGGCGCGTTCTGGCAGCTGCCCAGCGGCGTCCACGTCAGGCGCATCACCCAGTCGCCGCTGGGGCGGCACAGGCTGGGGAGCTGCGCGAACGAGAGCCACCCCGCGCCGCAGCCGCCCGCGCCGCAGTTCACCATGTACAGCCAGTTGTCCGCGGGGTACTGCAGGCCGCCCACGTCGGTCGTGGGGAACGCGTTCAGGTTCGAGGGCGGCGCCGTCAGGCACGGGTTCGAAGCCTGCGCGTTGTGGCGGTCGATGCGGTAGCCGAAGCTGATCGTGTGCGTGCCGTCGTCGTTCAGGTAGATCTGGTCCGGGTCCGAGGGATCGACCATGAACTGGATGTTCGTGCCGTTGGTCCCCGGCGCCATCACCAGGTGCGGCAGGATGGTGCCGTCGCTCGAGGCCGTGAATGCCAGCGTCCCCGTGTTCGGCTTGCCCTCCCAGAACAGCACCGACCAGTGCGTGGTCGTCTGCACGATGGTCCCGCTGGTGGCGAAGATCATCTCCGCCAGGTCGATGCGCACGGGGAACGCGCTGGCGGGCAGCGTGAAGCTGACGGCCGCGATCTCGGTCTCGGCGAAGCCGCCCTGCGCGATGTACTGGCCGCCGTCGAACGACGCGTTGGTGCGCGTCGAGACGACCGGGTCACAGGTGCCGGCGGTGCCGCCCTCGGCGGTGCGGCCGCTGTGCCAGACCACTCGCTGAGTCGCGATGCCGCCCGAGATCACCGGGAGCGGCTGGTTGCGCACGCCCTCCTGCGCCAGCGCGGTGCCGGCGAGGGTCCCGACGGCCAGGGCTGCCGCGGCGGCGGCACGGGCGAGCATGGAGGTGCGCGGGCGGGTCTTCACGTGTGCGGCTCCTTGGGGGCAACGGGGCCCCCGCAGGGTTCTACGGCAAGATCGCCCGGAAACCTGCCGCGGCAAGCGAAAACCCGCCCGGAAGACCGGGCGGGTCGGGTGATTCAGGTACATCCGCGGGCGCCGGGCGCCCGGCAGGGTCACTTCCGGGCCGGAGGCTCGAGGCCGGACGCCTCCCAGTCGATCGTGATCTTCTCCTGGACGATCTCGTCGATCACGACCTCGAAGTCGGTGCGGCCGTTGCGCTCGACCAGCGGACGGGCGCCATCGACCAGCTCGCCAAGACGGCGCTGGATGAGGGCGGTCAGCTTGAAGCGGCCACCGAGCTTGTTGACGATTTCATCGCTCTTCAGGGCGTCGATCATGGGAGTCCTCCGGGCTGGGGGAAGCGGGACAGTATAAGCAATCCCGGACGATCCCGCCAAGGTCCGAAAGTACCCTTCCAGCCATGGCCGGACGCCCCGACGCCCGATTCCCCGCTGCCCTGCGCGTCAAGAAGGGCCGGGATTTCGACCGCGCCTACGCCCTGCGGGAACGCCGTGACTTCGGCGCGCTGGTGGTCTACGGGGTGCCCAATGACCTGCCGCTGGCACGGTTGGGCCTCAGCGTCTCGCGCCGTGTCGGGTGTGCCGTGGTCCGCAACCGGTTCAAGCGCCTGCTGCGCGAGGCGTTCCGGATGCACGTGCAGGGTGCCGCCGCCGGGCTGGACCTGGTGGTCGTCGTCCGCCCGCACACGGAACGCCCACTGGCCGAGTACGCCGCGCGGCTGCAGGAGGCGGTCGACGCGTTCCGTGCGCGCGCCGCGAAGCGCGCAGCCGCCGCGCCGCCCGCGGGCGATGCACCGTCGCACGCGCCGCCTCACGGCACCGGATCGTGACCGCACCCGCCCCAGGGGTTGCAGCGCACGATGCGCCACGCGGCCATCACGGTTCCGCGCAGCGCGCCGTGGCGCTCGTAGGCGCCGATCGCGTAGTTCGAGCACGAGGGCTCGAAGCGGCACCACCCGCGCGTGGCCCACGCCAGGCGGCGCTGGTAGAAGCGCACGCACGCGATGCATGCGCGCGCCGCCGTGCCGGGGCGGGCCGCACCCGCGGGGCCGCCGGCCGCCGGCACCGGCTCAGGCATGCCGCACCGGGTTCCGCACGCGGCCGACGCCGGTGATCTCGACCTCGACGACGTCGCCGTCCTTCAGGAAGACCTTCGGCGAGCGGCCGAAGCCGACGCCGGCCGGCGTGCCGGTCAGGATCACCGTGCCGGCCAGCAGCGTGGTGCCGCGCGAGAGCTCGGACACGATGCGCGCCACCGAATGGATCATCAGCGAGGTCGACGAATCCTGCATGACCTGCCCGTTCAGGCGCGTCACCACGCGCAGGGCATGCGGATCGGGCACCTGCGCCGCCGGCGCGACCGGCCCGATCGGGCAGAACGTGTCGAAGCCCTTCCCGCGGCAGAACTGCCCACCGCCGCCCTCTCGCTGCCACCAGCGGGCGCTCACGTCGTTCGCCGCCGCGTAGCCGCCGACGAACGAGAGCGCGCGGTCCTCGGGGACGTCGCGGCAGTCGCGGCCGACGATGACCGCCAGCTCGCCCTCGTAGTCGACCTGCGGGCCGTTCTCGTCGCAGATCGCGGGGATCACGATCGCGTCGCCGTCGCCGCAGGCGCTGGCGGGGTTCTTCATGAAGAGCACCAGGCGCTCGGGCGCGGCGCCGCCCATCTCGGCGGCGTGGTCGGCGTAGTTCTTCCCGATGCAGAGGATCGCGGGCGGGCGGGTCGGCATGCCGCCAGCGTAACGCTCAGCGCTTGCGCTCGCTGCCGTCCTGCTGGCGCTCGGCCTCGCGGGACTTCCGCTCGCGCTCCAGCTCGGCCTTCCTGGCGCGCCACGCCTCGATGCCCGGCGGCTCGGGGAAGGCCTTGTCGAAGGCCAGCACCGATGCCATCGGGCTGGCGGCGTAGTCGGCGGCAAGGCGCTCCTTGGCGGGGTCGTACACCATCGCGCGCTGGTCCTCGGGCAGCTTGTTGTAGATCGTCAGGCGGTCGACCAGCGGGATCTCCGAGTCGGTCATGATGTCCGCCAGCACGAACTCGACGCTGCGCTCCAGGCCGCCGACCAGGTCGGCCAGGCGGCGGTCGCCCATCTTGGTCTGGAAGTCCGCGAAGCGGCTGGTGCGGAAGTACTCGATCAGGTCGCGCGAGAACTTCAGCGCGTCGTCGAGGGTCTTCTTGCGCTCGAGCAGGTAGCCCTCCAGGAAGCCGCGGCGCAGCGCGCCGTAGACGTCGGTGCGCGCGACGTCCGGCACCATCTCGTACTCGCCGAAGGTGGCCTGGCGGACGTAGTCCTCGAGGGGCATCGAGTACTTGTTGTTGGGGATCAGGCCGCCCCTGCCGTACAGCTTGTCCAGCTCGTCCAGGATCTGCTGCGCGCCCTCCTCGTCGCCCGCGCGGTAGAGCTCGCGGATCGCCTGCGTCATGAAGTTGATGTGGAAGTCGACGAAGCGGTCGGCGCCGGCGCCGCGCGTCTTGTAGTGCTTGTCGTAGAGCTCGCGGAAGTACGAGTCGATCGCCCGGATCCAGCGCGTGTCCTGCAGGCGGCCGGGGTTGTCCTCGGAGAACGGGTCCACGCTCATCAGGCCCGAGTGCGCGAGCGACTGCATGGCCTGGATCGCCGTCGAGTCGTCGTTCATGATGCGGTAGATGTCGTCGTCGTTCTGGTAGCGCTCGGCGCCGATCTCCGAACCGCGACGCGCCCAGTAGAACGCGTGCGACTGCGGGTGGCGCCAGTCGAACGGCCCGTACTCCTTGGTGTACCGGGCCATGAGCGCGGGATCCATGTTGTAGTCGTCCAGCAGGACGTGCTTGCGCAGGTACGCCACAAGCTTGGCCAGCGGCACGCGGTTCTCCGGCTTCGAGAGAACGTCGTCCAGCGCCGCATACGCCTGGTTGGTCTGGCGCATGCGGTCGTGCAGCTTCAGCATCCGCGCGTAGCCGGGGTTCGAGCGCAGGGCCATCCACTGGCCCTCGTTCATCAGGAAGCTCTTGTCCGGGCGGAACTGCACGCGCGGGTCGAAGGCCTTCAGGCGCTCGGTCAGCTCGTCGGCCAGCTTCTTGACGTCGGGGTTCTTCGCCAGCAGCTCGTCGAAGGTGTCGGGCGACGTCGCGATCGCCTCGAGCCACTTGACGCGCTCCTGGCGGTCCGCGGGCGGCGGGCCCAGCAGCAGGTGCCATTCCTGCGCGAACTTGCGCTTGTAGAACAGGTGCGCGTCGTCCGAGACGCCGTCGATCTTGTGCGCGAACCAGAACGCCAGCTCCTTGTAGAGGATCAGGTCGTTCGGGTTGTAGCGGATGCCCTTGTTGCGGACCAGGTCGATGCCCGCGTTGACCAGGCGCCAGCGCTCCTCGGGGGTGCTGGTCATCACGCTCAGGTTGTAGGCCAGGTTGTGGCCATGGAAGGCCCAGACCTCGCCGAAGCGCGGCTGGAGCTTGGTGATCAGGTCGGCCAGGCGCTGCGCGTCGTAGTAGTGGCCGTCCTGGCGCATCTGCTGCAGGCGGATCCACAGGTAGTCGACCACCAGCCCGCGCAGCGCACCGACCGCGGCGCCGACCGCGACGATGGGAGGCGCGCCCTCGACCGAGACGTCGGTGTAGCGCAGCTTCGCCTCGTCGCTGGTGCGCGTGATGACGGGCAGGAGCGCGCCCGCGCCGACGAAGGCGGCGAGCGCCGTGGCCGCGGCAAGGAGCTGGACGTGGCGATCCCGCATGGTCAGCCCTGGCCGCTGTAGACGGCGATCTCCTTGCGGCGGATGGCGGCCCAGCCCAGGAGCAGCACGCCGCCGCCCCACGCCAGGCCGATGGTCACGAATGCGTCGAAGAGGCCGTTCAGCGTGATCGCGCGGCCCTGGGCCAGCGCATCGCTGGGGCTGCGCGAGGCGAATCCGTGCAGCAGGAACTCGATGGACACGGCCAGCGACCGGACGACCGCCTGGAAAGCGCCGATCGCGGCGCCCGAGTTCCAGTCGACGCGGTAGTCGCGCAGCGAGTTCGCCAGGAACGGCGTCAGGGTCGCCATCGAGAAGATGCCGAAGGCCAGCAGCACGGCGATCGGGAAGCTGAGCAGCGAACCGGCGACGACCGCCAGCGAGGCGAGGAACGCGACCTTCACCGCGTCGACCAGCATGGCGGCGATCATGTTGTCGGCGAAGGTGGCCTGCGTGGCCATCACCTCCAGCCCGTCCTCCTCGATGTAGATCGAGACCTGCGTGGGCACGAAGTTCTTGGCCTGCTCGTCGATGCCCACGTTCAGCACGCGGACCCGCATGGTGCCGT
The DNA here is from genome assembly GCA_040382255.1 of Phycisphaeraceae bacterium. Lineage (GTDB taxonomy): Bacteria > Planctomycetota > Phycisphaerae > Phycisphaerales > SM1A02 > UBA966. Next base: position 7,361 of record JBEIFT010000106.1, read on the forward strand.
CCTTGTCGACCATCGTCGGATCGATGGCCAGCGAGTAGCGCTCGGTGGGCACGTACTCGCGGATCTCCCACTGCCCTGCGCGGGTGCCGGTCTGGTACTCGAACACGACCGGGAAGCGCTCGTGGATGTCGTCGGCGCCGGCGTGCAGCTTGTAGCGCAGGGACATGGGCAGGCGCTCGGTCGCGGGGGTCGCCAACCCGCGGAAGGTGAAGACCCTGCCGTCGCCCGGCATGATCCGCCGCTGGGACTCGAGGTGCTTCTTCTGCGCGTTGACCGCCAGCTCGCGGCGGACCGCGGCGTCATCCTGGCGGCCGGCTGCCAGGTCGGCCTTCAGCACCGCGTCGGAATCGATCGACTGCTGCACGATCTCGCGCAGCCGGTCGGGCGGCAGGAAATCCCACTCGGGCAGGGTGCCGGAGCGGGCGACGAGCACCGTGTCGCGGACTTCGCGCGCGTCGGCCTCGTCCACGGGGCGCTGCGACGCCAGGAAGTGCGCCCCGGCCCAGACCAGGAGCCCGCCGCCCACGAGCACCACCAGCGCCAGCGCCATGGTGCCCACCCACTTGCCCAGCATCCAGCCGAAGCGGCTCATGGGCTTCGTGAGCACGGTCCAGACCTGGCGGTCGCGCATCTCGAACGACGTGCTCGCACAGCCGAAGAAGATCACCAGCAGCGCGGCGCACGTGTAGACGACGGTGTGGCCCCAGTCCAGGAAGCCGGGGATCGCAAGGTAGAGGGCCTGGCCCTGGTCGCGCGAGAGCGCCAGGAGCGGCAGCAGCACCGCGATGGGCACCACGAACGCCGGCGCGGCCAGCGTGCGGATGCCCTCCAGCACCGTGGTGCGCGCCACCGCGACGACGCCGTTGCGGCCGCCCAGCAGGCCCGAGGCCGTGCGCCACAGGAAGCCGAAGAGGAGCAGCGAGAGCGCCGTCGCGACGGTGCCCTGCGCCATCAGCGGCCAGCCCGCCCAGACGAACAGCGCGACCAGCGCCGCGAACAACGTGCCCAGCTCGAGCGCCGCGACCGCGAGGCCCGTCCACACGATCGCGCCGAGCACCGCGGCGGCGGAGCCGACGGCAAGCCAGGCGGCGAGCGGTTCGCGCACGAGCACGGCGGGGATCCACGCCGGCACCTGGTCCGCGACCAGGCGCCACGCCAGGTCGCGCTTGGTTTCCTGGCTCATGGTGCCGTCGTCGTCGAAGAGGTCGACGGGCCGCGGGATCTGGCGGGCGCCGCCGTAGTCGCGGCCGTTGGCGGTCACCGTGTTGCGCGTGAAGAGCTGGAGGGCGGCGGGATCCTCGTCCTTGGCGTTGGCCTTGGCCAGTGCGGTCAGGATCCCCTGCTGCTGCGCGTGCAGCGACGAGGCGGTGGAGATCACGGGCCATCCCACCGCGACGGCGGCGCCGACGACCAGCAGCGTCAGGGCCACGCGGGCGCGCGCGGACGCCTGCCGGTCCTGCAGCCAGCGGTGGAACCGGCGCAGCAGCGCGATCACGTGCCGCCGCCCCCGGAGAGCAGGTCATCGATCACGGACTGGTCGACGGCGCCGGGCTTGGCCGGCGGCGCGGGCACCGCGGGCTTGGCGGCGGGCGCAGGGGAAGGAGCGGGCGCGTCGGCGGGTGACGCGGGTGCGGCCGCAGGGGCCACGGGCGCCGCGGGAGCGGCACCGCCCACCAGCTCGGACAGCACCTCGGCGGCG
>JBEIFT010000107.1:0-9037 GCA_040382255.1 Phycisphaeraceae bacterium
CGCCACCGCCGCCGCCGCCGAAGCCGCCACGGCCACGGCTGCCGCCGCCGCCGCCACCGAAGCCACCACCCGAGCCGGGGGTCTTCGGACGGGCTTCGTTGACCGTGAGGTCACGGCCCTGGAAGTTCTGGCCGTGCAGGGCCGCGATCGCCGCCTGCGCAGCGGCCGCGTCCGACATCTCGACGAAGCCGAAGCCGCGGGGGCGGCCGGTCTCGCGGTCCATCACCAGCGAGGCGCTGGTGACTTCGCCGTGCTGCGCGAACAGGTCGCGGAGCTCGTCTTCGGTGCAGGAGAAGGGAAGGTTGCCGACGTACATCTTCATGGGAAGATCTCGATTCTCTGGCCCGATGCGTAATGGAACCGTGCTTTGACTCGGGCGAGAGATCAGCGTCGGTTGTCGAAACGGTCGACCCTCCGATGAGGGTCAGCGATTCAGGACTCCGGAAGGATAGCAGGAATCCAGAGGGCCCGACCCGGATTTGCGGAAATCCCGGTGGAAGCGTGACTTGGGGGATAATCACCCCCCTGCCCGGCTACTGGCCCAGCGCCCGGAGCACCGTGGTTGCATAGGCCCCGCGGGGCAAACCGAAGGCAACCCGGACGTCGGCGCCCCCGGGACCGGGCTCGGGGGCGTCCAGCCGGAAGCCCGCCGTCCGGACGGCGAACGGGCGATCGGCCGCACCGAAGAAGGGGCTGGCCGCCCCCGGGACGACCAAGCGGTCCATGGTCAGGCCCTGCGCGGCCAGCGCGTCGGCCAGCGCCGTGGACCACGGCTCGACGGCCGTCGCACTCGGGGCAGGCAGGACGGCACGCAGGCCCGCCCACCCCGCCGACCACGCACTGCCCTGCGGGAACACCAGCTCGCCCCACTCGGTGGGCGTGCGGAGCGCGCCGGCGCAGGTCGACGCCAGCCGCTGCGCGGCATCGTTCCACAGCCAGGACTGGTACGCCTCGATGCTCATCGTGCGCAGGAACGCCGGCAGGCGGGCGAACGCGTCGGCGGGTGCCGCGCCGGCGGCCAGCGCCTCGAAGGGCGCGCGCTCGGCGCAGGCCGGCGTCGCGGCGACGATCGCGGACCAGTTGCCCCACTGCGCGGCGCACGCGCGCGCCAGCGAACGTGCGGCGCCCGCGTCCTTGCGCGTGGGGGTCCCGACCAGCAGCCGGATGGCGAGCAGGAAGTCGCCCTGGAGAAGCGCGCGCGCCGCAAAGCCCTCGCCGTGGCGCGCGCTGCCGAAGCGCTGCTCGCCGTAGTAGTTGACCAGGAGCAGTTCGCCGTCGGCGCCCGTGAGCAGCGCGGCGCGGCGCGCGACCTCGGCGCAGGCCGCGTCCGTGAGCCCGCGCAGGAGGAGCTCGAACTCGTTCGCGCGGATCGCGCGGGCATCGATCGGTGCGGCGGACCAGCCGATCAGGCGCGCGCGCCAGCCGCGGCCCTCGAGCCCAGTCGCGAGCGCACGCAGCCGCGGCGCGGCCTCGTGCCCCACGGAAAGCGTGACGTGCTGCGCCGTGACCGCGTGCCGGTCCTTGAGCCCGGCCCACGAGACCTGCCCGGGGCGGATGCGGAGCGCGCGCGCCAGTTCGGCCGCCGCGTCGGGCGTGGTCAGCCCGGACTTCGAGAGCCGCACGGCGGCGTGCGGGTGCGCGGCGTCGGCGCGCGCGGCAAGCGCCTCGAGCCACGCGGGCTCCAGCTGCTCGTCGACGCGGAAGTCCTCGGGGTGGGTGCGGATGGCCATGGCGTCACCCCTTCGCGGCGGGAACGGGCGGCGTGCCGGCCGCGGCGTCGGTGGACGCGCCCGCGCCCGTCGCCACCTGCCACAGCAGCACCACGTTGAGCAGCGCGATCGCGACCGCGCAGCCCCATGCGCCCCACTTCACCCAGCCGCGCGCCGCGAGCGGCCCGAGCTTCGCACGCGACGACGTGAACTGCACCAGCGGGAACACCGCGAACGGCAGCTGCAGCGACAGGATCACCTGGCTCAGCACCAGCAGCTTGCCGATCCCGGCCTCGCCCCAGAGCGCGGCGACGACGGCGGCCGGGACGATCGCGACCAGCCGCGTGACCAGGCGCCGCAGCCACGGCGGCAGGCGCAGGTCCAGGAAGCCCTCCATCACGATCTGCCCGGCAAGCGTGCCGGTGAGCGTGGAGTTCTGCCCGCTGGCCAGCAGCGCGACCGCGAAGAGCGTGCTGGCCAGCGAGGCGCCCAGCACCGGCGCGAGCAGGCGGTACGCGTCGTGGATGTCCGCGACGCCTTGGTTCGGCGTGCCGTGGAACGCGGCGGCGGCCACCACCAGGATCGCGGCGTTCACGAAGAACGCCAGGCCCAGCGCGACGCTGGAGTCGATCGTGGCCAGGCGCAGCGCCTCGCGGCGTCCGGCGTCGGAGCGCTCGTAGGCGCGGGTCTGCACGATGCTGCTGTGCAGGTACAGGTTGTGCGGCATCACGGTGGCGCCCAGGATGCCGACCGCGACGTAGAGCATCGCGGGGTCGCGCAGCACGGCCGAGTCCGGCACGAAACCGAGCAGGACCCCGCCGAACGCGGGGCGCGAGAGCACCAGCTCGTACGCGAAGCACGCGGCGATCGTCAGCACCAGCACCGCGACGATCGACTCCAGCAGGCGGAAGCCGAAGCGCTGCAGCAGGAGGAGCGCCAGCACGTCCAGCGCGGTGATGGCGACGCCCAGCACCAGCGGGATGCCGAACAGGAGCTGCAGCGCGATCGCGGAGCCGATCACCTCGGCCAGGTCGCACGCGGCGATCGCGATCTCGCACAGGAGCCAGAGCACCAGTGCGACGGGCCGCGGGTACGCGTCGCGGCATGCCTGCGCCAGGTCGCGGTCGGCGCCGATCCCCAGGCGCACGGCGTGGTGCTGCAGCAGCATGGCGGCCAGGCTGGCCAGCAGCACGACGAAGAGCAGCGCGTAGCCGTGGCGCGCGCCGGCGGCCAGGTCGGTCGCCCAGTTGCCGGGGTCCATGTACCCGACGGCCACCATGAGCCCCAGCCCGCTGAACGCCCACAGTCGCCGCCACATCGAGGCCGCGCGCGGCGCCACCGGGATGGTGGCGTGCACCTCGGGCAGGGACGGCGTGCGGGATGCGCGTGCCCAGCCATGGGGGTCGGGGCTGGCGTCGGGGCGGTGCATCGGGGCGGTAGTGTAGAACGCCCGCGACCGGATAACGCGCAGCGGGACGCACCAACCCCCTTCCAACCCGGCCGGGGTTTCGCTATCCTCCTCGATCTGCCCCCAAGGGGCGAGGATCACCATGAAGAGCGACATTCACCCCAAGTGGTTCCCCGAGTGCAAGGTCTTCTACCGCGGCCAGCACGTCATGACCGTCGGCGCGACCGTGCCCGAGATCAACGTCGAGGTGTGGTCGGGTTCGCACCCGTTCTACACCGGCCAGAAGACGTTCATCGACACCGCCGGCCGCGTCGAGCGCTTCCAGCGCAAGTTCGCCGGCGACTACTTCAAGAAGGACGACGGCAAGAAGGCCGCCGCCCCCACCAAGAAGTAGTTCCATCCCGCGCAGCAACCAACGACCGCGCCCCCACGGGCGCGGTTGTTTCTTAGGCGCACGGCACGCGACCCGACCCGATGGCCCCACTCCCCGACAACCTCGTCCGCACGCTCGAGCGCATGACGACCGAGTTCCACGCCGCCGGCGAGGCGATGATGGACCCCGGCGTGCTGGCCGACCACCGCGCGCTGCGCGCCGCGACGACGAAGCGCCGCGCGCTGGAGCCGATCGCGACGCGCTGGGAGTCGTGGAAGCAGGGACAGGTGGAGTTGGCCGGGCTGGACGCGCTGGCGGCGGGCCCCGACCGCGAACTGGCCGCGATGGCGCGCGAGGAGTCCCCCGCCCTGCGCGCGCGCCTGGTCGCGCTGGCCACGGAACTGCAGGAACGGCTGGTGACGGCGGACGACGGGCGCGTGGGCGCCGTGATCCTGGAGGTGCGCGCCGGCGTCGGCGGCGACGAGGCCGCGCTGTGGGCCGGCGACCTGCTGGACATGTACCGCCGCTACGCCGCGCGCCGCGGTTGGCGCTGGGACGAGATGGAGTTCCGGCCGGGCGACGCGGGCGGCTGCACGCAGGCGATCGTGGAGCTGGAGGGCGAAGGCGTCTGGAGCGACCTGGGCTACGAGGGCGGCACGCACCAGGTGAAGCGCGTGCCCGCCACCGAGGCGCAGGGCCGCGTGCACACCAGCACCGCGACCGTCGCCGTGATGGCCGAGCCCGAGGACATCGAGGACGAGGTCGATCCCGCCGAGGTCAAGGAGATGATGACCACGGCGCAGGGTCCCGGCGGGCAGAACGTCAACAAGGTCGCGACCGCGGTGCACCTGATCCACCTGCCCACGGGCATCGAGGTGCGCATGCAGGAGACGCGCAGCCAGCTGCAGAACCGCGACAAGGCGTGGCGCCTGCTCCGGGCGCGCGTGCGCGAGGCGCGCCAGGCCGCCGCCGACGCCGCGCGCAGCGCCGAGCGCCGCACGATGATGGGCAGCGGCGGCCGCGCGGAGAAGATCCGCACGTACCGCTGGAAGGAGGCGATCGCGGTGGATCACCGGGTCGAGGAATCGTTCCCGCTGGCGAAGATGCTGGACGGCGAGCTGGAGCCCGTCGTCGCGGCGCTGCGGCGGAAGGACATCGCGGAGCGCGTCGCGGCGTTGTGATGCCGCGCGTGCCTCAGTGCGGCATCGGGACGCGCGCGCAGAACGCGCGGATCTCCTCGCGGACGGCCGCACACGTGGCGGCGTCGCCCTTCGAGCCCATCACGCGGTCCAGCCAGTTGGCGACCTGCACCATCTCGGGTTCCTTGAGGCCGCGCGAGGTGAGCGCGGGCGTGCCCAGGCGCAGGCCGCTGGTGACCATCGGCGGGCGCGGGTCGTTCGGGATGCCGTTCTTGTTGCAGATGATGCCGGCGGACTCCAGCCACTTCTCGGCGTCGGCGCCGGTCAGGTCGGCGCTGCGCTGGCGCAGGTCGACCAGCATCAGGTGGTTGTCGGTGCCGCCCGTGCAGAGGCGGTAGTTGCGCTCGACCAGCGCGGCGGCCAGCGCCTTGGCGTTCGCGACCACCTGCCGGCTGTACGTCGTGAATTCGGGGCGCAGCGCCTCGCCGAAGGCGATCGCCTTGGCGGCGATGATGTGCATGAGCGGCCCGCCCTGGCTGCCGGGGAAGACCTTGCGGTCGATCTTGGTGGCGATCTCGGGATCGTTGGAGAGCGCCAGGCCGCCGCGCGGGCCGCGCAGCGTCTTGTGCGTGGTGGTGGTGACCACGTGCGCGTGCGGGAACGGGCTGGGGTGCACGCCGGCGGCGACCAGGCCCGCGATGTGCGCGATGTCGGCCATCAGGTACGCGCCCACCGAGTCGGCGATGGCGCGGAACCGCGCGAAGTCGATCGTGCGCGAGTACGCGCTGTAGCCGCAGATGATCATCTTCGGCTTGACCTCGGTGGCGATCTCCTGGATCGCGTCGTAGTCGAGCAGCTCGGTCTGCGGGTCCAGGCCGTACTCGGCGATCTTGTAGAAGGTGCCGCTGAAGTTCGGCTTCAGGCCATGGCTCAGGTGGCCGCCGCTCTTGATCGGCAGGCTGAGGATCGTGTCGCCCGGGTCGCAGAGCGCCATGAAGGCCGCGATGTTCGCGTTGGCGCCGCAGTGCGGCTGCACGTTCGCGAAGCTGCACTTGAACAGCTGCTTGGCGCGCTCGCGGGCGATGTCCTCGATCTGGTCGTGGAACTGGCAGCCGCCGTAGTAGCGCTTGCCGGGGTAGCCCTCGGCGTACTTGTTGGTCAGCCAGCTGCCGGCCGCGTGCATCACGGCGGGCGTGACGTGGTTCTCGCTGGCGATCAGCTCGAGCGTGGTGGCCTGGCGCTCGGCCTCGTGCGCCAGCAGCGCGGCCATCTCGGGGTCCTGCGCGCCGACCAGGCCGATCAGGTCCTTCGACATCGGGTCGAGCGAGGCGGGCGCGGCGACGGACGCGGGACGGGCGGTGGCGGTGGTCATGGGTCCGCAATCGTACCCCGCTGGAGGCGGGCTACGATCAGGCGATGGCGCCGCACGCCCCGCAACGATTCACCGTCGACACGCCGGGCGGACCGGTGACGATCCTTGCCGCGGACGAGGCGGCGGCGCGGGCGATCCGCGCGCGCGTCGAGGCGTGGCTGCGCGGCGCGGCGGACGACTTCGCCGACGTGCCGACACCGGCGGGCACCGCGTTCCAGCGCGCCTGCTGGGACGCGTGCCGGACGATCCCCTGCGGCGAGACGCGGAGCTACGCCTGGCTGGCCCGGGCGGCCGGCAGCCCACGGGCGGTCCGCGCGGCGGGCCAGGCCATGCGGAGAAATCCCCTGCCCATCGTCATTCCCTGCCATCGGGTGGTCGGTTCCGGGGGATGGATCGGCGGTTATGCGGGCGATGCGGGCCCCGCGGGCGCCACCGTGGCCGTGAAGCGCGGCCTGCTTGAGTTGGAGGCCCGGGGTGCCGATGTACCTTCCCGGACCCCGCGCGGACGCGCCGCGGCCGCGAACTGACAGGAGACCCCACGCGATGAAGCTCACGATGGTCGGCACCGGTTACGTCGGACTCGTCACCGGCGCATGCTTCGCCGAGACCGGCAACCACGTCACGTGCCTGGACGTCGATCCGCGCAAGATCGAGATGCTCACGCGCGGCGAGAGCCCCATCTACGAGCCCGGCCTCAGCGAGATGCTGGAGGCGAACATCAAGGCCGGCCGCCTGCACTTCACGCTGGACAAGTTCGAGGCGTACCGCGACGCGGACGTCATCTTCATCTGCGTCGGCACGCCCAGCGACGAGGACGGCAGCGCCGACCTGCAGTACGTGCTGGCCGTGGCGCGCGACATCGCGGCCGCGCTGGAGCGCATCGGCCCGGGCGGCAAGGCGAAGACCGTGGTGGTCAAGAGCACCGTGCCCGTGGGCACCAGCCACAAGGTGCGCGACCTGATCGCCAGCCTGACCAAGGTCCCCTTCCACATCGCGGACAACCCCGAGTTCCTGAAGGAAGGCGATGCGATCAACGACTTCATGAAGCCCGACCGCATCGTCTGCGGCGTGGAGAGCGATGCCGCCGGCGCCGCGATGCGCGAGCTGTACGACCCGTTCGTGCGCAACGGCAACCCGATCCACGTCATGGACGTGCGCAGCGCCGAGATGGTGAAGTACGCGTCGAACGCCATGCTGGCCGCGAAGATCTCGTTCATCAACGAGATCGCCAACCTGTGCGAGCACATGGGCGCCGACATCGTGAGCGTGCGCGAGGGCATGTGCGCGGACAAGCGCATCGGCAACCAGTTCCTGTACCCGGGCCTGGGCTACGGCGGCAGCTGCTTCCCGAAGGACACGCAGGCGGTCGTCGGCATGGGCCGCGCGATGGGCTTCGACTGCAAGCTGAACGCCGCGGTGCACGCCGTGAACCAGGACCAGCGCGCGCACTTCTGGGCGAAGGTCGAGAAGCGCATCGGCAGCGGCAACCTGAAGGGCAAGACGTTCGCCTTCTGGGGCGTGGCGTTCAAGCCGCGCACCGACGACATACGCGAGGCGCCGTCGATCGCGCTGATGAGGCGCGCGATCGCGGCCGGCGCGAAGGTCGTGGCCTACGACCCGGTGGCGCTCGAGAACCTGGGCCGCGAGATGCCCGGCGTGCCGCACGCGAAGGACATGTACGCCGCGCTGGACGGCGCGGACGCGCTGGTCATCTGCACCGAGTGGAACGAGTTCCGCTCGCCGGACTTCGCCGACATGCGCAAGCGGCTGAAGGCGCCGCTCGTGTTCGACGGCCGCAACCTCTACCGCCCGCAGCAGATGGCGCACGAGGGCTTCGAGTACCACTCGATCGGCCGCGCGCCGGCGATGCCCGCGAAGGGCTGATGCGGGGCGGGGACCCGGGCGACCGAACGTGGGCGCGCGCCGCGCCCACGCGTTAACACGCCGCAGACGGCCCGGGGGCGGAATTCCACCTGGTTTGGGCGGATTTTGGGCGCCGGACCCTTGGGTAACCGCGGGAATCCCGCCCTTTCTGGCGGAAAGTGGACAAAAAACCCTCGGAAACGGTTGTTACGCCTTGCGTCCGGCGCGGAAATCCCTATCTTTCGCGGCGTCCTGGGCATCGGACCCAGTTTCGCAAGCAGCCGACGTGCAAAAGGCACTCCCCGGCAGCGGGCCACAAGCGCCCGCAAAGAAAGGAAGTCAGGATGGCTACCGCCAGCGCCAAGCCCCGCAGCAAGGGCGAGACCCTCAAGATGATCGCCGAGAAGACCAAGCTCCCGCGCAAGCAGGTCGCTGCCGTCTTCGAGGAACTCGGCACCATCATGAAGAAGGACCTGGGCAAGAAGGGCCCCGGCGTCTTCGTCGTGCACGGCATGATGAAGGTCATCGTCATCAACAAGCCCTCGACCAAGGCTTACGAGAAGCCGAACCCCTTCAAGCCCGGTGAGATGATGACGGTCAAGGCCAAGCCGGCCAGCCGCAAGATCAAGATCCGCGCCATGAAGTCCCTCAAGGGCATGGTTGGTTGATCTGATCGACGATCGAAACACCGAAGGGCCCCGCGCAAGCGGGGCCCTTCGCGTTTGCGATAGCGATGCGTGTTCGGGATAGCCCGTACCCATTTCCGCGGAAATGGGTACGGGCTATCCCGAACACAATTTCCTACCCGCGATCGACGCGATAGACCACGCGCGCGGGCATCGGGCTGCCGACCGGATTGTCCTCGCGGCGCTCGACGCGCGCGCCGATCCCCTCAAGCGCGCGCTGCGACCGCAGGTTGCCCGGGCTCACGTAGAACCACGCGGTCCCGGCCCAGCGGAACGCGTGGTCGAGCATCAGGCGCTTCAGCTCGCGGTTCGTGCCGTCGCCCCAGCGCGAACGCGCCAGGAACGTGTAGCCGATCACCACCGAGCGGTCGGCCGGGTTCCAGTCGTAGTAGCAGCTCATGCCGACGACGCGGCCCGCGGGGTCGAGCGCGACCAGCGCCCCGCCGCCCGCAAGGACCTGCGCGAAGAAGCGCTCGAACACGGGCCG
>JBEIFT010000108.1:0-9024 GCA_040382255.1 Phycisphaeraceae bacterium
GCCTCCGCCGCCGCCCAGCCCCGCGATCGCGGGGCGCTCGCCGCGCACCACGCCGGACTGCTCGCGGAACTCGACGTCGGGATGCACCTCGATTTCGGCGGCCCCGGTCCCGCCGCCCGCCAGCCAGCCGCGCAGCCGCAGGGCCAGCGCGTTCGCGTCGTCGGGACGGCGCGAGGGCTCGCGGGCCAGCGCGTCGGCCACGATCGCGGCCAGCCGCCCGTCGACGCGTGGGTTGAACTTGCGCACGTCGGGCACGTCGGTCTCGCAGACGATGCGCGCGGCCTCGTGCACCGGCGCGCCACGCAGCTCGTGCGGCTGCACGCCGGCCAGCAGTTCGTAGAGCACCGCGCCCAGCGCGTAGACGTCGGTGCGCGCGTCCACCGCGCGCGGGTCGGCGCGGAACTGCTCGGGGCTCATGTACTGCATGGTGCCCACGATCTGGCCGGTCTCGGTGCGCACGGTGACCGCGGACGGGTCGACGCTCACGGCACGCGCCACGCCGAAGTCGATCACCTTCACGCGGCCGTGGCGATCCACCAGGATGTTGGCCGGCTTCAGGTCGCGGTGGATGTAGCCCTCGCGGTGCGCGTGACCAACGCCGTCGCACGCCTGCAGCAGCAGTTCGACCGCCTCGCGAGCGCCCAGGCGCTCGCGGAACGTCCAGTCGGCGACGGTCTGCACGCCCTCGACGTACTCCATCACGATGTACGGGATGTCGATGTCGGCATCCTGCTCGACGCCGGTCCGCAGCACTGCGGCGATGGACGGGTGGCGCAGCTTCTCCAGCAGGCGCGCCTCGCGGTCGAAGCGCTTGCGCACCGACTCGTCGCGCTGGGTTCGCAGCAGCACCTTCAGCGCCACGCGCCGCTGCTGCTCGATGTCCATCGCCAGGTACACGCGGCCCATGCCGCCGGAGCCGAGGATGCGCTCGACCTGCACGCCGGCGAACGTCGTGCCGACCATCGGATCCATCGCGGCCGCCGCACGCGCGGGCGACGCGGCAGGCTGCCCGGTCGAGAGCGTCGCCCCGCGATCGGGGAGGGTCAGGTCGGGCTTCGGGCCCTGCGGCGCCGCCATCGTGCCGCGCGGCATGGCCGACGTCTCGTCGTTCTCCAGCAACGCCAGTACGGCGGCGCGCGTCACGGCGTCCAGCGCGAGCGACTCGATCCACGCGGCGCGTTCCGCCGACGGCACCGCGCGCGCGGCGACGGCAAGTTCCTGGATGCGGGTGCGCGGCGAGTCCATGCCGCGGGTCAGTGTAAGCCCGGATGCCGTTATCAGGACGGTTCGGGGGGCCGCGGCGCCCCGCCGGAAGGCAGTTGCAAAGATCCGGGCGGGCCCATGCCGAAACAACCTGCATGCCCAAGGCCGCCCTGCTTGCCGTCCTCGCCGCCGCCCTCTACCTGCTCCTGCGCGGGGCGGGGATCATCAACGACGCACCGTTCCTGGTGTGGGCGCAGGCGGCGCTCTTCGGGGTGTTCGTCCTGGCCGCGCTGGTCAGCATCAAGGTGCAGAACGCGCTGTGGGCCGCGATCTTCTCGGCGCTGGCCGTGGGCTGGAACCCGTGGGTCAAGCTCAGCAGCTGGCACCAGCCCCTGCCGTGGGACAAGTGGGCCACCGCGATGTCGATCCTCTGCGGGATCACCGCGGGCGCCTGGGTCGTGCGCTACTGGGGCCGCGGCGAGACCGCCTGAGCCCCGGACCGGCGTCGCGCCGGACCGGCATCACTCAAGCTTCCAGAGATAGACGCCGCCCGGCTCCAGCTGCAGCGTCTCGTTCTTGACGCGGCCGATGGCCACCATCGGCCAGTCGACCGCGACGTCCTGCCCGAACTGGTTCGGCGCGCAGCCGGCCTTCGGCATCAGGCGCTTGGTGTTGGCGAACCGGCCGTCCGCGCCGCGCTCGAAGACGAACGCCATGCCCGGGGTCGGGCCCATCGCCTCGTCCAGGCCCTTGGCCGTGGGGTCGGTGATCACGATGCGGCCCTTGTTGATGCGCATCGCGGTCCCGAAGCCGCGGCCGGCCAAGGAGCTCTCGACCGGCATCAGCTCCTGCAGGCGCGACCACTTGGTGCCCGTGCGCTGGAAGAGCCAGACCTTCGCCGGCAGCGTCGCCGACGAGGGATCGACCGCGCGCACGGCCAGCAGGTCGCCTTCAAGCGCCAGGTTCATGCCGAAGCACGGCCACTGCGTCGTGTCCAGGCCCTTCAGCTCGGCCTCGGGCAGCCAGCTGTCGCCGGCCTTTCGGTAGACGAAGACCGACGCGTCGCCCGAGATCGGCGTGACCTCGTTCGGCCGCGGCGGGATGGTCTGCGGCGACGCGATCGCGAGCGTGCCGACGTCGATCGCGACCGACGTGCCGAACCACATCGCCTCGCGCGGCTGCGCGGGGTTCGCCTGCGGCACCTTGACGTAGCCGTCCAGCTTCCACATCGTCGGCGCGCGCGAGTACAGGTAGACCTCGGGGTCCTTCGAGAGCGGCGGCTTGCCGTCCGTCACGCGAAGGTCGCAGCTGGACACCGCGGCGAAGTTGCCGTCCGTCGAGATCGCGCCGCCGAAGCCGGGGCGGTCGACCCCCTGCGGCAGGTTCAGCGTGGCCCACTGCGACCAGCCGCCCCCCTCCGGACGGAACACGGCGACCACGCTGCCGCCGGCGCGGCGCTCGAGCAGCGTCATGAACGCGCCCGGGCCGCTGGTGCACTTCTGGAAGATGAGGTCCATGCGGCCGAGGTCCAGCACCTCGGCGGAGCGCGCGTTCGGCTTCCACGCGCCGTCGGCCATGCGCCAGTTGACGAGCTGCCCGTGGTTGCCGCCCTGCAGCGCGCGCTCGGGGCCACAGGCCAGCAGCTGGCCGTCGACGAACGCGACGCGCAGGCCCCACGTCGGCGAGACGGTCGGGACCGGCGAGTCGAGCAGAACCGTCTCGGTGAGCGGCGGCAGGTACGGCATGCCGGCCGGGACCACGCCGGGGGGCGTGAGGGTCGTGCCGCGCAGCGCGGGCGGGGCCGGCGGCTGCGGCGTGACCGGCGCGGGCGCCGAGACCAGCTTGTAGTCGGCGGGCGGCTTCGGCGCGGGGTCCATCGGCTCGGCGGGCTTGCCGATGGGCGGCGCGGGGGCCTGCGGTGCGGCGGGTGCGGCGGCGCCGTCGGCGGCGACGGTCGTGGCGAGGAAGGCGGCGGCGGCCAGGGCGGTCAGCGGCATGGTGGGGTGCATGGCGGGGTTCGGTTCAGGGGCGGACGGTGCGGCGCGCGCCGGCACGCAGCACGGCGAACGCGGTGGCGCAGGCCTGGACGAGCGTCGGCTCGTCGGGCAGCAAGTGCTTGCCGACGTCGTCGCGCGGCGGCACGACGGTGCAGCCGATGGCGTGCAGCTGGTGCAGGTTGCGCACCAGGATGGACGTGTGCATCGAGCCGTGCATGGCGGGCGCCAGCAGCACGGCGGCGTTCCCACGCTCCATGCGGCCGATCGCGCTGGCCAGCGTCGCGGTCACCGGCGTGTCGGCGATGCCGTTTGCCAGCTTGCCGACCACGCTGTACGTCGCGGGCGCCACCAGGTAGACGTCGAAGGGAGCCCCGTCGGAAAGGTGCTCCGCGTCCGGCGTCAGGTCGACGACGACCGGGCGCGTGGTGGCCCACTCGAGCGCCTCGCGCGCGACGTAGCGGAGCGCCTCGGTGGTGGCGAAGGCAGTGACCTCGGCGCCCTGCCGGCGCAGCGCGCGCGCGATCATGGGACCCTTCATCGCGGCGACGCTGCCGGTCAGCAGCAGCGCCACGCGCGCACCGACCAGCGAATCGCCCTCGCGCGCGACCTCGTGGTCGCCGAGGTCGCTCGGGGTCGGAGCGGGGAAGTGGAAGTCGTCGCGGGCCATCGTGGGATCCCTCCGCCCGCAACCGGACGATCCGCGGCGTGCGCGGTTCGCCCGCAGGTGCGGGACAGCGACGGAATCCTAGCGCGGCGCGCAGTTATCCTGCCGGGGATGGCCACCGACCACTCCCATGACCACGACCCGACGGCCGACGGCGAGGGCTCGTGGTGGAAGCGCCACCACGAGCTGGTCGAGCCGGCCGTGGCGGCGGCGGCGCTGCTGGCGGGCTGGCTGGTCCAGCGCAACGGCGGCCCGGCGGCGGCCTGGGCGCCGCTCTACGCGGCGGCCTACCTGGTGGCCGGCTACGAAGCCGTGGTCGAGGGCGTGCGCGCGCTGCGCCGGTGGCACCTGGACATCGACTTCCTCATGGTCGTGGCCGCGCTGGGCGCCTCGGCGATCGGCGAGTACGCCGAGGGCGCGATGCTGCTGGTCCTCTTCAGCCTGGGGCACGGGCTGGAGCACTACGCGATGGGCCAGGCACGCAAGGCGATCCGCGCGCTGGGGCGCCTGACGCCGAAGACCGCGTGGGTGCGGCGCGCCGAGGGCTTCACGGAGGTCGCGGTGGTCGAAATCGCGGCCGGCGACGTCGTCCGCGTGCGCCCCGGCGAGCGCGTCCCGATGGACGGCGCCGTGGCGAGCGGCACCAGCGGTGTCGACCAGAGCCCGATCACGGGCGAGAGCGTCCCCGTCGAGAAGGGCACGGGCGACGAGGTCTTCGCAGGCACGCTGAACGGCGACGGGCTGCTCGAGGTGCGCGTGACGCGCGTGGCGGCGGACAGCACCGTCGCGCGCATGATCCGCATGGTCGAGGAGGCCCAGGGTCAGAAGAGCACGACGCAGCGCGTGGCCGAGCGCTTCACGCGCATCTACGTGCCGGCGGTGATCGCCGCGACGGTCGCCATGGCGATCCTGCCGTGGTGGGCCGGATGGCTCCCCGGCGACGTGGCCTTCCTGCGCGCGATGACGCTGCTGGTGGGCGCCTCGCCCTGCGCACTGGCGATCAGCACGCCGGCCGCGGTGCTGGCGGGCGTGGCGCGTGCCGCGCGGGCAGGCGTGCTGATCAAGGGCGGCGCGCACCTGGAGTCGCTGGGCGCGATCACGGCCTTCGCGATGGACAAGACCGGCACGCTGACCGTCGGAAAGCCGACGGTGCGCCGCGTGATCGCCTTCGCGGGCTCCACCGAGGACCAGGCGCTCTCCCGGGCCGCGAGCGTCGAGCACCACTCGACGCACCCGCTGGCGCACGCCATCCTGGACGCGGCGCGGTCGCGCGGGATCGCGTTCCCCGAGGCCGAGGGCGCCGCGGCGGTGCGCGGCAAGGGCATGACCGGCACGGTCGGCGGGCGCGCGGTCGCGCTGGGCGCGCTCCGGCTCTTCGACGGCACGGGCGGCGTGCCGGCCGCCACCGACGAGGCGCGCGCCGCGGTCGCGTCGCTCGAGGCCGACGCGTGCACGGCGATGCTGGTGACGGTCGACGGCCGCTTCGTCGGCGCGGTCGGGCTCATGGACGGCCCGCGGCCCGAGGCGAAGCGCGCGATCGACGCCCTGCATGCGGTCGGCGTGCGCCCGGTCGTGATGCTCACCGGCGACAACCGCGCGGTGGGCAACGCGGTCGGCGCGCTGGTCGGCGTGGACGAGGTCCGCGCCGAGCTGATGCCCGAGGACAAGATCGCCGCGGTGCACGGCCTGGTGGCGAAGCACGGCGGCGTGGCGATGGTGGGCGACGGCGTGAACGACGCACCCGCGCTCGCGGCGGCGACGGTGGGCATCGCGATGGGCAAGTCGGGCACCGACGTCGCGCTCGAGGCCGCGGACGTCGCGCTGATGTCCGACGACCTGATGCGGCTGCCGTTCGCGGTGGGCGTCAGCCGCGCCTCGCGCGGCATCGTGCGGCAGAACGTCGCCATCTCGATGGGGATGGTGTTCGTGCTGATCCCGCTGGCCGTCATGGGGGCGATCCCCATCTGGCTGGCCGTGATCATGCACGAGGGCTCGACCGTCGCGGTCGTCCTGAACAGCCTGCGGCTGCTCGCGTACCGTCAGCGGTAGGCCGGCGAGTACACCTTCGAGCGCACGAACGACGCGATGTCCGCGGGCCGCTCGACGCGCGCCAGGCCGCGGTCGAAGATCAGCTCGGCCACGCGGATGGCGACCTCGACGCTGGCGTCGTGGATGTTCGACATCGGCGGGTAGATCAGGTTGACGGCCAGGTCCTGGTCGGTCACCTGCGCGGCCAGGCTCTCCGCGGCCTTCAGGAACATCTCGTCGGTCACGCGGCTGGCCTCGGTGGCGAACACCGCCAGGCCGATCGCGGGGTAGATGTAGACGTTGTTCCCCTGCCCCGGCACGTACAGCCGGTCCTTGTAGTGGAGCGGCGGGAACGGCGAGCCGGACGCGAAGATCGCGCGGCCGCCCGACCATTCGATGGCCTCGTGGGCGGTGCACTCGCTCTTCGACGTCGGGTTCGAGTACGGGAAGATCACCGGGCGCTCGTTGATGCGCGCCATCGCCTCGATCACGCGGCGGTCGAAGCTCTTGGCGATCGTGCTGACGCCGACCAGGACGCCGGGGCGGACGGCCTCGACGATCTCGGCCAGGTCTTTCACGGCCGGGTGCGGGTGCGCGAACGGTCGCTGGAACTCGCTGAGGCCGGTGGTCTCGCTCGTCACCAGCCCGCGGCTGTTCACCAGCCAGCAGCGGCGGTGCGCGTCGCCCGGCGACATGCCCTCGCGCACCATCTGCTGGCAGATGAGGTCCGCGATGCCGACCGCCGCGCTGCCCGCGCCGAAGAAGAGGTACGTGTGGTCGGCCAGGCGCTTGCCCAGGATGCGGTTGGCGCCGAAGAGTCCGGCGACCGCGACCGACGCGGTGCCCTGGATGTCGTCGTTGAAGCAGCACACCTGGTCGCGGTAGCGCGCCAGCAGCGGCATCGCGGTGCGGTTGGTGAAGTCCTCGAACTGGATGCAGCAGCGCGGGAAGACCTCCTGCACCGCCTGCACGAACTCGTCCACGAACGAGTCGTACTCCTCGCCCTCGATGCGGCGCACGCGGAGGCCCGGGTAGAGCGGGTCGTCCAGGAACGCCTCGTTGTTGGTGCCGACGTCCAGCGTCACCGGCAGCGTGTGCTGCGGGGGGACGCCGGCGCACGCGGTGTAGAGCGCCAGCTTGCCGATCGGGATGCCCATGCCGCAGACGCCCAGGTCGCCCAGGCCAAGGATGCGTTCGCCGTCGGTGACGACGATGAAGCGCACGTCCTTCTCGGGCCAGTTGCGCAGGACCTCCTTGATGTGCCCGCGGCGTCGAAGGCTCACGTACAGGCCCTTCGGGCGGCGCATGATGTGGCCGAACTTCTGGCAGGCCTCGCCGACCGTCGGGGTGTAGACGAGCGGCATGTACGCGGCCGGGTCGCTCGTGAGCAGCTGGTAGTAGAGGCGCTCGTTGCGGTCCTGCAGCTCGGAGAGGTAGATGTACTTCTCGAGCGCGCTGGGCTTCTGCTCCAGGTGCAGGCGGATTCGCTGGAGCTGCGTCTCCGAGGTCTCCTCCGTGTCCGGCATCAGGCCGACCAGGCCGAGGCGCTCGCGCTCCTCGGTGGTGAAGGCGGTGCCCTTGTTGAGGCGCGGGTTGAAGAGGAGATCGAAGCTGCTGTGGTCGCCGTCCATGGCCCGGGAAGGATACGGAAATCGCGCCGCGGGGAGGTCGCGCGGCGTTCGCGCGCGGAGACCGACGTTCCCGCGATCAGCGCTGCACGGGCCAGCGGGGGTCGCGGAATCCGGTGGCCTGGCTCAGGTAGCCGTTCGAGAGGTCGTTGTAGTACTGGTACCACCAGTCCCACGTGCCGGGCTTCGCGGTGGGGCCCTGCAGGCGCGCCTGGTAGGCGGCCTGTGCGCGGTCGCGGGCCAGCTGGTCGTAGGTGCGCATGTCGCGGAAGCGGGCTTCCTCGGCACGGGCGCGGTCCTGCTCGGCGGCCAGGCGCTCGCGGGCCTGGATGCGCGCCTGCTCGGCGGCTTGCTCGGCGGCCTGGCGCTGCGCGAGCGCGGCATCCTCGTCGGCCTGCGCCCGGGCGGCGGCCTCGTCGGCGGCGGCCTGGCGGTCGGCCTCGGCCTGCAGCTCTTCCTGCTTCCAGACGTGCTGCGCGTCCCACCAGTGGTTCCAGTACGGGTTGAACTGGTTCCACCACGGGCCCCAGTTGCCCCACCACTCGGGGTGGTTCCAGCCCCACGCCCATGCGGTGGTCCAGCCCGGGCACCAGCCCCAGCCGACCCAGCCGTCGACGAGCACGGCCGGCTGCACCGCGGGGTCGGGTGCGTCCGGCGAGACGTCGCTCGGCGGCGCGAACGTGCCGGTGTCGGCGTCGAAGACCATCGTGCGGCCGTACGTCTGCGGCAGGGGCGCGTAGTCGCTCTCGCCGTAGAGCAGCGGCTGCGTGGCGTAGCCGCTTCCGTGGAGCACCGTGCCGTCGCGCACGTAGGTGCCGAAGTAGCCCGGCGTGTAGCCGTAGCTGACGGTGTCGGGCCCGGACGCGACGACCTCGACGAAGGTCGCGGCGAAGACGGGCGAGGACGCCGGGATCGCGTAGATCGCGTCGGGCACGTCCTCGCAGGGGGACCACGGGCCCTGCGCGGCGTCGGCCACGAACCACGCGGCGTTGTCGCAGCAGTAGTAGCGGCGGTCGCACTCGATGGTCGGCTGCGACGCGTTGACGGCCCACCGCAGGAGCGTGCCGTCGATCCCCGTGAAGACGGGGTTGCCCGCGTAGGTCACGGAGCACTTGGCGGACGAACGGCCGAGCGTCACCGTGCGGCGCTCCTGCGCGGCGGCGACGGCGGCGGCGGCCTCGCGCGTGCCGGGGACCGAGGCGCGCGCGTGCCCGTGGCGCCGGTCGGCGGGGAGCAGCATGAGCGTCGCGGGCACGTCGGCAGGGCGAACGAGCGACCACGCGCCGTCCAGCGCGGGCGCGCGGAACCAGCGGCCCGACGCGATCGTCCACCACGAGTTGCCGTCATCCATGCGCAGGAGGAGCGACGACGCATTGGTGACCGTGGCGATGCCCGGTGCGATCGACTGGAACTGCGGTTCGCCGTCGGTCCACACCAGCACGCTGGGGTCCGACGCGACGACGACCGTGGGGAACCGCGTGGGCGCCGCTGCCGGCGGGGCCGC
>JBEIFT010000109.1:0-9001 GCA_040382255.1 Phycisphaeraceae bacterium
AGCGATTCCTCGCGCGGGCGGACGGGCCACGCGGCCAGCAGCACCGCGCCGGCCGCGGCCAGCGCGATGGCCGGCAGGCCGGCACGCAGCACTGTGCCCACCGGCGTGCCCTGCACGTCCAGCGCGCGGAGCTCGAAGCCGTAGGTGCGCACCTGCGCCAGGTCGAACGCCACGGTCGACCCGGCCACCGCCACGAACGTCACCGCCGCACCCAGCGCCAGTGCCGCACGGTCGGCCCGGAACGCACGCGCGAGCCGCGCGGCCATGCCCTCGCCGTCCAGCGCGCCCAGTTCGCGCGCCTGGTCCTCTTCCGACGCGTCGCGCGCAAGCACCGCCCACGCGGCGAACGGCCACGCCCAGCTGACCATGCCCACGGCAAGCAGCGCCGCGCGCAGGAACGCGACGTGCCCGTGCGCCGCGCACCAGTCGCCCAGCGCGCTGCCCGGCCCGGCGGCCTGCCACCACGTCCAGAACACCGCGTACGGCGGCAGCGCAGCGGCCACGACGCTCGCGGCAAGCAGGACGCGCGCCCCGTGCGCGCGGCGCATCGCCCGTCCCACGGGCCAGCCGACCGCGACCACCGCCAGCGTGATTCCCAGGCCCCATGCAAGCGTGCCGCCGAGCGTGCCCCAGCCGTCGAAGGACTCCGGGATCGCCCCGCCGCGCGATGCGGCACCGAACGCAGCCAGCAGCGGCAGCCCCACCGCCAGCATCCACAGCGCCGCCGCGCCCACCGCCGCCACGGCACCGGTGGTGCGCATCACTCGGCCTTCGCGCCGGCCTTCGCGCGCGCGTCGAGGAATGCCTGGACCGCGCCGTCGGCCGCGTGCACCACGGCCGCGGGGTCGATCGCCAATGGATCGGGCACGGCCAGGTCGCCTTCGACCGGCGCCACCACCAGCGGCACGTGCCGCCATGGCGCGCCCGCCAAGCGGCGCTCGACGTCGGGCGAGCGCATGTAGGCCAGGAACGCGGCGGCCTCGCGTGGATGCGGCGACCCCGCGACGAGCCCCAGGGTGTTGGGGATCAGGTACGTGCCTCCACCGGCCACGCCGGCGTCGTGCGCATGCCGCGGGAAGACCATCGCGAGCTTCAGGCCGCGCGCCTGCGCCGCCAGTACGTCGTCGGTGTCGGTGGTGCCGATGTCCGCCTCGCCGCGCGCCACGGCGTCGATGACGCCGGCGTTGCCCGAGGTCAGGACGCGCGGCTCGTTTGCCGCCAGGCCCGCGGCAAACGCCTCGAAGTACCCGGGCGCGGCATGCGTGTTCCACCAGGCCTTCATCGCGCCGAAGTGGCTGCGCGTCGTGCCGAAGCGCGGGTCGGCCATCGCGATGCGGCCCTTCCAGCGCGGGTCGGCCAGCTCGGCCCACGCGCGCGGCGGTTCCTTCACGCGGTCGGGCGCGTACACGATCACGCGCGCACGGCCGGCGAACGACCACCAACGGGCGTCCGGGTCGCGCCACGGCGCGGGCCAGCTGCGCGCGGCGTCGTCCGGCACCAGCAGCCCGTCCTGCGCCAGGCCCACGGGCGCCGCCTGCTCGTTGGACCAGAACACGTCGGCACGGGGGCGTTCCCGCTCGGCGCGCACGGTGTTCGCCAAGCCGGTCGTCTTGGTCGCCTCGGTGTCGAACTTGGCGTCGACGCGGATCCCCGTGCGGCGCTCGAATTCCTCGAAGACGGGACGCGAAACGTCCTCATCGGCGCTGACGTACACGGTGACCGACGGCCGATCGCATGCCGCGGCCAGCGCCGCCAGCGCGGGTAGCAGCAGCCGGAAGGCCACGTTCGCGGTGCGCGCGCGGCTCATCGCTTGGGTTCGGCCGCGGGTGCAGGGGCCGGCGGAGCGGGAGCCGGCGAAGCGGGTGCCGCCGCGCCGCCGTCTGCCGGCTTCGCGGGCGCCACGCCACGGTCCTCGAAGCGCTTGCGCAGGTCGCCGAAGTACCGCTTGTGCACGTCGCGCAGGTGCGCGGGCACGGGGTCGTCCTCGGTGCCGCGCTCGTAGCCGGGCGCGATCTCGCCGGCGACCTCGGACAGGCCGACCTTGCTCTCGCCCACCGGGGCCTGGCCCGCGACCAGCTGACGCGCGATCACGTCGCCTTCCTGCTTCCGGCCCTTCTGCTTCTGGAACTTGCTGCCGGTGGCGGTCTGGCGCATCTCGCGGTTGCCGCCCTGCGCCTGGCCGCGCCCGCCGCTGGTGCCCGACTTCTCGCCCTGCCCGTTGCCCGCGCCGCTGCCCTCCTCGGCGCTCGCGCGCAGCGCGCTGTCGGCCTCGCTCTCGCTCATGGCGCCGGACTGGCTCTCCGACTGCGCCGACGACGCGGCCATCTCCATCTGGCGGTCGGCCTCGGCCTGCGAGAGCATCGTCTGCATCGAATCCTTGCCGTCGCCGCCGGACTGCCCCTGCTTGCCGCCGCCCTGTGCCTGCTGCTGCTGGTTCTGCTGCCCCTGGCCCTGGCCGGACTGCTGGGACTGCCCCGGCTGCTGCGACTGCCCCGGCTGCTGCGACTGCGCCGACTGCTGCCCCTGCTGCCCCTGCTGCCCCTGCTGCCCCGGGTTGCGGCACTCGGCCGCCTGCTGCTGCATCCCCTGCGCCATCTGCTGCATCGACTGCTGTGCCTGCGCCGCGGCCGACGCGGCCTTCTGCAGCGCCTCCTTCTGCGTGGCGTTCAGCGACTTCGACGCCTCGATCGCCTGCCGCATCGCCAGTGGATTGTTCGCCAGCGACGGGTCCATGCCCGCCTGCTTCAGCGCCTCGGCGAGCTTCGCAGGATCGTTCGCCATCTGCTGCAGCTGCCCGGCCATCTTCTCCAGCGCGGCGGCCGCCTGCTCGCGCTGCTCCTTCGTCATCGTGCCCTCCGCGAGCGCCTTGTCCATCTTGTCCAGCGCCGCCTTGGCCGCGGCGAAGTCACCGCGCTTCATCGCCTCGGCCAGCTCGGCCGCGCCGTTCTTCGCGTCGGGCAGTTCCAGCTTCGACAGCGCGTCCTGCAGGTCGCGCGCGGCACGCGCCTGCTGGCTGTCGCGGATCTCGGCCAGGCGTGCATCGAGTTCGGCCGTGCGCTTGGCGGCCTCGCGCGCGCTCTCGTCGGCCGGACGCACCTTCGCCGCCGAATCCTCGGCCAACGAACGCTTGGCAGCATCCAGCTCGGCCTGCAGCTTGCCCGCCAGCTCCGGCGTCTCCTCGATGCGCCGGACCAGCTCCTCCAGGCGCTTCTCCTCGGGCGAGGGCGCCTTCGCGGCGACCTGCTGCACCGCGTCGCCGCCCGGCTGCACGCGCCGCGCCAGCGGTGCGGGATCCGGCAGCACGAACCACGCCGCAACGGCCAGCAGCAGGAGCGCGGGCGCAAGCCACCATCGGTGCGGCTGGTGCACCTCGAACGCCACGCGTGCGCGCGACGCGACGTCCGGGTCCGCGGCCAGCGCCACGGCGTCCGCCACGGCGGCGCGGGCGAACGGGTCCGCCGCTCCGGACGACTCCAGCGCCAGCGCCGTCGCGAAGCGCTCGCCCGTGCCCAGGCGCGCGTCGACCTCCAGCGCGATGCTCTCGTCCGTGCGTCGCCGGCGCCACGCCGGCCACGCACCGATCGCCGCGGCCACGACCACGGCAACGCCCAGCGCCACGACCAGGAACCCCATGCTGCGCGAAGGCACGCCCAGCGCATCGGTCGCGCCGAGCAGCCGGCGCTCGACCACCAGCGCCAGCACCAGCGCGGCCACCACCACCCCCGCCCGCAGCGACGCCGCCACCCACGCCTCCAGGAAGAGGCGCCGACGCGCGAAGCCGACCAGCGTGCGAATGCGATCCATTCGGTTTCCTCCGCGATCATGCGCCGGGGACGCCGGGCACGACCCGCGGGCTTCATGCTAGCCCACGCAGCGCCGGGTCCACCCGTATCATCCGCCCGCCATGCGCATGAAGACGCTCGCCGCCGCCACCCTGTTCGCCGCCTGCCTCGCCGGCCCCCTCGCGGGCACTGCCGCCCACGCGGCACCCGCCCCGCAGCAGAGCCAGAGCGACCTCCAGAAGGAGATCGACCGCCTGCGGCAGGAGAACGAGCAGTGGCAGACCATGGTGGACGAGCTCAAGAAGGAGATCGCCAAGCTGAAGGCCGCGCTCGCCGACCAGGCGAAGCAGGCGCAGGGCAGCGCGCCCGCCGCACCGGCGCCCACGGCGCCCCCGGCCCCGCCCGCCGACGTCGTGCCCGCCGACCCTTCGATCGGTCCTGGCGGCCTGCTGGCCATGCTGCAGGCCGAGTACCTCTCGGCCTTCGACTCGGCCCCCCAGTCACCGGCCAATGGCGGTGAATCGGTCGCGTTCAACAACCACCTGCGGAAGCTCGAGGCATGGTGCGCCCGCGCAAACCGCCGGTACATCCGAACGTTCACCTGGGTCGGCCGCATCGATCCGACGACCGCCCGCGCCGACAAGAACAGTGCGTCGATGGACCTGCTCTTCCAGAACGGCACGCGCCAGTTCCGCGTGCCCGTCACCCTGACGACGACGCAGGCAAGCCGCATCCGCCAGGGCGAGCGCTGGTACTTCGGCGACGTCGAGGTCACCGCGGTCGTGCGCCCCAAGGTGCGCATCGACGCGAACCGCAGCAACCCCGGTGCCTTCGAGGTGCCCCCGATGGTCGGCCCGTACCTGACGTACGCCTTCGACTACGACGTGCGCAGCATCGAGCCCGCGCCCGAGCCGAAGGACGCCGCGCCGAAGGGCGACCAGAAGTGACCGACGCCGGGCAGCCCCCCGCGGGCATGCAGCCCGACGACCATGTCTGCCTCTGCTTCCGCGTCAGCCTGCGGAAGATCGTCAACTACATGGAGCGCGAGCGGCCGGCCGTGGCCAGCCAGCTGTCCGAGTGCCTGGGAGCCGGTACCGGATGCCAGTGGTGCGTGCCCTTCCTCCGCGGGCTGCACCACCAGTGGCAGAGCGGCAGGGCACCCGGGCTGCCGGTGGCGCCCGCGGTGTACGCGGCCCAGCGCCGGGGGTACCGGGAAACCGGAGAGCGCCCTCCGGAATCGGCCTCCGAGGCACCGCCAGCGCCACTTCCGCCCACCGAAGGTTGATCCTGCGACTGAGTCGCAATACCATCCGACGCTGGTCGATGGCCCCCACCCCGGACCAATCCCGTCACGGCGGACAGCCCGCCCCCATGCGCATCCCGCTCACGCAGCTGAAGCGCGGCGAGCGTGCGATCGTCGACTGCTCGCAGCTGACCGGCCTGCCCGAGGGCGACCGCTGCCTGCTGCATGCGATGGGATTGCACCACGACTGCGAGGTCACCGTCTGCCGCGGCGGTGCACCGTGCATCGTGCAGATCGAGGACACGCGGCTGGGGCTCTCGGGCGACGTCGCGTCCCGCATCCTCGTCACCCCGATCAGGGACGGCGACACGCCGCCGGCGCGATGAGCCGCGCGCCCGCGACGCCCGGCGGGGACGCCAACGCGCCGCTCCCGCGGATCGCGGTCCTGGGCAACCCCAACACCGGCAAGACGACGCTCTTCAACCGCCTGTGCGGCATGCGGGCGCGCACGGCGAACTTCCCCGGCTCGACCGTCGAGAGCCGCGTGGGCACCCACCGCACCGGCGAGGGTCGAGCGGAGTTCGAGCTGATCGACCTCCCGGGCGCGTACTCGCTGGCGCTGGACGTCCCCGAGTCGCAGGTCTGCCGCGACTGCCTGGCCGGCACGATCGACGGCACGGTGCCCGACGCGATGCTGGTGGTGGTGGACGCCACGAACCTGCGCCGCAACCTGCAGTTCGCGGCGCAGGCGCTCGTGCGGCGCCTGCCGGCGGTGGTGGCGCTGAACATGGTCGACCTCGCCCGCAAGCGCGGCACGATGGTCGACGCCGCCACGCTCGCGCGCCTCCTGGGGTGCCCCGTGGTGCCGGTCAGTGCGCGCTCCGGCGAGGGCATCAACGCGCTCGACGTCGCGCTGGACACCGTCGCGGCGCTGCCCTTCGACCCCGACGCGCTGGTCGCGCGGCTGCAGAAGGTCCCCCCCGCCGACGCCGATCCCGCGGAGCTCGCGTCGTGGGCGGACAGCGTGGTCGCCGCGGCCGCGCCCGGCACGGTCGTCGAAGGCCGCACCCAGGACACGCTTGCCGACCGCCTGGACGTCGCGTTCACGCACCCGGTGCTCGGCGTCGCCTGCTTCGCGGCGATGATGGCGGCGCTGTTCGCCAGCATCGTGTTCGTCGCGGGCGTGCCGATGCAGGGCATCGACTGGTTCTTCGGGACCGCCGCCGACGCCGTGCGCCGCGCGCTGCCGCCCGGCCTGCTCGCGGATCTCGTCGCGGGCGGCATCATTCCCGGCATCGGCGGCGTGCTCGTCTTCCTGCCGCAGATCTGCCTGCTCTTCTTCCTGCTCTCGCTGCTCGAGGACTCGGGGTACCTGGCGCGCGCGGCGTTCGCGGTCGACCGGATCATGGCGCGCTTCGGGCTCAGCGGGCTTGCGTTCGTGCCGCTCCTCTCCAGCCACGCGTGCGCGCTGCCGGGCATCATGAGCAGCCGCCTGATCCCGGACCGGCGCGACCGGCTGGCCACGATCCTGGCCGCGCCGTTCATGAGCTGCAGCGCGCGCATCCCGGTGTACGTGCTGCTCATCGGCATCCTGTCCGTCGGGCGCCCCGCATGGTTCGCGGGCGTCGCGTTCGCGGCGTGCTACGCGCTGGGCGCGGCGGCGGGACTGCTGAGCGCGGCGCTCGCGCGGCGGACCATCCTGCGCGGCCCGGCGCGCCCGCTGGTGCTGGAACTCCCCACCTACAAGGTGCCCAGCCTGCGCAACGCCGCGCTGGTCACCTGGGACCGCGCCAACGTCTTCCTGCGCAACGCCGGCACCACGATCCTGGCGATCTCGGTGGCCATGTGGTGGCTCAGCGCGTTCCCGCGCGCCGAGGGAGACCTCCGCCTGCAGCAGGCGCAGAGCTTCGCGGGCCGCATCGGCGAGGCGATCCAGCCGGCCTTCGCACCGCTCGGCTTCGACAGCCAGCTGACCGTGGGCGTGGTCACCAGCTTCATGGCGCGCGAGGTCTTCGTCAGCACCATGGGCGTGCTGGCCGGCGCGGGCGGCCAGGCCGACGCGGGCGACGCCAAGGTGCTGGAGCAGGTCGCGGCGATGCCGCGCGCCGACGGCACGCCGGTCTTCACGCTTCCCGCGACCGCGGCGCTCCTGGTCTTCTTCGTGCTGGCGATGCAGTGCCTGCCCACGCTGGCCGTCTGCCGCCGCGAGACCGGCTCGTGGAAGTGGCCGGCGCTGCAGTTCGCGTGGATGAGCACGCTGGCATACCTGGGTGCGCTGGGCACCTTCCACCTGGTCACGTGGCTCGGAGGCCCCCGATGATCCCCTGGACGGACTGGCAGTTCTGGACCGTGACCGGCCTGGCGCTCTCGGCGGCGCTCTTCGTGGCGTGGCCGTTCCTGCCGAGGCGGAAGCAGGACCCGGGGTGCGGGCGCTGCGCCTCCGGCAAGGCCGCGCGCACCACGCGCACGCCGCTCACCATCCGCGGGAAGTAGCCGGCTTCGTCGCCAGGAGCGCGCGCACGAGCGCCAGGTCGGCGGGCGTCGTCACCTTCACGTTGCGCGGGTCTCCCTCGACGGCGATCACCTCGACGCCCAGGCGCTCGACCAGCATCGCGTCGTCGGTGACGCCCGCGAAGTCGGACTGTGCGTAGGCGCGGCGCAGCAGGTCGGCGCGGAACACCTGCGGCGTCTGCACCGCCACCAGGCCGTCGCGCGGCACGGTGCCGACGACGCGGCGCCCCTTCGGCCGGCTGTCGGCGGCGAAGTCGCCCAGGATCGCGTCGGCCACGGCGTCGCCCTCGTCCGCGGCGACGGCTTCCTCCGCGACGCGCTTCAGCGTCGACGTCACCGGGTCGCCGGGGATCACCGCGTCGTGGATGCGCGCGGCATCGAAGACGCGCGCAATCAGTTCCTCGCTGGCCGCGGGGCGCGCGGCGTCGTGCACCGCCACGTGCGTGCACTCGGCGGGGATCGCGGCCAGCGCGTTGCGGACCGTCTCCCAGCGCTCGACGGTGCCGCCGGCCACGATGGTCGCGCCGTGGAACCCGAGCTGCGCGCCGTAGCGGTCGCGGAAGGCGTCCAGCTCATCCGGCGGGGCCGCCACCACGATCGCGCCGACATCGTCGTGCTTCGTGAAGAGCTCCACCGTCCGCAGCAGCATCGGCCGGCCGCCGATGTCCTGCGCCACCTTGTCGCCCATGCCGAACCGCCGGCCCTTGCCCGCCGCCGGGATGATCACGCCGACCTTGAATTCGCTCACGGGGCCTCCGCGCCGCCCTCGGGGAGCGCGGGCGCCTGGCCCGCCGCGTCCGCCTGCGGCATGTAGAAGTGGACGTGCATGTCGCCGAAGTTGCGCAACTCGGGGCCGTCGAAGCCGGGGAGCGCGCGCTCGCCCTCCTCCAGCACGTACGGCAGGCGCAGCACCAGCCAGCCCTTCGGCGCCATGTGCGCGCGGCAGCGGGCGCACTGCTCCAGGATCCGCCGCTTGCCGCTCGCCTGCTCGGCCAGCGGGTACGGCGGGTCGACGAAGACCATCGTCAGCGGCGCCGGGATGCGCGCGAAGACGGCGGGCGACAGCGCGTCGGCCTGCACGGCCACGGCGCGGTCGGCCACGCCCAGTGCGCGGATGTTGCGCTCCAGGCACTCCAGCACGTCGCGGTCGCGCTCGACCAGCGTCGCGTGGCGCGCGCCACGGCTGACGGCCTCCAGGCCCATGGTGCCGACGCCGGAGAAGAGGTCCAGGACGACGGCGTCCTCGCTCCACCCGCGCAGGATGTTGAAGATGCTCTCCTTGACGCGGCCGGTCATGGGCCGCGTCACGTCCTCGCCGCGCGGCGTATCCAGGACGCGCGAACGGTGCTCTCCGCCCATGATGGTGACGCGTGAATGCATCGGGCGGAAGGATACCCGTGCGCGGTTGCCGCGCCGTTTCGCGGCGCTTGGCCCCTGACGCAGTGCGTGGTTGCCGCGCCCTTTC
>JBEIFT010000110.1:0-8892 GCA_040382255.1 Phycisphaeraceae bacterium
CCGGTCTCGACCAGCTGCGCGAAGCGCCGCTCGTTGATCGCGTTGGTGTCGTACGTGAACTGCTCGGCGTTGACGCGCTGCTGCGCCGCGTCCAGCGCCTGCGCGCGCGCGATCTGCTGGCTGGCGGCCTGCTGCTCGAGGTCCTTGATGCGCTGCACAGCGGCCGCGCGGCGTGCGACGGCGGCGTCGTGCTGCAGGCGCAGGTTCGCCAGCAGGTTGGGGTCGTTGTCCTGGATCTCGGCGATCACGTCGCCCTGCTTCACGGCCTGGTTCTCGACGACCAGCATGCGGCGCACGCGGCCCTCGACCGGGGCTTCGATGTTCACGCGGCGGTCCAGCGGGTTGAACGCGATCACGCGCCCGGTGCCGCGCACGGACTGCTGCCAGGGCAGGAAGACGACGGCCAGCACCAGCAGGACGGCGAAAGCGGCGAGCGAGCGCGCCAGGATGCGCGTGCCGCGCGCGCTGCCGGCGAGGGCAAGCGCCGGCAGCGCCGGGGGCTGGAAGGCGGGCCACTCGTGGGCGCCGGTGTTTCCGTGGGCGTGCTCATGCATGGCGGGCGTCCTCGTGTCCAAGCTCGATGGTCCGGCCGCAGCGCGAGGCCACGCGGCGGTCGTGCGTGACGACGATCACGGTCCAGGGGATGGGCGCGTCGAGCAGCGCGCCGGCCAGGACGTCCAGCGTGCCCTCGTGGCCGTCGAGCACCTCGTCCAGCAGCAGGAGCCGCGGCCGCGCCGCGAGCGCGCGCGCGCCCAGCAGGCGGGCGCGCTGGCGGCCGGTGAGCGGCAGGCCCCCGGTGACGAGCGGCGTGTGGATGCCCTCGGGCAGCGCGCGCACGGTCTCGCCCAGGCCCACGGCCTCGATCGCGCGCTGGACGTCGGCCGCGGGGATCCCGGGGCGGCCGACGCGCACGTTCTCGGCGATCGTGCCGGCGATCAGGTCGCCGCTTCGCAGGATGCAGCACTGCGCGCGCAGCTCGCCCAGGTCCCAGCTGCGGACGTCCAGGCCGTCGACGGAGAGCGAGCCGGCGACGGGCGCCCGCATGCCGAGCACCATCTCGAGGATCGAGCTGGTGCCCATGCCGCGCGAGGCGAGCAGCGCGACGCGCTCGCCCGGTTCGACGGTGAACGAGACGTCCTCGAAGGATGGCGCACGCCCCAGGCGGGCGTAGGCCAGGCCCTGCACGTCGACGCGCGCGCCGCCGCCCTGCGGCGCGACGGCCTCGCCGCCGTGGCGCTCCATGCGCAGGTCGACCAGGTGGCCCAGCTTGTCCATCGCGGCCACCGCGTCGTACCACGACTCGAACTGCTTGCCCAGCTTGGAGATCGACGCCACGATCATCGACAGGATGATCTCGCTGGCCACCAGCTGGCCCAGCGTGAGCTGCTGGCCGATCACGAGCCAGCCGCCGACACCAAGCAGCACGGCCGCGGCCAGCACCTCGAGCGCCAGCAGGCTGGCGATCTGGCGCATCAGGATGCGGAAGTGGTCGCGGCGCGCGTCCAGGTAGCCGCGCACAAGGTCGTCGGCGCGCGCGGCGGCACGCGCCGCGCCGCCCGGTCCCTTGAAGACGCGCGGATGGCGGGCAAGCTCCTCCAGCCAGTCCACCACGGCGTACTTGCGCCGCGACTCGTCCACCGCGGTGCGCACCGCGCCGCGCCCCAGCACGAAGACGATGAACGCCACCGCGCCGAGCAGCACCAGCGACATCGCCAGCAGGAACGGGTGGTAGAAGGCCAGCACCGTCAGGCCGATCGCCGCGCCCAGCACCAGGTTGATGCCGGTGAGCAGCAGCATCGCGCCGGCCTTCTGCACCGTGATCACGTCCAGGAAGCGGTTGACCAGCTCGGGCGCGTGCACGGAGTCGATCGACTCGACGTCGACGCGCGGCAGCCGATGCGCAAGGTCCGACCCGAGCCGCACGAAGACCCGCCGCTGGATCACCTCGGCCGCCGCGTGCTGCAGGTAGCGCAGCGCCGCCGCGATGGCCAGGCACAGGAACAGCACCGCCGCGATCGCGGCAAGGCCCTGCACGAACGGTCCGCTGCGCGTGCCGAAGCTGAGGTTGCTGATGAACGCGTTCACCGCCAGCGGAAGTGCCAGGTACAGCACGCCGGTGATCGCGCTGAAGATGACGATGGACCAGAGCTCGGGGCCCTCGGGCCGCAGGAGCTGCAGCAGGCGGCGCATCGGGGTCGGGCCGTGCGCGTGGGCATCGTCGTGCGCCGCGCCGTGCTCGGTGACGACCTGCGCCGGCAGCCGCGCGTGGACGAAGACGAAGTCGTGGTTCGCATCGGGGCCGGGAACGCCCAGCAGGCGGACCAGCTCGGCGCGCGACATGGTCCGCGCCGGCTCGTCGGGCGCGCCACTGCGCCAGACCCGCGCGCGCAGCAGGCCGTGGCGGACGATCGCGATCCACTCGCGCGACCCGGCGCACCACGCGACCACCGGCATCGCGTCGTCGGCCAGCCAGACGGCGTCGGCCACGGAGAGCCGGCGGGGCTCGGCTGCCAGGCCCAGCGCGTCGGCCACGCGGCCGAGCGCCTCGACCGGCTCCAGTGCCGCACCGACCGCCACCTGCTGGCGGAGCTGCGCGGCCTCGCACGGAACCTCCAGCCACGCCGCAACCGTGGAGGT
Organism: Phycisphaeraceae bacterium; assembly: GCA_040382255.1. Classification (GTDB taxonomy): domain Bacteria; phylum Planctomycetota; class Phycisphaerae; order Phycisphaerales; family SM1A02; genus UBA966. Next base: position 2,638 of record JBEIFT010000110.1, read on the forward strand.
GAGCCGGAGCAGCGCGGCATCGGCTCCGGGGGACGGTACGGAGGTCGGCTGGGGATGCGCGTCGGGTGCCGTCGCGGTTGGCATGGGGCGCGGGATCCTAGGCACAATCACCAGATCACGGAATTGACTTCCGCGATATCCGGACGCGGAATTCGGTCATTGGCGGCCGGAAGCAGGTGCTGCGGCCGGGGCTCGGCCGATCAATAGACTCGAACCATGCCGGAAGCGCCCACGACGACCCGCGCCGACCACAACGGCCACACCGCCCACCCCAGCCACCCTGGTCGCCTGACCGCCGCCGGGGTGCTGCTGACCCTGTGCGCCGGCGCGGGCCTGGACCTGGCGACGGCCACCACGCTGCGCCTGACCGACACCGCGCCGTCGACCGCGGTCCTGGCATTCCGGTTCCTTGACGAGTGGTCCAGCCCGGCCGCGCTGGCCGCCAGCGTCATTGCGTTCGCGGCCTGGCTCCGTGGCTCGGAGCGCGGCTTCCTGACCATCTTCGACGGTGCGCTGTGGCTCTCGGTGCTGGCGCTGCTGGTGAACCTGGTCGGCCTGATCGCGTGCCTCTTCGACAAGCAGGACAACCCGGGATGGCTGCTGTTCTCGGCGGCGCTGGTGTACCTGGAGAACGTGGCGGTCTTCACCGCGTTCTACTGGCGCTACGACCACCGGCACCAGCTGGACTCGATCAGCCGCGCGGGCGCGCACCCGGGCCTGCTGTTCCCCCACACCACGCTCGAGTACGCATCGCTCAAGGGCTGGCTGCCCGGCTACGTCGACTACCTGTTCCTTGCGTTCAACACGTCGAGCACCTTCGGGCCCACGCTGCCCGTGCCGCTGCGCTCGTCGATCCAGGTGGGCATGATGATCCAGGTGCTGGTGGCGATGGCGGTGCTGGTGATGCTGGCCGCGCGCGCGATCGGGATGATCGGATGAACACGGCGGGCACCGCCGTCACATGCTGCGCGGCCTGCGCGGCGCGTTCCCACCGGGCGCTGCGCCTGGCCTGGGCCGCGCGCCGCGAGCGGGCGCTGCCGGCACGTCCTTGAGGATCGCTTCCATCGCCGCACCCAGGCGCGCGGCGACCTCGGGGTCCTTCGCGACGCGATCGGTCCGCTCCGACGGGTCGTCCTTCAGGTTGTAGAGCTGCCGCGCGCCCTGCTGCGGCGCGACCAGCTTCCAGTCGCCGTCGATCACCGCCACGTCGTACGCCGCCACCGCGAACGGCGCACGCGCGACGGGCTTGCCGCCGCGGATCGCGGGCCACTGGTCGCTGCCGTCCAGCACGGTGCCGGCGGGCACCTTCGCGCCGGCCACCGCGCACAGCGTGGGCAGCAGGTCCTGCGCGGCGATGGGCTGCTCGAGCTTCGCGCCGGCGGGCACCGCGCCGGGCCAGCGCACCAGCGCGTCGGTGCGGATGCCGCCCTCGTAGACGGTGCCCTTGGCCGCGCGCAGCGGCGCGTTGCTGCCGCCCTCGCGCGAGGCACCGCCGTTGTCGGAGAGGAACACGACCAGCGTGCGGTCGCGCAGCTTCTCGTCGTCGATCGCCTGCAGCACGCGGCCGATGCCGGCGTCAAGCGACTCGATGGCCGCGGCCAGCAGCCCGGCCTTCTCGCCCTTCGCCTTGTGCTTCTCGACCAGGTCGGGCGGCGCGCTCACCGGGTCGTGCGGCGCGTTGAAGCAGAGCTGCACGTAGAACGGGCGGTCCTTCGCGCGGCCGCGGATCAGGCGCACCGCCTCGGCGGCAAGCAGGTCGGTGGAGTAGCCCGTCTCCTCGAGCTGCGTGCCGTCGCGCTGCCAGTCGGGCTGCCCGCGCTGGTTCACGTGCTTCGCGTAGTCGATCTGCGGACCGAGGAAGCCGTAGAAGTGGTCGAAGCCGTCCTGCTGCGGCGTCGCGCCGGTGCCCAGGTGCCACTTGCCGACCAGCGCGGTGGCGTAGCCGGCATCGCGCAGCACGCCGGGCAGCGTGACCAGGCCGGCGGGCAGCCCCTTGTCGCGGCCGTTCAGCGCATCGACGATGCCCCAGCGGCGCGGCATGCGACCGGTGAGGAGCGCCGCGCGCGTCGGGCTGCACACGGGGTACGCGTAGAAGCGCGCGAGCTCGGTGCCGTCCTTCGCCATGCGGTCCAGGTTGGGCGTGACGGCGGACGGCGAATGGAAGCCGACGTTCGCCCAGCCAAGGTCGTCGGCGACGATCACGACGATGTTGGGGCGATCGGGCGCGCCGGCCCCGACCTGCGCCGTTCCCGCGGATGCGATGGAAAGGGCCGCTGCGAGGAGGACCAGGAAGATCGCGCGCATCGGACCGAAGGTACCATCCGCGCCCTATGTCCAAGGCAACCATCAAGACCGCAAAGGGCGACATGGAGGTCGAGTTCTTCGACACCGACGCCCCGAACACCGTCGCCAACTTCCACAAGCTGGCGAAGCAGGGCTTCTACAACGGCCTCACGTTCCACCGCGTGATCCCGAACTTCGTGATCCAGGGCGGCTGCCCGAACGGCACGGGCACCGGCGGCCCGGGCTGGAAGATCAAGTGCGAGACCTCGGGCGGCAACCAGCGGCACGACCGCGGCGTGCTCTCGATGGCGCACGCGGGCAAGGACACCGGCGGCTCGCAGTTCTTCATCTGCCACAGCCGCGACAACACCGCCCACCTGGACCGCATGCACACCTGCTTCGGCAAGGTCGTGAAGGGCCTCGAGGTGATCGACGCCATCAAGGCGGGCGACACCATCGTCTCGATCGAGATCAAGGACTGACGGCGGGCGCGGACGCCGCGCCACCCGCAGCGGGACCATCACGAGCCGGCGCAGCGGCCTTCGCGGCACGCGGCGCCGGCTCGTCCGTCTCGATCCACAGCCCGCGGAAGAGATCGCAGAAGTCGGCCAGCGGGATCTCGCTGATGCCGTCCTTGCGCGGCCAGCCGTTCTCGCGGCCGGGCTCGCCCTTCGGCTTGGCGTCGTTGGCCCACGGGTTCCAGGTCACCACCACGTCGCGCGCGGCGTCGAAGCCGAAGATCGCGAACGCGTGGTTGGGCGGGATCCTGCCCTTCGGCTCCTTCGGCGTGCCGGCGCCCATGGCGGCCTTGCGCGCCACGCCGTCCACGAGGGCCTTGCGCACCTCGTCGACGGGCGTCTTGCCCTCCAGCCGGATGGTGCGGACCTTGTGGCCGGTCCAGCGCTGGAACATGCGCGCGCCGCTGCCGCCGTTGATGCGCAGGCTCTCGGCCTCGATCTCGCCCTTCTTCGCGTTCGACTCGCCGATCAGCTCGCCCATCGCTTCCTTGACGACGGGGAGCCACAGGCCGTCGCGGAGCGTCGCGATCGAGTTCACCGTGATCATCTCGGTGGGGGTCGGGGTCGAGACCTCGACGACGTCGCCGTCGGCGAACCGCACGCGCCAGCGGCCCTCGCCGGCGGGCTCGATCGCGCGCCGCACCGCGTCGGGGCGGTTCTTCACCATCCAGCCGGTGGTGGCCAGCAGCCAGCAATCGCCCTCGCGCGCCTGCCGCACCGCCGCGAAGCTGGGGCCGTCGTTCGTCCAGAGCTCCGCGGGGATCGCCTTCACCTTCGCCTGCGCCAGCCGGAAATTGATCTCCAGGCGCCGCCACGTGGCCGCGTCGCCATCGCCTTCCGCCGGGAACAGCTTCGCGCGATCCAGGCCGTCGACCGACTCCTTGTTGCGGAGCCGGTTGATCTCCTGCACCAGCGCGGCCACGGCCGCGGCATCGTCGCCGGCGAGCTTCGGGTCCGCGGCGCGGTCGTCGAGGTCGGTGACGGTGATGCGTTCCTTCGGCCCGAACCATTCGGACCAGCGGGGCTTCAGCACCTCGCGGACGCGCACGACGCGCGGCGCGGTGGGCGTGCCGGCCGAAGGCTTCGCGTCCGGGGCGTCGGGCACCGGTGACGCCGGCGCGGGCGCCGGCGGTGCGGCGGCCGGCGGATCGACCGGCGCCGCGCCCAGGAAGGCGAGCAGGACCAGGATCCACGGCGCACGAGCGAAGCTCATGGACGCAGCGTAGCCGGGTCCGTACATTCCGCCCCATGAAGCTCTCCGCCGTGCGCACCGCCGCCATCGCCTTCGCCGCCGCCACGCTTTCCGCCGCGCTGCTCGCGCGCCCGGCCGACGCGTGCACCCGCGTCCTCTACGTCGCCCCCGACGGCACCGTGATCACCGGCCGCAGCATGGACTGGGCCGAGGACATGCGGTCGAACATGTGGGCGCTGCCCGCCGGCATGGCGCGCGACGGCGCGGGCGGCGCGAACACGCTGAAGTGGACCTCGAAGTACGGCAGCGTGGTCGTCACCGGCTACGACATCGGCACCGCCGAGGGCATGAACGAGAAGGGCCTGGTGGCCAACATGCTCTACCTGGCCGAGAGCGACTACGGCACGCCCGACGGGACGAAGCCCGTCCTCAGCATCGCGGCGTGGGGCCAGTACGCGCTGGACAGCTTCGCCACGGTGGCCGAGGCCGTCGAGGCGCTGCGCGCGGAGCCCTTCCGCATCGTCGCCCCGATCCTGCCGAACGGCCGCGGCGCGCAGCTGCACATGGCGCTCTCCGACGACACGGGCGACTCCGCGATCTTCGAATACATCGGCGGCAAGCTGGTGATCCACCACGGCAAGCAGTACGTGGTGATGACCAACTCGCCGAGCTACGACCAGCAGCTGGCGATCGAGAAGTACTGGCAGGGCGTCGGCGGCCTGCAGTTCCTGCCCGGCACCAACCGCGCGGCGGACCGCTTCGCACGCGCGGCGTTCTTCCTGAACGCGATCCCGCGGCAGGCGGACCCCGACTACATCGGCGGCGTGCCGGGCCAGACCTTCTACCGCCAGGCGATGGCGTCGGTGCTGAGCGTCATGCGCAGCGTGGGCGTGCCGCTGGGCATCACCACGCCGAACCAGCCGAACATCTCGTCCACCATCTGGCGCACGATCAGCGACAACAAGCACCGCGTGATGCTGTTCGACGCGGTCGCGTCGCCCAGCGCGTTCTGGATCCCGCTGGAGGACCTGGACCTGAAGCCGGGCGCGCCCGTGATGAAGCTGCAGCTGGCCGGTGGCCAGACCTACGAAGGCAACGCGGCGGACGACTTCAAGCCCGCGCCGATGTTCACGTTCCTGCCGGCGGACGCGAAGGCGCCGGCGAAGACGGCGAAGTGACGGGGGCGGGCACGGCGGCGGCGTCGATCCGCCCCGGCGCGCGCCGCCCTGCCCCCTCGCGCTTCGTGAGCCCATCCCCCAGGTCCGCACGCGCCGCCTCGACGTGGCGCATCGCGGCCGCGACGACGTCGGGGTGCGCGGCGCTGACGTCGGTCGTCTCGGCGGGGTCGGCCACCAGGTCGTAGAGCGCCAGCGGAACCGCACGGTTCACGTACGGGATCTCGGTGCCGGGCGCGCCCGGCGCGCGGCCCGCCAGCGTGCGCGATTCGTGCGGCAGCACCAGCTTCCAGCGGCCCATGCGGACGGCCTCGAGCGCGTTGCCGTCGTAGTAGAAGAGGAACGATTCGTGCGTGGGATTCGCGTCCGCGGCGCACGTCCACACCGTACGCGCGTCGGTGCCGTCGATCGGGCGGTCCGCGGCCGGCGCCGGCGCACCGACGATCGCGGCCATCGTCGGCAGCAGGTCGATCGCCATCCACGGCACCGCGCTGCGTGCGCCGGCGGGCACGTGGCCGGGCCATCGCAGGATGCACGGCTCGCGCACGCCGCCCTCGAAGGTCGTGCCCTTGCCCTCGCGCAGCCCGCCCGCGCTGCCCGCGTCGGCGCCGAACGCCAGCCACGGACCGTTGTCGCTGGTGAAGAGGACGATCGTGTCCTTCGCGGTGCCGGTCTCGTCGAGCGCGCGCAGGACCTCGCCGACGGACCAGTCCAGTTCGCGCATCACGCCGGCGTAGAGCTGCGCGCGGTCTGCGGGGCGGAAGCCTTCGCCCGCGGCGATGGGCGCGTGCGGCTGGTGATGCGCCAGGTAGCAGAAGAACGGCCGGCGCTCGGCCGCGCGGCCGCGGATGAACGCGGTGGCACGCTCCGTCAGCAGGCGCGTGACGGGCGCCTGGTCCTCGACGCTGTCCACGTACCGCAGCACGCGTTCGCCGTCCATCAGCGGCAGGCGCGGCGACGCCTTCTGCCGCAGCGGCCACATGTCGTTCGAGTACGGCATGCCGAGCCATTCGTCGAATCCGTGGCGCAGCGGGTTGAAGCGCGGCGCATCGCCCAGGTGCCACTTGCCGAAGATGCCGGTGCCGTA
>JBEIFT010000111.1:0-8842 GCA_040382255.1 Phycisphaeraceae bacterium
CGCCTGGAGCAGCAGTACGCCGACCTGCACCGCGCGGACGCGCCGGCCGCGGTCAGCCCCGCGCCGTGAGGCTGATGCGTGGGTCGACCCACGCGTACAGCACGTCGACCGCCAGGTTCAGCAGCACGAGCGTGGTGCTGAACACCAGCACCACGCCCATGACCAGCGTGATGTCCTTGGCCAGGACCGCATCGACGAAGTGCTGGCCGATGCCGGGCACCGCGAAGACCTTCTCGACGACGAACGATCCCGTGACCGCCGCCGCGGTGGCGGGGCCCAGGTAGCTGAGGACCGGGAGGAACGCGTTCTTCAGCGCGTGCCGCAGCGCGGCCTGCGTGCGGCCCAGGCCCTTGGCACGCGCGGTGCGCAGGTGGTCGGAGGACATCTGCTCGATCATCGCCGCGCGCAGCAGGCGTGCGATGTACGCCGCGAACGGCAGGCTGAGCGCGAGCGCCGGCAGGAACAGGCTGCGCACGCCGGTCCACCCGCCCACCGGCACCAGACGCAGCTTGGCGGCGAAGACGATCAGCAGCACCGCGGCCGTCACGAAGCTTGGCACGCTGATCCCGATCACCGCGACCAGCTGCGTCGCGCCGTCGACCCATCCGCCCTGGCGCAGCGCACCGGCCAGCCCGGCGGCGACGCCGATCCCGAGCGCGAGCACCATCGCGGCCAGCCCGACCGTCATCGAGACCGGCACGCCGTCGGCCAGGATCTCGTTGACCGTCCAGTCGGTGTGGCGCAGGCTGGGCCCCAGGTCGAACGGGCGGTCGGCGCGGCCCATCACCCACGACACGCCCGTCGCCTTGCCCAGGTACTCGACGTAGAACGCCGTGGGGTCGTCCAGGTGGTACTGGCGCCGCATCGCGGCCTGCACCTCGGGCGGCGGCTGCCGGCCCTCGGGGCGGTCCATCGGGTTGCCGGGCACCATCCACGCCAGCGCGAAGGTGATGGTGTAGATCGCGAGCAGGATGAGCGGGAGCTGCAGCAGGCGCCGGAGGACGAACGACGTCACGGTCCCTGGCTCCCGTCGGCGGGCTTCGTGCCCTTCGCATCGGTCGACGCGCCCATCGCCTCGATCGCACGCTTGTTCCGGCGGTCGGCGAGCCATCCGCAGCCGGTCGCCAGCCGGACGAGCCGCGGGTCGTTCGTGCGGCGCGCGACGTCGAGCATCGGGTCGATGGGGTCGGTGACGCGCCCGATCAGCCAGCTGGTCAGGACGTCGGGGTCGGTGCTCGCGCGGATCGCGTCCAGGAGCGGCGCCATCGCGGGCGTCTCCCTCGGGAGCGTCGAGACGATCCACGCCTGTGCGGCGGGCGGCAGCGTCTTCCACGCCGTGGCCGCCTCGTCCCAGATGGCGGGCAGCTCGGGGCGGAGCGCCGCGGGCACTTCGGCGGGCACCGCGACCAGGCCGCAGACCAGCGCCAGCATCAGTGCGCGGTCGGGGGCCGCGGGATCCTTGATGGTGGCGCGTGCCTTCGCGAACCACTCCGGCGTGGCGGCGGGGGCCTGAACCTGCACCGGCGGCACCTCGGTCACGCCGCCCAGGAAGCCGGGCACCTGGCCGATCGGCGTCTCGATCGGGTTGGTGACGAACTGCGCGGTGACCAGGTGGGTGTGCGCGGCGTCGATCGCGAGCAGCCGGCCGAGGTCGGTGATCGCGGCGTCGATGGTGAGCGTCATCTCCTCGCCGGGTGCCAGGCGCAGCCGGCGGTCGATCGAGAGCGGCTGCGGCGGGATGACCATCGACTCGATCTGCCCGGCGCGCGGCGCGGAGGCGCGCATGACGACGCGCGACCCGATCGGGCAGTCCGGGCCGATCGCCATGGGCAGGCGGCTGGCGTTGCGCAGCGAGATGCGGAACGAGAGCGGCTCGTACGCGCCGATCGACGTCGCGCTCGGTTCCGCCCGGAAGACGAGCGCGCGCAGCGGGTGCTCGACGATGTCGTCGACCGTCCGGGGCAGCTGCTCGCCCAGGACGCGCTCGAGCTCCTTGGCGCGTGCGGCGATCTCGGGCGAGATCTGCGACGTGAGCACGGCCTTCTGGCCGAGCGTCTCGGCCAGCCGGTCCAGCGCCAGCAGGCCGATCGACTTGCCGACGTGCGCCGCGGCGATGGTGCGGAACTCGACCGCGGCCTCCTGCGGGCGCTTGGCGTCCAGCAGCGCCATCGCGTAGCCGAAGCGCGCCAGCGTGTCGGTCTCGCGCATCGGCTCGAGCGTGCGCAGGGCCTCCTCGTGGCGGCCGGAGCGCTCGGCGAGCATCGCGTCGTAGCGCGCGCGGCCCTGCCCCCCCAGCACGCCCGCCTGCGCAGCGGCGTCGAGCAGGCCGGGCACCTCGGTCATGTCCGTGGCGAACAGCAGGATCAGCGTGGCCTTCTCGACCTGCAGCTCCGCGATCCGCTCGTCGCCAAGCTTGTTGTTCTTCGCGCGCAGGATCTCGGCGTCGCTGCCCTGCAGCGCGCGCGTCACCAGCGCGTCGTACGCCGCCGCCGGCACGCGCCCGCGCTGCAGCGAGAGCAGCGCGATCGAGAGGCTGGCGGGGACCGGCGGGTACTCCTTGTTCAGGCGCGCCAGCGGGATCGTCGGGTCCATCGCCGCGACGGCCGCGCGGTACTGGTCCGTGAGCTTGGAGAGGCGAAGCTCGATCTCGTGGACCGCGTCGTCGCGGCGCCCGCCGCCCCACAGCGCCATCGCCAGGTCGCCGGTCAGCGCGTAGACGGCGTCGCCCTTCATGTCGGCCTGGGCCACCGCGCTGGCCATGCGCGCGACGCGCTCGGCACCTTCGAACGCGCCGCCGTCCAGCATGACGGTGAGCAGCGCGCTCCACGTCGACAGGTCGCGCGGGTTGGCCTCGGCGGCCATCGCCAGCAGCTCGACGTCCGCCGACGGATCGTTGACGCGCATGCGGAAGAAGCCGGCGGCGGCCTGCGCGGCCAGCGGGTACGACGGGTCCGCCTTGACGCTCTCGGAGAGCCAGCGCGAGAAGAGCTCGGTGTTGCCGATTCGGCTCTCGAGCGACGCCAGCTGGTAGGCCAGGCGCGCGGCGACCGGGCCGCCGACCTTCTCGCGGTGCTGGGGATCCAGCGCGCGCTCGTACGCACGCACGCGCGCCTCGGCCGTCGGGTGCGCGTCGATCGCGTCGGCGATGCGCGAGAGCCGGATCACGTCGTCGGCGGGGTCCAGGCGCGCCAGCTGCGCCAGCGCGTTCCGCCGCGCGGCGACGGCGGCGTCCGGATTGCCGGACTCGCACTTATCGGCGAACAGCAGCACGGCCTCCCAGGCCGAGCGGCGGTCGGGCGTCAGCGCGGCGCAGCGCAGCGCGATGTCGAGCACGGCCTCGTAGCCCGCCGCGTTGACGTCCTGGTCGCGGGCGATCGAGAACGCGTCGGCAAGCCAGGCCTCGGAGAGCAGCTCCTCGGCGGTGCGGGGGGCTGGTGCCGCCGGAGCGGCGGGGGTGGCCTGCGCAGGGGGTCTTTCAGGAACCGGCGCCTGCCCCGAAGCACTCGCCGGGATCGCCAGCAGCGCGAGCGTGAGGCAGCCGCGGAGCATCGGTCGGCGGAAGGCACGTTCGCGGCGGAGTGGCATCGGTGGTCGGAGTCTAGACGGGTCCTGAACACGGATGGTTCGGTGCCGAGAGCATCCGGGGTTAGACTCCTGCGATGGGATTCGATCCGATGCGCCCCGCCGCGGAAATCCGCCCCGATCCACGGGACGGGACCGCCGACCCGGTGGGCTTCCTTCGGCGGCATCGGCGGGGGTTCGTGGTGGCGACCGCGGCATGTGCCTTGCTCACCGTCGCCGGCATCGCTGTGTCGCAGCTGGTCCCCCCGGCGGCACGCGCCGCGTCGATCGACATCGTCCCCACGTTCCCCGGCGCGAAGGAGCGCTCGTACCCCAATGGGACCGCGTTCAGCCCGAACGACATCGTGGCCCAGTCGGTGGTCGGTCCCGTGTGGGAGGCCCAGGGCCTGCAGGGCGCCGTCGCCCTGGCGGACCTGTGCCGGAGCCTGACGATCGAGGATGGCGGGACGCAGGTCGAGCTGCTCCGCAGCGACTACATGCAGCGGCTGGGAAACGCGCGGTTGACCGCCGCGGAGCGCAGCACGCTGGAGGCCGAGTTCGCGTCGAAGCTGAAGGCGATCGCGGGCTCGACGCTGACCATCACGCTGGACGGCACGGCGGGACGGCTTTCCGACGCGCAGATGTGCCAGCTGCTGCTGGCCGTCCCGGCCGAATGGGCGCGCGCGTCCGACGCGGCCGGAGCACGCAGCTACGACTTCCCGCTGCCGCTGGGCCGCGAGCTCCGTGAGTCGGCGAAGTCGCTTGCCGAGGGCGGCGCCGCGCGGGCCGTGCTGCACACCGAGCGAATGAAGGACTTCGTCGACTCGCTGACCGTGGCGATCCGCGGCATGAGCAAGCTGCAGGGATCCGACCAGGCGCGCGATGCCCGCGGCGCATCGCTGGTCGACATTTCGCAGGAGGTCTCGGCGGCCCGGCGGAACCTGGTCACCCCGGCCTATGTCGACGCCCTGGCGGGCGCACGGGGCGCGGACCCTGTCGGCTACGAGGCGCTGCGCACGACGCGCCGCAAGCTGCTGGAGACGGAGCTCGACTCGGCCAAGGAGCGCGCGCGCGTCCTGCGTGAGGCGTTCGCCGCGTACGCCGACCAGACGCGGGCGATCGCGACCGGCGGCTCGCGTGCGCCCGACGACGCCCGGGCATCGGGCCTGACCGCGAACGTCGACGGCACCTTCATCGACCGCGTGATCGAGCAGGCCGTGAACAGCCGCGACATCGAGTACCGGCGCAAGTTCATGGAACGCCAGGTCGATGCCGAGCTGACGGTGGCCTCCGAACAGGCGCGGCTGGAGTTCGAGCGCTGGCTCGACCAGGCCGCCGAGCAGCGTTCCGCGTCGCCTGCGCAGCCCGCGCCCGCGCGGCTCAAGGACGTGACCGAGATGGTCGCCGGCTTCGCCGACCGCGCGCACGAGATCATGCGCGTGCTCGCGGCCCGCAACCTGAACTCCGACTCGACGATGTACCGGGTGGACCTGTCGCCCGCGGTGCGCGTGACGGCCGCGGTGTCTGCACGCTCGGTCGCGCTTGCGGGGTTCGGACTGTGGGCCGTCTCGATGGCGGCGGTGGCGGTCGTGGGTGCGCTCGACGACCGTCGCCGCGTGATGCGCTACGGGCAGATCGACCCCGAGCTGCTCGCCGAGATCCGCGGCGAAGCATCCGATCCCGTTGCGGCACGTATCAGCGATCGCCGCGACGGACCGCGCCGCCTCCCGGACGATCGCCGTCAGCCGGTGGCCTGAGCGCGCGTGACCGCCGACACGCGGCGCACCAGCCAGGCCGCGGCCAGGAGCCCCAGCGGGACAGCCACCGCCACGTCGACCGCCCGCCCGACCAGTTCCGCGGCCAGGCCCGCGTCGCGCTCGTAGCCGCCCAGCATCGGGGCCGCGGCGGCGACCGCCCACTCACGCACGCCCAGCCCGTTGCCGACGAACGGCACCAGGTTCGCGGCGCACGCCACCAGCGACGCGCCGAGCGCGGTCTCGGGCCCGACCGGCCAGCCGCTGAGCCGGAACGCGGCCCATGCGTGCAGGGTCCACGCCAGCACCTCGACGCTGCGGAACGCCGCCGCCAGCGCGAACGCGCGCAGCGGGGGCTGCACCGCCAGCGGCAGCCAGAGCGCGGGCACGAAGGCCACCGACCACCACGCCACGCCGGCCGCCTTGGCGCCCAGCGCGGCCGCGCCCATGACGCAGACCACGACGAAGGTCAGCACGGTCGCCTGCACGATCACCACCAGGCTCTCCCGCACGGGGATGCCGTTGACCGCCTTGTGGTACGCGACGCGGCCGATGCTCCCGGCCTGCATCGGCACGTAGTTCCCCAGCGTGCTGGCGGCGACCAGGGCGTTCATCTCCACCACGCCCACGCGGCCGGCGCGGCGCGTCAGCACCCACAGCACGGCCGACGAGAGCAGCTGGGTCGCGACGACGGACGCGACCAGCAGGCCCAGCGCACCGAGGTCCGGGCTGCGCACGGCGCGCGCCAGCGAGTCCGCGACCGCGCCGTCCCGCAGCACCGACACGATGCCGGCCGCCACCAGCACCAGGCCGGCGACGCTGCCGATGCGCCGGTACATCCGCCGGTGCGGGCGGTCGAGGACGTGTCCCTCGGCCGCGTGGTCGTTTCCTGCAGGCATGGGCCGGAGGATAGGGCGCGTGCCCGCGTACGATCCTGCCATGTGCGGATTCGCGGGATTCGTCGATCGTTCCGGGCGCATGCAGCGCCCCGACGAGGTCCTGGCCGCGATGGCCGGCGCGATCGCGCACCGCGGTCCCGACGGCGAGGGCACGTTCATCGAGCCGCGCGTCGGCGTCGGCATCGTGCATCGCCGCCTGGCGATCCTGGACCGCTCGCCGGCCGCCGCGCAGCCGATGCGCTCGCCGGCGGGGCGCTGGGTCGTGGCCTACAACGGCGAGCTGTGGAACTTCCGCGAGCTGCGGCAGCAGCTGGAGCTGGGCGGCACCGCGATCGGTCCGTCGCCCGGCGACACCGCCGTGCTGGCGGCCGTGCTGGACGCGCACGGCGCCGAGGCCGGGCTTCCGCTGCTGGACGGCATGTTCGCGTTCGCCGCGCTGGACATCCACGACCGTGTGCTGTGGCTGGCGCGCGACCGGTTCGGCGTGAAGCCCTGCGTGTGGGGCTGGGCCGACGACGGCCGGGGCGTGCCCGTGTTCGGTTTCGGCAGCGAGATCCGCGCGATCGCGGCGCTGCCGTGCTTCCGCAACCGCGTCAGCCCGTTCGGGATCGCGTCGGCGCTGGGCAGCCTGGCGATCCCGGGCGCACGCACGATCTACGAGGGCGTGCACGCGCTGCAGCCCGGCCACGCGCTGCGCATGGACCTGGACACCGGCCGCATCGAGCACGTGCGCTGGCATTCCGTGCGCGCCGCCGCGGCCGCCGCGCGCACGCGGCCCTACACGGGGTCGCGCGATGAACTGGTGCGCGCGCTGGACGGGCTGGTCACCAGTGCGGTGCGCCGGCGGCTGGCGAGCGACGTGCCGGTCGGCGCGTTCCTCTCCGGCGGCATCGACAGCACGCTGGTGGTGGCGGCGATGCAGCACGCGGGCGTGACCGGCCTGCGCACGTTCACGGCCGGGTTCGAGCACCCCGAGTACGACGAGCGCGCGTACGCACGCGCGGTGGCCGATGCCCTGGGCACCGAGCACCACGAGGTGGTGGTCCGCGACGCCGACCTGGTGTCGCTGGTCGAGGACGCGATCGGCTGCTTCGACCAGCCCTTCGCCGACGCCAGCGCGGTGCCGACCCTGGCGGTCTCGCGCCTGGCGCGCGGCATGGTCGGCGTGGTGCTCTCGGGGGACGGCGGCGACGAGTTCTTCGGCGGCTACGAGCGGCACCTGCGCGGGTACCGCCTGGCCACGTGGAGCGCACGCGTGCCGATGGCGGTGCGCCGGCGCATGGCCGATGCGATCGAGTCCGTCTCCGGGGATGCGTGGGACCGCGGGCTGCGGCCGCTCGAGCCGTTCCTGCCCGCGGCGCTGCGCCGCACGCAGCGCGGGCGGCTCATGCACAAGGCCGCGGGCCTGCTGCGCGCCGAGGACAACGACGGCCTGTGGCGCGCGTTCTTCGCGGTGTGGCAGGATCCGTCGTCGCTCATCTCGCAGCTGCCGGGCGATTCCTGGCGCTCGGCGGTCGCGCACGAGCTGCGTGCCATCGAGGGCGAGCTCTCCGGCGACGAGCAGCGGTTCTTCGACGAACTGCTGCTGCGCGACCAGACGATGTACCTGCCGGACGACATCCTCACGAAGCTCGACCGCTGCACGATGGAGTGCGGGCTCGAGGGACGCGAGCCGCTGCTGGACCAGCGCATCTTCGAGCTCTCGTGGCGCATCCCGCCGGCGTGGCGCACCGACGGCACCGTCGGCAAGGTGCTGCTGCGCGACGTGCTGGCCCTGCACCTGCCGCCGCAGGCGCGCGGAATCCTGGCGCGCCCGAAGGCCGGCTTCGGCGTACCGCTGCGCACGTGGCTCTGTGGCCCGCTGCGCGACTGGTGCGAGGACGCGCTGGCGCCGCGGCGGCTGAACGCCCAGGGCATCCTGGACCCCGTGCCGCTGCGGCGTGCATGGGAACGCTGCCAGGCCGGCGACGAGTCCGCCGCCGCGCGGACGTGGGCCGCGTGCGTGGTCAGCCGTTGGCTGGAGCGCGAGGGCCTGGACGCGCAGCGGGTGGCGCGGGCCTGACCGGCACGCACGCGCGGGCCACGACCACGCCGAGCATCATCATCGGGATGCCCTGGATCGTCTGCGACTGCGCCAGCGAGGTGAAGATCCACACCGCCAGGATCGCCGCGCATGCGGCGGCGTCCCACTCCCCGCGGCGGCGCCAGGTGGCGGCGGTGATCGCCGCGAGCGCGGCCAGCAGCAGCGCCAGGCCGACGGCCCCGCGCTCGGACAGCTCCTGCAGGAACGAGTTGTGCGCGCCCGGGAGCATCGACGCCAGCCTGGACCGCTCGGCCGGCACGCCGTAGCGGTCGGGGTCGGCCGCGATGCGCGGCTTCCACTCGTACTCCCACGAATTGCAGCCGACGCCGAGCACGGGGTGCTCGCGCCACATCTCCAGCGACCCACGCCAGGCGGCCATGCGCGTGCCGGCCGCGGCGAACGCGGGGTCGACGCCTGCGTTCTTCGGCACGTCCCTGCCCATGAACGCGGCGCGCCCGTTGGCCGTGCGGTTCGACGCGACGACCGTCACCGCGACCGCGAGCGCCAGCCCCGCGGTCAGGGCCACGGGCCGGCGCCACCGTCCC
>JBEIFT010000112.1:0-8798 GCA_040382255.1 Phycisphaeraceae bacterium
CCGCCGCCGCCGCCGCCGCCCTGCGAGATGGACTGGTTGAGGTTGAACTCGGGCGCGTTGGTGAAGTCCGGTGCGCGGAAGAGCAGGTCACGGACGTCGTAGACGACCATGATCTTCTTCTGCTTCATGCGCTTCAGGCTGGTGATGACGACGCTGCCGTCGTGGACGTCGAACGCCAGGGTGTCCGGGGGAAGCGTGTCGCCCGACTCGGGGTGGACCTTGTTCAGGATCGAGCGCAGGAGGGCCTCGCGGCGCATCTTGTTCTGCATCTCGACCGAGACCAGGAGCTTCTGGTCCTTGCCGCTGCTGTCGGTGCGCTCCAGGCCGACCTCCTTGAGGCCGGCCCAGTCGATCCAGTACGCCAGGCGCGGCGAGGAGCCGCCGGACGCGCCGTCCGTCGTGCCGTCCAGCGCCACCTTGATCGCGGCCTCGAATTCGACGTTCGAGAGCTCGGGGACCTGCATCTGCTCGTTGAGCACGCGCCACGCAGCAAGGTTCTCCTCGCTGTCATGGAAGCCCGGCGCGTTCGGGTCGCGGCCGTCGCGGCGGTAGGTCAGCGACTCCCAGTCCTCGGGGTAGCTGAGCAGCGCGTTGGTCGAGCGGAGGCCGGGGCCGTTGACGTTGACGTGCGGAGGGACGGTCGCCTCGAGCGACTCGTCCGTCAGGCGCGAGTAGCCGTACGAGCGGCGCTTCTGCGTCTCGGAGAAGTGCACATAGCGGATCGTCGTCTGCAGGGCGTCGCGGAGGGCAAGCACCGAGGGATTCAGCGGGTCGATCTCGACCGCGGCGCCGAGCGCCTGGAGGGCGGCCTCGTACTGCTGGCGGGCCTGCAGCTTGCGCACTTCGACCAGGATCGAAGCGACCTTGTTGGCGCGGTTCTCAGCCTCGGAACGACGGCTGGCATCGCTGGCTGCGCCGAGCGAGGCCTTCGACTTCTGCTCGGTCTCGAGCTTGTGCTCGCGGGCGTCGTCCTTGATCTTGCCGATCAGCTGCTCGGCCTGGCCGGACATGCGCTCCAGGTCGGCCGGGGGGAGCACGCCGCGGGCCACGTCCAGGCGGACGCGCGCGGTCTGGGCGGCGAGCGAGGCGTTGTCGTAGTCCTGGCGGGCCAGGAAATCCTCGGCGCGCTTGATGGAGGCGTCGAACTCGGCGATCGCCTGCTGGCGGCGGACCTCGCGGTCGCCGACCACGGTGTCGATCACGGAGCCGCCCTCGAGCATGGCCTGGGCGCGGGCGCGCTCACGGGTGGCTTCCTCGTCGCCCGGGAGGGACGAGAGCACCTGGGCCCACGCGGTCATGGCGGCCTGCCACTGGCCCTTCTTCATCGCGTCCTGGGCGGCCTTGCGGACCTGCTCGGGGTCGATCTTCGGGGTGTCCTGGGAAGGAGCGGCCGACTTGGCGGGCGCCGGTTCGGCAGCCGGGGCGGGCTCGGCCTGCTTCGACGCGTCCGGCGCGGGCTCGGACTGCGCGCGCACCGCCGGGGCGGCGAACGCAGCGGCGAACACCGCGAGCGCAAGCGCCGTACGGGCGGTCGTGAAGGAGAGGTTCAGTCGACGCGAGACGCAGGTCTTCAGATCAGCAAGCATGACTGCTCCAGAGGTCCACTTGACGTGGTCCACAACATGGCCGCCGCCGCGCGGCGGAGGGGTCAACCGAGTCTTTCGGACGTGAGGGTCCGAAGGATCCCCTGCTTCGGGATTTCGGTCCGCCCGGGGGCGGGGCCGGGAACCGACGCAGGAGGGCGGAAAGGTACCCCCATCCCGGCTGGGGCGCAATTCGGCCACCGGGGGGCCGGGCGGCCGGGGTGGACAACCTGTCCGCTCGGCCGGAACGCCCGGCTGCGCTAGAATCGTGCCCCCGATGCACCAAGCGAAGGACTCGCCGCTCGGCCGACTCGCACTCGAAGACGGCACGGTCTTCCACGGACAGGCGTTCGGCGCCTGTTCGGATGGGATGACCTCCGGCGGCGAGGTGGTCTTCAACACCGCGATGACCGGCTACCAGGAGGCCCTGACGGACCTTTCGTACACCGGCCAGATCCTGACGATGACCGCCCCGGAGATGGGGAACTACGGCATCGCCGAGGAGGACGTGGAGAGCGCGAAGGTCGCGGTCCGCGGCTTCGTGGTCCGCGAGCTGGTCGAGGAGCCGAGCAACCACCGCGCCACCAGCAGCCTGCCGGCCTGGCTGGCGAAGGCCGGCGTCATGGGCATCAGCGGGATCGACACCCGGGCGCTGGTGCGCAAGCTCCGCGTGCAGGGCGCGTTGAAGGGCATCCTGTTTGCGGGCACGTCGAAGACCGACGACGAGCTGGTGGCGATGGCCAAGGCCCTGCCATCGATGGCGGGCCAGAACCTGGCGGGGTGCGTCAGCCCGACCGCCGGAAGCCGCTGGAAGGAAGGCCTGGGCGAGTGGACCCTGCGCGCGCAGCCGCACGCCGGGCGCACGTTCAAGGTGGTGGCGCTGGACTGCGGCGCGAAGTTCAACATCTACCGCAACCTGACCGAGCGCGGCTGCGACGTCGAGATCGTGCCCCACGACCTGACCGCGGCCGAGATCCGCGCGCGCAAGCCGGACGGCCTCTTCATCTCGAACGGCCCCGGCGACCCGGCGGTGGTCGAGCGCACGATCGCCACGCTGCGCGAGATCGCCGGCGAGGTGCCCACCTTCGGCATCTGCCTGGGCCACCAGCTGCTGGCGCTGGCGCTGGGCGCCACGACGTGGAAGCTGAAGTTCGGCCACCGCGGCGCCAACCAGCCCGTGCGCAACCTGCTGACCGGGCGCGTCGAGATCACCAGCCAGAACCATGGCTTCTGCGTGGACGAGGCGTCGCTGCGCGCCGTCGGCGGCGAGCCCACGCACGTGCACCTGAACGACGGCACGCTGGCCGGCTTCCGCCACACCACGAAGCCGATCTTCTCCGTTCAGTACCACCCCGAGGCCAGCCCCGGCCCGCACGACTCGGCATACCTCTTCGACTGCTTCGTCACGATGATGCAGACGAAGCGCCCGATCGGCGCCGCCGAGATGGAGGCCGCGCAGCGCGCCCTCGCGGCCGTCTGAGCGGACGGCGATGAGCCTGTTCGCGTCAGGGGACCCCGCCGTCGCGGCGCTTGCGCAGGTGGCGGTCGAGCGGTCGGTCGATGCCTATCCCGATGGCCTGACCTACGCCCTGCCGCCGGCGCTGGCCGACGTGCGCGCAGGCGAGCGCGTGCGCGTGCCGCTGGGGCGCGGCGATTCGCAGGTGGACGGCATGGTGGTGCGCGTGCTGCCCGCCGATGCGCGGCCCGACATCCCGCGCGCGAAGCTCAAGTTCGTCAGTGCGCGCGCGACCGGCGCGCCGCCGATGCCCGCCGAGCTGGTGGAGCTGGCGCAGTGGATCAGCTCGTACTACGTCTCGCCGGTGGGCATGACGCTGGCCGCGATGACGCCGAGCGCGGTGAAGAAGGCCGTGGGCACGGTGACGCGCACGTTCGTGGACCTGGCGCCGGACGCCGACGGGCGCCTGGCCGCGATGAAGCGCCGCACGCCGCAGCAGCGCAAGGTGGTCGACCTGCTGCGCGCGGCGCCCGCGGACGCACGGCCGATGGACGCGCGCGACCTGCAGGCCGCGGCCGGGCTGGGAACGGGCGA
This sequence comes from Phycisphaeraceae bacterium, assembly GCA_040382255.1. GTDB lineage: Bacteria > Planctomycetota > Phycisphaerae > Phycisphaerales > SM1A02 > UBA966. The sequence goes on from JBEIFT010000112.1 coordinate 3,634, forward strand.
GCCGATCAAGCGATTGGTGCACGCCGGCGTGCTTGCCAGCGAGCGCCGCAGCAGCATCGAGGCCGAATGGCGCCACGACCGCACGCTTGCGGGCACGGTGCCGGAGCTGACCGCGGCGCAGCGCACGGTGGTCGACGCGATCGGCGGCACGATCGGCACGGGATTCAGCCAGCACCTGCTGTTCGGCGTCACCGGCGCGGGCAAGACCGAGGTCTACCTGCGGCTGATCGAGCGGACGCTCGCCGCGGGCAAGGTCGCGCTGTTCCTGGTGCCCGAGATCGCGCTCACGCCGCAGACCGGCGGGCGGCTGCTGGCGCGCTTCCCCAAGGAGCGCGTGGCGATCCTGCACAGCGGGCTCACCGCGGCGCAGCGCAACCAGCAGTGGAACCTGGTGGCGGACGGCAAGGTGCGCATCGTGATGGGCGCGCGCAGCGCGGCGTTCGCGCCGATCCCGGACGGCCAGCTGGGGCTCGTCGTGGTCGACGAGGAGCACGACACCAGCTACAAGCAGGACCAGATGCCGCGCTACCACGGGCGCGACGTCGCGATCCGCCGCGCGCAGCGTGCGGCGTGCCCGATCGTCCTGGGCAGCGCGACACCCAGCCTGGAGTCGTGGTTCAACGCGACGGAACGGAAGACCGCGACGCTGCACGTGCTGCGCGAGCGCGCGCCGGGGCTGCGGCTGCCGAAGGTCGACGTCGTCGATTTTGCCGAGGAAAGAAGGCGATTTCCCGATCGGCGGGTGCACCTGCTCGGGCCGACGCTCGAGGGCGCGGTGGACGCGACGCTGAAGGCCGGCGGGCAGGTGCTGCTGCTCCTGAACCGGCGCGGGTACGCCAACTACATCGCGTGCGCGGACCAGAAGTGCGGATGGATGATGCGCTGCGACCACTGCGACGCGGGCATGATCTGCCACCGCAGCGGCGGCGCCGACGGCCTGCCGCCGGGCCAGTTCGTGCGCTGCCACCACTGCGGCAGCGAGCAGCGGCTGCCGCGCACGTGCCCGAAGTGCGCGCGCGGCGTGTCGGTGTTCGGGCTGGGCGTGCAGCGCGTCGAGGAGGAGCTGGCGCGCCTGCACCCGGAGCTGGTGCCGGGCAAGACGCTGCTGCGGCTGGACGCGGACACGATGCAGGACGCCGCCGACTTCCACGACGCGCTGGGCGCGTTCGGGCGCGGCGAGGTGCGCATGCTGGTAGGCACGCAGATGATCGCGAAGGGCCTGGATTTCCCGGGCGTCCGGCTGGTCGGCGTGATCAACGCGGACACCGCGATCAACCTGCCGGACTTCCGCGCGTCCGAGCGAACGTTCCAGCTGGTGAGCCAGGTCAGCGGCCGATGCGGGCGCGGCGCCGACGCGGGGCGTGCGATCGTGCAGACGTTCCAGCCCGACGCGCCCGCGATCGCGCTGGCGGCAAAGCACGACTTCGAGGCGTTCGCCGCCGAGGAGCTGGAGATGCGCCGGCGCTTCGGGCTGCCGCCGTGGCGGCGCATGGCGCGGATCGTGGTGCGCGACGCCTCCGAGGACCGCGCGCGCGAGGATGCGGAGGGGCTGGCCCGCGAACTGGCCACGCTGGCGCAGGCGGGCGACGGGTCGGTCGAGGTACGGGGCCCCTACCCCTGCCCCATCGCGCGCATCGCCGACCGCTGGCGGGTGCAGATCGAGGTCGTCGCGGCGAACGCGGCGGCACTGCAACGGTTCCTGACCGCCGCCCGGAACGCCGGCACCCTGGTGCCCGGCGAGGCGGTGGCCGTGGACGTGGACCCGGTGGCGCTGATGTAGGCGGGAAATTGGGTCCGGGATATCCCGAACCTATTTTCCGGCGGGCCAGAACACCGCTGAATCCCCTATAATCGTCGGGCTTTCGGATCGACGGCCGTTGTTGCGGCCCCTCCGGAGGCAGGAGCCAGCCACTGCCATGTCGGACCCCGCCTCGGGCCACGGTCACCCATCGCCTGCGAATGCCCTGACGCCGAACCGCGCGGTCAACGCGTGGAGCCCGGAGTACGTCGAGCAGCTGTACGCGGCGTGGAAGGCGGACCCCGCATCCGTCGGCGAGACGTGGAACCAGTTCTTCCTGGGCTTCGACCTGGGCATCCAGCGCCCGGTCGAGGCGGAGCCCGGCGCGGCCGCTCCCACGGCAGCCGGCGGCGCGGATCCCGCGCAGTCGAAGGTCGACGCGCTGGTCGCGGCGTACCGCACGCTGGGGCACCTGGGCGCGGACCTGGACCCGCTGGGCACCACGCGGCCGCTCCCGAAGGAACTCACCATCGAGTCCTTCGGCCTGACGGCCGCCGACCTGGCGCGCACGTTCGCCGCCGGGACGCTGCCGCTCGGCCCGACCGCCACGCTGGGCGAGATCGTCGCGTTCCTGCAGTCGGCCTATTGCGGCACGATCGGCGCCGAGTTCGCCCACATCCAGTGCCCCGCGCGCCGCGCGTGGCTGCAGGAGCGGCTGGAGAACCTGGCAGCTCGCCGCCTGCCCGACGCGGCGTCGCGCACGCGCGCCCTGGGCAAGCTGATCGCGGCGGACGGGTTCGAGAACTTCCTGGCGACTCGCTACATCGGCAAGAAGCGCTTCGGCCTGGAGGGCGGCGAGGCCCTGCTGGTCGTGCTGGACGCCGTGCTGGGCAGCGCCGCGCGCACCGGCGCGGCGCAGTGCGTGCTTGGCATGGCGCACCGTGGCCGCCTGAACGTGCTGCACAACGTGGCCGGCAAGCCGGCCGAGATGATCCTGACCGAGTTCGACGAGGCGTGGCACGCGCACTTCGAGCACGGCGGCGGCGACGTGAAGTACCACCAGGGCTTCACCGGCGCCTACGCCACCGACGCCGGCACCGAGATGCGCGTCTCGCTGTGCGCGAACCCCAGCCACCTGGAATTCGTCGCGTCGGTCTGCAGCGGACGTGCCCGCGCCGAGCAGGAGCGCACCGCGGGCGGCCTGGCCGCCGGCAAGCGCGCCGTGCTGCCGCTCCTCCTCCACGGCGACGCCGCACTGCCCGGACAGGGCGTCGTGGCCGAGACGCTGAACTTCACGGGCCTCGAGGGCTACGACGTCGGCGGCACCGTGCACGTCGTCATCAACAACCAGGTTGGCTTCACCACCGACAGCAAGGACTCGTACGCGGGCCACTACTGCACCAACATCGCCAAGAGCGCCGAGGCGCCGATCCTGCACGTGAACGGCGGCGACGCCGAGGCGTGCGCGTTCGCCGGCCGCCTGGCGGCCGAGTGGCGCGCGGCGTTCGGCGAGGACTCCTTCGTCGACATGTGGTGCTGGCGCAAGAACGGCCACAACGAGACCGACGAGCCGAACTTCACGCAGCCGCTGATGTACCGCCGCGTGCGCGCCGCGCAGCCGGTGGTGCAGCGCTACGCCGCGCAGCTGCTGGCCGAGGGCACGATCGACGCCGGCACCGTGGACGCCGAGACCAAGGCGCTCTTCGCGTCGCTGGACGCCGCGCAGCAGCGCGCGAAGTCCGCGCCCGCCGAGCCGGGCCACGCGCCGTTCCGCGGCGCCTGGCAGGGCCTGGTCTCGCAGTGGTCCGACGAGCCCGTCGCCACCGGCGTGCCGCTGAAGGTCCTGCAGCAGGTGGCCGACCAGGTCGCCACGCTGCCCGAGGGCTTCAACGCTCACAAGACCGTCGCCAAGGGCGCAGCGGCGCGCAACCAGCTGTCCACGGGCGGCATCGACTGGGCCACGGCCGAGCTGCTGGCCTACGGCACGCTGGCGCTCGAGGGCGACAGCGTGCGCATCACCGGCCAGGACGTGAAGCGAGGCACCTTCAGCCACCGCCACGCCGCGGCCACCGACCAGGACACGGGCGCGCAGTGGATCCCGCTGCAGCACCTGAAGGGCGCCACGGGCCGCTTCGAGATCCACAACTCGCCGCTCACCGAGTGCGCGTGCGTGGGCTTCGAGTACGGCTTCTCGCTGGTCGACCCGCGCTGGCTGGTGATCTGGGAAGGCCAGTTCGGCGACTTCGCCAACGGCGCGCAGGTCATCTTCGACCAGTTCATGGCGGCGGCCGAGGCGAAGTGGTTCCGCTCGAGCGGCCTGACGCTCCTGCTGCCGCACGGCTACGAGGGCCAGGGGCCCGAGCACAGCAGCGCGCGCATGGAGCGCTTCCTGCAGCTGGCCGCCGAGGACAACCTGCAGGTCGTCTACCCGACGACCACGGCTCAGGTCTTCCACGTGCTGCGCCGCCAGCTGAAGCGCAACTTCCGCAAGCCGCTGGTGATGATGACGCCGAAGAGCATGCTGCGCCTGCCCGCGGCGCAGAGCCCGGTGGCCGAGTTCGTCGACGGCGCCTTCCAGACGGTGATCCCCGATCCCGCGAAGTCCGATCCCGCGAAGGTCACGAAGCTCCTGTTCTGCACCGGCAAGGTCTTCCACGAGCTGGACGCGCAGCGCAGGGCCAACGGCAACGCGCAGGTCGCGATCGTGCGCATCGAGCAGCTCTACCCGTTCCCGGCCGACGAGGTCGCGACGCAGCTGGCCCGCTACAAGAAGGCCGACGTCGCGTGGGTCCAGGAGGAGCCGCAGAACATGGGCGCGTGGATGTCGATGCTCGCGGCGTTCCTCGAGCGCTTCGACCGACGCCTGGCGTACGTCGGCCGTCCGCCGCAGGCCAGCCCCGCGGTGGGCAGCCTGAAGCAGCACGGCAAGGAGCAGGCGAAGATCCTGAACGCCGCCGTCGGGCCCGCGCCGGAGGGCGCGGCGGCCGACGCGAAGGACACCAAGGCCGACGGCGCGAAGGGCGCCGGGGCGACCGACACCGGCAACGGCGCACGCGGCACCAAGAAGCCCGCGGCCGCGCACTGATCCCACCCCACCGGCGGCCGCACCCCACGCGCGCCGCACCTGCACACGGAGACTGACATGGTCGACATCGTGGTTCCGAGCCCTGGCGAATCGATCACCGAGGTCACGCTTGGCGCGTGGCACAAGAAGGACGGCGACTGGGTCGACATCGACGAGGTGCTCGTCGACATCGAGAGCGACAAGGCCACCCTCGAGGTCCGCGCCCCGGCGGCCGGCACGCTTCGCGTGAGGGGCGCCGCCGGCAGCGAACAGAAGGTCGGCGCCGCCATCGCCGCGATCGACACCGCCGCCGCGAAGCCGGCAGGTGCGGCCGCCGCCCCGGCGAAGGCCGAACCGGCGAAG
>JBEIFT010000113.1:0-8783 GCA_040382255.1 Phycisphaeraceae bacterium
CGCGCGCGCGAAGGCGCCGCCCAGGCCGCGCCGGCCGCCGCCGCGCCCGTCCCCGCCGGCAAGCCGTTCCGCCTGGTGCACATGACCGACATCCACGTGCAGCCCGAGCGCCGCGCCGAGGCCGGCATGGCCGCCGCGCTGGCGCACGCGCAGGCGCAGAAGCCCGACCTCATCATCACCGGCGGCGACGCGGTGATGGACGTCTTCGAGGCGAAGCGCGACCGCGCCGAGACGCTGCGCGGCTGCTTCCAGGGCACGCTGAAGCGCGAGTGCGGCACGCCCGTCAAGCACGCCACCGGCAACCACGACATCCTGGGCTGGAACAGGAAGAAGGGCGGCTACGACGGCACCGAGGCCGACTGGGGCAAGCGCTTCGCCTGCGACCTCTACGGCGAGGAGCGCACGTACCACACCTTCGACCAGGGCGGCTGGCGCTTCATCTGCCTGGACAGCGTGCAGCCCGCGGGCGACGGCTACGTGGGCTACCTGGACGAGGCGCAGTGGGACTGGCTGCAGAAGCTGCTGGCCGCCACGCCGAAGTCGACGCCCGTCGCGGTCGTCAGCCACATCCCCATCCTGTCGCTGACCACGCTGACCTACGGCAAGCCGCGCGGGCGCGAAGGCGTCGGCAAGGACAACGTCATCGTCGCCGGCGAGATGCACACCGACGCGACCCTGATCCACGACCTCTTCAAGCAGGCCGGCAACGTCAAGCTGTGCCTGAGCGGCCACATCCACCTGCTGGACCGCTGCGAGCTGGACGGTGTCACCTACATCTGCGACGGCGCGGTCAGCGGAAACTGGTGGAAGGGCACCCTGCAGGGCGTCCCCGAGGGCTTCGGCGTCCTCGACCTGAACCCCGACGGCACCTTCGCGCACCGCTACGAGCCCTACGGCTGGAAGGCCTGAAATCCGCGGGTCCGGCGCGCGGGCCGTCCTCCGGAGGCCCGCTGCCTTGGCTAGGATGCGGCGGTCGTAGCCATGGATGGTGAAGACCCGATCTTCCGTGCGAACGCAGTCGATTCCGTCGCTGCACCCGAGAGCCTCAACCAGGTGGCGCCGATCGCGTCGCCGCGCCTGTGGATGGTGCTGGCGGGCACGGCCGCCGTGTTCGCGGCGTTCGCCGTCTGGGGCTTCCTCGGGTCGATCCCCATCCTCGCGCGCGGCACCGGCATCCTGATCGAGGGCTCGATGGTGGTCTCGGCCGACTCGCCGATCGACGGCCGCGTGGCGCAGGTGGATGTCAGGACCGGCGACATGGTCACGCAGGGCCAGGTGATCGCGGTGGTCGCGAACCCCGCGCTGGAACGCCAGGTCGAGGACGCGAAGCTCGCCATCGAGCGCCTGGAGGTGCAGGACGCCGAGATGCGCCGCATCGAGGACGCGGCGATCACGGCCGTGGGCAAGGCGCTGGACGTGCGCGCCATGGACCTGCAGTCGCGCATCGTCCGTGCCGAGCAGAACGCCGCGGACCTGCGTGCGATGGTCGAGACGAAGCGCGACCTGGTGAAGCAGGGCCTGCTGGCCGAGGGCGACGTCGTCACCGCGTCGGGCACGCTGCTCGAGGCCGAGCGGATCCTGGCCGAGTCGCGCAGCGACGCACAGAAGATCGCCGCCGAGCGCCTGGAACTGGGCCTGCGCCACGAGCAGGAACGCCAGCGCCGCAGGAACCTGGCGGCCGACGCGCGGGCCGCCGAGCACGCGCTGCGCGCGCGGCTGGAAGCCGAGCGCCACGTCGTCGCCCCGCGCCCCGGCCGCGTGCTCCAGGTGCAGCGCGGCGTCGGCGACCTGGTGCGCCACGGCGCCTCGGTTGCGGTCATCTCGGACGCCGGCGACGGCGCGCTGCGCTGCTACGCGTTCTTCCCGCTGGCCGAGGGCAAGCGCGCGCATCCCGCGATGGCCGCGCGCATCGAGCCGACCGTCGCCGACCGCGAGCGCTACGGCGTGGTGCGCGGCGTGGTGCGCGACGTCGAGCCGGTCGTCGGGACGCGCGAGTCGCTCACGCGCATCATCCACAGCGCGCAGCTGGCCGAGGAGATCGAGAAGAAGTACGGCGGCTTCGTCACCGCCGTCATCGATCTGGAGACCGACGCAAGCACGCCGACCGGCCTGCGCTGGACCGGCGGCCGCGGCACCGAGCGCCCGCTGACGCCGGGCACCCTCTGCAACGTCGAGGTCGTCACCGAGGACGTCGCGCCCGTCGCGCTGCTGGTCCCGTGGCTCAGGCAATTCTTCGGCGGCTGACGCGATGCAGCCCGCCGCCGCCGAGCCCGCACCCGCCGCGTCCGCGCCGTTCCGGCCCGAGGGCCGGCGCGTCGCCGCGGTGCCCACGGTCGTGCAGATGGAGGCCGCCGAGTGCGGCGCCGCGTGCATGGTGGCCGTCCTGGCGCACCACGGCCGCCACGTCACGCTGGAGGAATCCCGCCGCACCTGCGGCGTCACCCGCGACGGCAGCAACGCCTTCCAGCTGACCAATGCCGCCGAGCACTGGGGCCTTGCGTGCGACGGCTACTCCTGCGAGCCCCCGGACCTTGTCGACCTGAAGCTGCCCGCGATCCTCTTCTGGGGCTTCAACCACTTCGTCGTGCTCGAGGGCTGGTCCGGCGGCCGCTGGCGCATCATGGATCCCGCCACGGGCCACCGTGAGGTGGAGCCCGTCGAGTTCGACCGCAGCTTCACCGGCGTCGTGCTGGAGCTCTCGCCCGGGGACGGCTTCGTGCGCGGCGGCCGCCCGGGCGGCGTGGCGCCGGCGCTGGCCGCACGCCTGCGCGGTTCCTGGCGCGTCCTGGCCGCGGCCGTGGTCGCGGGCGTCCTGCTCACGGTGCCGGGCATCGTGGTGCCGGCGATGTCGGCCATGTACGTCGACCGCGTGCTGCTTGAGGGCGCGCACCGCTGGGTGCTGCCGATGGTGCTCGTCGCCGCGGTGACGCTGCTCTTCGCGGTCGTGCTGTGCGGCGTGCAGCAGCGCCTGATCGCGAAGCTCGAGCAGCGCCTGGCGATCACCGCGGGCGCGGGCTTCGTGCAGCACGTGCTGCGCCTGCCCGTCGACTTCTTCGCGCACCGCTATGCCGGCGACGTCGCGTCGCGCGTCTCGGGCGTCGAGGCCGTCTCCGAGACGCTGGCCGCACGGCTTGCGCCGGCGGTGGTCGGGTCGCTGACGGCGCTCGTGTTCCTGGTGGCGATGGTCGCCGTGGACTGGAAGCTCTCCGCCGTGGCGGTGCTCAGCGTCGGGCTGCTGGCGGTCCTTGCCGTGCGCGCGGGCCACGCGCTGTCGGACCGCGCGCGCGGCGCCGAGCAGGACGCCGGGTTGGCGGCCGGCGCGCTCGCATCGGGCCTGGCCGCGATCGAGACGGTGAAGGGGTCGGGGCGCGAGTCCGACCTCTTCGCGCGCCTGGCCGGCGCACAGGCCCGCGTGGCGCGCTCGCGGCAGGAACTCTCGCGCCTGGCGACGGGCGCCGAGGGCGTGCCCGGCTTCGTCGAATCGCTGCTGGTGCATGCCGTGGTCCTTTCCGCGGGCGGCTGGCAGGTGATGCGCGGCGACCTCACGCTCGGCTCGCTGCTGGCGTTCCAGGCGCTGCTGGTCGGATTCCTCGGGCCGGTGGTCGACCTGGCGCGGCTCTCGCAGCGCATCCAGGAGCTGCGCGCCACGCTCGCGCGCATCGACGACGTGTCGCGCCATCCCGTCGACCCGCTCGCGGTCCCCACCGACGCGGTCGAGGCACCGCCCGAATCGACCCCCGGCCGCCTGGAGTTCCGCGACGTCACCTTCGGCTACGCGCGCGGCAACCCGCCGCTCTTCGAGGGCTTCTCGCTGTCGATCGAGCCGGGCCGCCGCGTGGCGCTCGTCGGCATGACGGGCTCCGGCAAGAGCACGATCGCCCGCCTGGCGCTCGGCCTGCACCTGCCGTGGTCGGGCGACGTGCTGCTGGACGGCCGCCCGCTGCGCGACGTGCCGCGCCACGAGCGCATCTCGACGGTCGCGATGGTCGGCCAGTCGCCCACGCTGCTCGAGGGCTCGCTGCGCGACAACCTCTCGATGTGGGACCCGTTCGTGCCCGACGACTGGATGCGCGAGGCGCTGGCCGACGCCGGCCTGGGCGCGTTCCTGGCCGACCGCGGCGGGCTGGAGATGCGCGTCGCCGAGGCAGGCACCAACTTCAGCGGCGGCGAGGCGCAGCGCGTCGAGATCGCGCGCGCGCTGGCGCGGCGGCCCGCGGTGCTGGTGCTGGACGAGGCCACCAGCGCGCTGGACGCCACCACCGAGGCGCAGATCGACCGTGCGATCCGCCGCCGCGGCTGCACCTGCCTGGTCGTGGCGCACCGCCTGAGCACCATCCGCGACGCGGACGAGATCGTCGTGCTGGGCCCCGGCGGCGTGCTGGAGCGCGGCAGCCACGACGAGCTGATGGAACTGGACGGCACCTATGCCGTGCTCATGCGGGGGGGCGAGCGCTGATGCACGGCGTGGCCGCCATCCTCCGCGAAGCCGGCGCGCAGCCCTTCCGCGCCGACGGCCGGACCCACATCGACCTGGGCACCCACGGGCACTGGACGGCGGTGCTCTCGGGCATGGTCAACGTCTTCGCCGCCGCGCGCCAGGCCGACGGATCCGCGGGGCGCCGCATCTACCTGGGCACGGTCACCGCGGGCGGCGCGCTGCCGCCGCTCGACCGGACGCTCCACGGCATCGACGCCACCATCGTCGCGATTCCCGACGGCCCCGCCGAACTGCTGCAGGGCGTGCCCCGCGGCGGCGACACGGCGGCGCTGGACGAGGCCGCGCTCGCCTTCGCGCGCGTCATGCTGCCCGCCGGCGCACGTGCTTTGCAGGGCGGCCTGGCCGAGGCGCTCGACGCGCTGCGCACGCACGTGCGCGCGCAGCTTGCCGAGGACCGCGACACCATCGCCGCCGGCATCCGCGGGCGCTCGGGCCAGCTGGGCCACGCCGCCGCGCGCTACCGCCGGCTGCTGGCCACCATCTTCGCGGGCCAGAACGAGCTCTACAACATCGATCCGGGCGTCGACCCGCTGCTGCGCGCCTGCCGCCACGCCGCCGCCGCGGTGGGCGTGCCGCTGACCCGCATCCCGCGCCGCCTGGAGCCCGACCCGCAGCGCGAGCCGCAGGACGCGTTCGCCCACCTGGCGCGCATCGGCGCGCGGCGGCTGGCGCTGCAGCCCGGCTGGTGGCGCCAGGAGATCGGCCCGCTGCTCGGCTTCCTCTCGGACGGGCACGTGCCGGTCGTGCTGGTCCCCCGCGCGCGCGGCGGCTACGAGGCGCACGTCTACGTGGAAGGCCGCACCCCGCGCCCGATCGCCGTCGACGACGCGTTCGCCGCGCGCCTGGAGCGCACGGCGACGATCTTCTACGCGTCGCTGCCCGACGCCGCGCGCGACATCCGTGGGCTGACGGCGTTCCTCCTGGAGGGCTCGCTCCGCGACCTCCTGCTGGGCGGCGCCGTCTCGGTGGTGGCGGGCATCATGGGCCTCTCGATCCCGTTCGCGACGGGCCTGCTGGTCAGCCGGATCCTGCCCGCCGGCGAGATCCGCATGCTGGTCTTCCTGGGCGTGGTGCTGACGTCGACCATCGCCGCGATCGCGGCGTGCGGCTACGTCTCGCGCATGCTGCTGGTTCGCGTCGAGGTCCGCGCCGGCACGCGCGGGTCGGCGGCGATCCTGCATCGTGCGCTGCAGCTGCCGCTGGGCTTCTTCCGCCGCTTCGCCGTCGGCGACCTGGCCGACCGCCTGGCGTCGATCGACCAGATCCAGCAGGTCGTGGCGCGCACCGCGGTCGCCGCCTCGCTGGGCGGGACGTTCATGGTGGCATACCTGCTGCTGATGCTTGCGATGGATCCCGGCGTGGCGCTGGTCACGCTCGGGATGCTCGCGGCGTCGCTCGCGGTAGCGTTCATCGCGGCGCGCATCCAGTCGCGCCACACGGCCGACTCGCTCGAGCGCTCCGGCCGCCTGGACGGATTCACGATCCAGGTGCTGGACGGCATCGAGAAGGTCCGTACCGCCGGTGCCGAGGAGGCCGCTCTGCTGCAGTGGCTGAACCGCTACCGCCCGGCGCGCCGGTCGCTGTACCTGGCCGCGCGCTGGCGCAGCGTCCTGCACGTGGTCGGAACGGGCGTCCCCGTGGCCGGCGCGGCACTCCTGTGGTGGCACTTCGCGCATTCCGCGGCCGACCACGAGGCCCAGGTCGCGCTCTTCATGGCGTTCAACGCCGCGTTCGGCGCCGCGACGGCCGCCACGTTCGAGCTGGGATACGCGCTCGGCGACCTCTCGGTGGTGCTGCCGACCTTCCGCCGCCTGCTGCCGATCCTGGAGGAGCGGCCGGAAGTCGGCCCCGCCGCCGACCAGCCCGGCACGCTCGAGGGCGCGATCGTCGTGCAGGGCGTGCGCCACGCGTTCCCCGGATCCGCCGGCGAGACGCTCCGCGGCGTCTCCTTCGAGGCGCGCCCCGGCGACTTCGTCGCGATCGTCGGCCCCTCGGGCAGCGGCAAGACCACGCTGGTGCGCATCCTGCTGGGGCTCATGCGGCCCACAGGCGGCAAGGTGCTCTTCGACGGCAAGGACCTGGCGCAGCTGGACGTCGTCTCGGTCCGGCGGCAGGTGGGCGTCGTCAACCAGAAGGCGCGCATCCTGCCGGGTTCCATCTTCGAGAACATCGTCGGCGCCACGCTGCTGACGATGGACGACGCGTGGGCCGCCGCCGAACAGGCCGGCCTGGCCGGCGACATCCGCGCGATGCCCATGCAGATGCACACGTTCGTCAACGAGCACGTGCTCTCCGGCGGCCAGATGCAGAAGCTGCAGCTGGCGCGCGCGCTGGTGGGCCGCCCGCGCATCCTGGTGCTGGACGAGGCGACCAGCGCGCTGGACGAGGTCTCGCAGGCGCACGTCGCCGCATGCCTGGCCGGCATGGTGGTCACGCGCATCGTGGTGGCGCACCGCCTGAGCACCGTGCGCGGGGCGGACCGCATCCTGGTGCTCGAGCGCGGCGCGGTCGTGCAGTCCGGCACGTTCGACGAACTGGCCGCCGTCGAGGGCCCGTTCCGCGAACTGGTCCGCCGGCAGTCGCTGGACGAGCTGCCCGCCGCGCAGGGGGGTGCCGCGTGATGCGCCGCGTGCCCATCGTCCGCGCCGGCGCCGCGGCGGCCCTGCTGCTGGCCGCGTGCGATTCGCCGTACCAGCACCGCGGCATGCTCTCGGACGACGTCTCCGAGCGCCTGCGCACCATGGACCCCGCGGCGCTCGACACGCTGGGCGACGCGCCGCCGGTCCCCGTGGCCGACGCCAAGCCGCCCTCGGCCGACGAGCTGACCGCGCTGCAGCCCGGGCAGCGCAAGCAGCCGCTCGACCTGACCGCCGTGCGCGCGTCGGTGCTGGAGAACAACCTCGGCATCCGCGTCTCGCGCCTCGAGCCCGCGATCGCCAGCGAGCGCGTGCAGCGCGAGCGCGCGAAGTACGAGTGGACCTTCGGCCTGATCGCCGACGGCGGCCGCGACGTCGACTTCGCCCCGCCCCTGCAGCAGGAGCTCTGGAACGGCTCCGTGCGGCCGAACCTGAACATCCCGCTCGCCACGGGCGGCACGCTGGACGTCGACTGGAAGCTGATGTACTTCAACGACCAGCTGAACTCGCTGGTCCCCGGCGACAACGACGGCTGGCAGAGCGTGCCGCGCATCAGCATGGCGCAGCCGCTGCTGCGCGGCGGCGGCCGGCTGGTCAGCGAGAACAGCATCCTGGTGGCCGAGTTCGGCCAGCGCCGCGTCGAGATCCGCACGCGCATGGCCGTGCACCAGTCGCTGGTGGACGCCGAGCGCGCGTACTGGCGCGCGTACGGCGCGTCGCGCGCGTTCGAGATCGCGCTGGAGAGCTACCGCCGCGCCGAGGCGCAGGTGGGCGTCGCCGAACGCCTGGCGCAGGCCAAGCTGGCCGCGCCCGCCGAGATCACGAAGGCCAAGTACCTGGCCATCAGCCAGATCGACCAGGTGATCCGCGCCAGCGAGCTGTTCCGTTCGCGCAGCCGCCTGCTCAAGCAGGCGATGAACCGCACCGACATCCCGATGGACGATTCGGTGGTGCTCGAGCTCGCCTCGGGTCCCGAACTGGTGCAGTACCGCTTCAAGGCCGAGACCGTGCTGGACACCGCGTACCGCCAGCGCACCGAGCTGCTGGAGGCCGAGTTCGCCATCGCCGAGTCCACGCTCGGCGTGCAGGTGGCGCAGAACGGGCTGATGCCGCGGCTCGATGCATTCGGCACGGTGGCGCCCACCGGGTTCGGGCAGTCGCTCGGCACCGCGATCGTGGACACCGGCACGGACTCGACCAACGCCGTCGCCTTCAACGCGGGCCTGCGCCTGCAGGTGCCGCTGGGCAACGAGGCCGCGAAGGCCGACATGCGCGCCGCGCTCTACCAGCGCCTCAAGGAGCTGGCTACCGCGCGCGACCGGCGGCTCTCGATCACGCGCGAGGTGTGGGACTCGATCAGCCGCACGAACACGGGCTGGCAGTCGGTGCTTGCCACGCGCCAGGGCGTGGCGCTGGCGGGCGCGGCGTACGACGGCGTGCGCCGCCTGTATGAGAAGCGCGCCGCCACCATCACCGACCTCACGCAGTCGCTCCTGCAGCTGGCCGACGCGCAGCGCGCCGAGACGGTCTCCGTCGTCGAGTACCAGCTGGCGCTCCTGGACCTGACCGATGCCGCTGGCCTGGTGCCCGGGCGTGCGGGCCTCAGCTACGACGCGGTGCCGTTGCCCGCCCCCGAGAGCGGCGAGCCC
>JBEIFT010000114.1:0-8777 GCA_040382255.1 Phycisphaeraceae bacterium
TGGGCGCGATCAACGGGCAGGACGACGGTGACCCGTCGAGCGTCGCCGAGCCGTTCACGTGGTCGATGGACCAGGACGCGCGCGGGCTGCGCGTCGGCTACGTGCCCGCGTGGTTCGAGAGCGAGGGCGCCGGGCACGCCGCCGCGCTGGACGCCCTGCGCGACGCGGGCGCGACGCTGGTGCCGCTGGCGGAACCGTCCGTCGACCCCACCCCGCTGACCGTGCCGCTGGTGGCCGAGGCCGCGGCGTGCTTCGAGGACCTGACGCGCTCGGGCGCCGACGACACGTTGGCCTGGCAGGCCGACGAGGCATGGCCCAACACCTTCCGCCAGGCGTGGTTCATCCCCGCCATCGAGTTGGTGCAGGCCTCGCGCCTGCGCCGTCGCGCGATGGAGGCGATGCACGCGTACTTCGGCCAGGCCGACGCGATCGCGTGCCCGCCCTTCGCGGGCGGGATGCTGACGCTGACCAACGCGACGGGCCAGCCGTGCGCGGTGGCGCGCTGCGGCTTCGAGGATCCCCGCACGCCGCGCACCGTCACCGTGATGGCGCGGCTGTTCGACGAGGGCACCGCGATCCGCGTGGCGCAGGCGATCGAGCAGCGGCTGGGCGGGTGGGAGCGCTCCCCGGAGCCGTGACATGACGGCGGCGGCATCCATCCTCGCGGCCACGTTCGCCATGCAGCAGTCGGCGGGCGATCCCGCGGCGCCGGCCGACGGCGGCGCCCCGCCCGTCGCGTCGTGGCAGCGGATGTTCGCGCCCCGCAACCCCGTGTCGCCGCCGCCCGACGACCCGGACCTGATGATGCGGCAGGTCGGGCCGGCCGGCACCGTCGACCTGTGGCGCATGCGCGGCCGGTTCGAGGAAAGCACGCTCACGCAGGCGCTCGACTCGAAGGTGCACGGCATGCGGTGGTTCCCCAAGGAGACCGCGGACCTGATGCCCTACCTGGCGGCGTCGAACCAGGTCGGCGGCAGCTGCCTCCACCAAGGCGCGATGTTCGACGGCGACCCGGTCTCGAACGCGGCCCAGGCGGTCAAGAACGTGTTCTCCGAGTACGGCATCAACTACGCCATCTGGCAGGCCTACGACTTCAGCGCGCTCTCGCACGCGCTGCCCGGGCGGCAGAGGACGCTGAACGAGTGGGGCGTGCAGGTCACCACGCGCACGAACGTCTTCTCGAGCGACGAGCTGACCGGCACGAACGGCTGGCTGATCCTTGGCGCGAACGCGGGCATCGGGCTCGGGATGAACGCCAACGTGCAGTCGCCGCAGGCGAACATCGGCGCGCAGGGCCAGACGCTCGGCTCCTGGTACGGCGACAACATCTACCTGACGCAGTGCGCGTGGCAGCAGTCGTTCTTCGAAGGCACGCTGCTCGCGATGGGCGGGATGCTGGACCCCGAGTACGTCTGCGACCTGAACACGTACTCGAACAACCCCTACAACCAGCTCCTGAACAACGAGTTCATCAACCAGGCCACCATGCCGTGGACCTGCCAGAGCCTGGCGGTGGTGGTGCAGTGGCAGCCCATCGAGAGCTTCTACGCGATCTGGGCGCTGGCCCAGAACAACCTGCCGCCCGGCGGCGACGCGTTCAACATGCTGAGCTGGGACGACATGACCACCATGTTCGAGTTCGGGATCATCGATCCCGAGTTCCTGGGCATGGGACGCGGCGTGCTGCGCGTGCTCCCCTACGGCGCGACGGTCGACGGGCACGGCGGCTTCGGCTGCGATTTCAACGTCGAGCAGCAGCTGTGGAAGGACGGGCCGCTCGGGTTCTTCTGCCGCGCCGGCTTCGGCAACCCCGACGTCACGATCCAGGGCGGCGCGCGCACGCAGGTCTCGGGCGGGCTGGTGCTGGCGGGGCAGACGGACGACGTCTTCATGAAGAGCGACCAGGCCTACCTGGCCGGCGGGCTGTACTGGATGCAGGCCGCGGACCCGCTGGCGCTGCACCCGCAGGAGTGGGGCATCGAGTTCACCTATGTCTTCCAGCTGACGCAGACCGTCACGCTGCAGCCGGACCTCCAGTTCGTGCTGAACCCGCTCTACAACACGGAGTCCAGCAATGCGGCCGTGTTCACGCTGCAGGTGAACTGCACCTGGTGAGGCCCGCGGGGCGGCGCCGTGCGCCCGGGTAGCCTGCGCGCCGCGTGGGTCCGATGCCCCGCGCTCCGCCTTCCAAGAAAGGGCCCTTCGATGCTCGTCGCGCTCGCGCTCTCCGCGTTCCTCCTGGCCGCACCGCCCGCCCCGCCGCAGGCGCCGCCTTCGCCCAAGGCCGCCACGCAGACCATGGCCCTGGAGCAGCGCGTGCAGGACATCTACGCCGAGATGGCGAAGATGCAGAAGGACGCGAAGTCCGATGCCCCGATGACGAAGGAGCAGATGGAGGCGATGAAGGCGAAGGCCTCCGAGCTGGCGACCAAGGCGCTCGAGAACGTCGACCTTTCGAAGCTGGATGCCGCCGGCATCGAACCGGCGACCACCCTCTGCCGCATGGCCGGCGCGAAGAAGCTGGCCGAGCTCTCGGCCGCGCTCACCGCGGGTGCCAAGCGCGCGGACGGCGAGGGCTTCGCGTTCGCGGTCGCGGCCGTGACGGCGATGCCGGACGGCGCCCCGGGTAGCAAGGAGTCCGACGCGCAGTCCAAGGCGACCGCCGCCCTGCTGGGCCATCCCGGCCTCAAGGATGGATTCGCCGGCCCCTCCGGCCGGACGTTCATGATGATGCTTGGCGAGTGCAGCGACGCGGACCTGAAGCCGTACGCCGCGCAGCTCAAGCAGCTGGGTGCCGTGTTCGTGCCGGACGCGCCCAGCGAGGTCTTCGGCATGAGCACCGAGTGGGCCAAGGCCATGGGCCGCGCCGCACCCGGCGCCGATGCCGAGGCCGCGCGCACGCAGGTGCTTGCCGCGACGAAGGAGCGCCTGGCCAAGACCACCGACGAGAAGAAGCAGAAGTCGCTGAACCGCATGATCGCGCTGCTGAACGGCGCGGCGATGCGCGGCGAGCTGCTGGGCCACCCCGTTCCCGCGATGGAGATCACGTGGATGGGCCGCACCGACGGGACGCCGACGTGGAAGACCCTGGCCGACCTGAAGGGCAAGGTGGTGGTGCTGGACTTCTGGGCCACGTGGTGCGGCCCGTGCGTCGGCAGCTTCCCCAACGTGCGCACGATGCGCGCGAAGTACTCGCCCGAGGACGTCGAGATCGTCGGCATCACCAGCCCGCAGGGCTACGTGGCGCACAAGAAGCGCGCGCGCGTCGACTGCAAGGACGACGTGTCGAAGGAACAGGCCGAGCTGGCGAACTTCATGAAGGACATGGAGATGACCTGGACCGTCGCGATGACCAAGGAAGACGTGTTCAACCCCGACTTCGCGATCCGCGGCATCCCGTTCGTCGCCATCATCGACGCGGACGGCAACGTCGCGAAGGTCGGCCTGCATCCCTCCAACGAGGAGGAGATCCAGAAGACCGTCGATGCGCTGGTCGCGAAGAAGAACGCCGGCAAGAAGGGCTGAGCGCCCGGCCCGCGCCGGATCGCAACGTGGAAGCCAGGGGCCCCGCGCGATGCGGGGCCCCTTTCACCTGGCGGCGGCCGCGGCGGACTTCGCCTCGAGCAGCAGGCGCATCGCCTCGTCGGACGCGCCGGTGACGATGCGCCGGATGCGGGCGTCCGGCGTCGCGGATCCCAGCTCGTACGTGATGCCCGGGACGCCCAGCTCCTCGAAGGCCCAGCGCTTGAAGGTCCACTCGGCCACGTTGTGCGCACCGGTGCTCTCGACCCTGTAGTCGGGGAAGCGCGCCTGGATCGCCGCCACCCACTGCGACGCGAAGCGCGGCGGGAACGTGCGGTCGTCCTCCTTCGGCAGGTAGAGGATGTCCTTGTTGGTGGCGTGGAAGTCCAGCGCCAGCCAGATGCGCGCGCCGGGGCGGCGGCGCAACTCCAGGATGGCATCGCGCACGGCACGCACCTCGGGCTGCGTGAACGGGCCCCAGTCGCGGTTGGAATCGACGGCGCCCAGCGTGCTGCGCCACTGGCCCTCGTCGACGCCGTCGGGATTCACGACGGGAACCAGCGCGACCCGGAACGCGGCACGGAACGCACGGGCGCGCTCCGAGCCGCCGGTCGCCCCGTCCATGAACGCCATCAGGCCCACGGACCCCGAGACCTCGGGCGGGTGCTGGCGGCCGATCACGACCACCCAGTCCTCGGGCGCGCCGGGCGAGGCGAACTCGAACATGCGGATCGGCCGCCCACCCTGGCTGGTGCCGATCGTGCGCACCACGGCGCCCATGCGCACGGCGGCGGCGTCGGCCCATGCACCGATCACGTCGTTCCCGACCATGCGGTTGCTGGCGACCCACTTCGCGGACGGTCCAACGTTCAGCCGGAGGGTGCACTCGCGCGCGCCGGGCTTCCCGGTCCAGTCGGCATCGGGCACGCGGGACCACGCGCGCCCGTCGGGGCTGGTCCACGGGTGCGGCCTCGCGGTCGCGGTGGCGATCACGATTCGCACCGTGACGTCCGTGGGCGCGTCCGCCACGATGCGGAACGCGTACCAGGGGCTGGGGTTGATCGGATCGTTCTCCGGCGTGATCGTGATGCGGTAGTCGTGCGGGCCGACCTCCTCGCACCGGTTGACGCGCGCGCCGGGGAAGCGGTTGTCGATGGTGACGGCGGGCGATGCGCCGGCGAACGCCCACTCGCGGCGCTCCTGCAGGATCGCCGTGCGGGACGGCGCGGACGCAGCGGCCTGGGGCGCCACCGCGGGGGCCTGGCACGACACGGGCAGGACGAGCGCCGCGAGGGCGGCGATCCGCGCGATTCCGCGCAACAGGGGCCGGTGTCCGGGTGCACTCATCCGCGCGAGGATAGAGAATGCGGGCCGTGCAAACCCCCGCCGCCCTTGCCGCCGCCATCACCACCACCCTCGCCATGGCACCATTCGCCGCCGACGTGAAGCCGCCCGCCCCGATCGCGCCCCTGCCCACGCCGGCGCAGCGGGCCTGGCAGGACATGCGGTTCACGGGCTTCATCCACTTCGGGCCCAACACGTTCACCGACCGCGAATGGGGCCACGGCGACGAGCCGGCCGCCGCGTTCGCACCGACCGCGCTCGATGCGCGCCAGTGGGTGCGCGTCATGAAGGACGCCGGCATCACGGGCGTGGTGATCACGGCCAAGCACCACGACGGCTTCTGCAACTGGCCCACCGCCAAGAGCACGCACTCGGTGCGGTCCAGCCCTTGGAAGGACGGCAAGGGCGATGTCCTGCGCGAACTGAGCGACGCCTGCCGCGAGGCCGGCCTGAAGTTCGGCGTCTACCTCTCGCCGTGGGACCGCAACAACCCCGCGTACGGCACCGGCGAGCCCTACAACGCGTACTTCCGCGACCAGCTGCGCGAGGTGCTGACGAACTACGGCCCCGTGCACGAGGTGTGGTTCGACGGCGCGTGCGGCGAGGGCCCCAACGGGAAGAAGCAGGTCTACGACTTCCCCAGCTTCGAGCGCGTGGTGCGCGAATGCCAGCCCGGCGCCGTGATCTTCAGCGACGTCGGTCCCGACGTCCGCTGGGTCGGCAACGAGCAGGGCTGGGCCGGCGAGACCAACTGGGCCATGCTCAAGGCCAAGGGCCACGGCCGCGGCGCCGACAACCCGCCTTCCACGAAGAGCCTGAACGAGGGCGACGAGGACGGCGAGGCGTGGATCCCCGCCGAGTGCGACGTCAGCATCCGCCCGGGCTGGTTCTACCACGCGCACGAGGACGACAAGGTCAAGACGCCGGAGCAGCTGTTCGACCTGTGGGAGCGCAGCGTCGGCCACAACGCGAACCTGCACCTGAACTTCCCGGTGGACCGCCGCGGGCTGATCCACGAGAACGATGCGAACGCGGCGCTGGGCCTGCGGAAGCTGGTGGACGCGACGTACGGGCCGGGCACCGACCTGGCCCGGGGCCGCACCACCGCGGCGGACCGCATCCGCGGCGACGTCCCGCGAGCGGCAAGCGAACCGCTCGTCGACAGCCCCTTCGCGCCCTCGCGGGCCGTGGACGGCGACGCGCGCACGTGCTGGGCCACCGACGACGGGGTCACGGCGGCGACCATCGAGGTCGAGCTTGACGCCGCCAAGCCCTGGGACCGCGTGCTGCTGGCCGAGCCGACCGAACTGGGCCAGCGCATCCGGAAGTTCCGCATCAGCGTGCCCGCGGGCACCGGCACGTCGAACAACGCGCGCGACTGGCGCACCCTCGCCGAAGGCACCACGGTCGGCCACACGCGCATCGTCCGCGTGCCCGTGACGAAGGCGCCGCGCGTCCGGATCGAGATCCTGGACGCGCGCGCGTGCCCGGCGCTCTCCGCGATCGAGGTACACGCCTCGCCTGCGGCGCGCTGACGATCACGCGGCCCGGACGCACAAAAAACCCCCGCCACGCGCAGCCAGGGCCGATTTGGACACATTTGCGCGGTTTTTTGCGCGACGCACTTGCACGCTCGCGGATCTGCGGCAAGTTTCCCGTGCCTGTGAACCGCCTCCCAGCGGAACGCAGGTGCCCAAGTCCCTCGGGCCGCCCGCGCCTCCCAGCGCAAATCGGCCCACGCTTCGAACGACAACCTGTCCAAGAGCAGAGAGAACAAGGGCGCTTGACCATTTGCGTACGACGTTTCCCAACGTCCGGCGCAGATCCCTGCCTCGTGTTTGCCTTTCCCCCCATTCCTTGCCTCGGAGAGAAAAGATGAAGCGTTCCCTCGCCCTGCGGGCCCTGACGTCCAGTTGACCAATTGAACAGGCACTTCGGTGCGGAGAAGCGGGTGGCGCCCCAGGCGCCGTCGCGATGCCTCGCCCCGAAACGCCCAGGACCCGTGCGCGACCGGCGCACCGCGCGATCCCCCGCGCACGACACCGACCTCAATCGTGGGGCACCCAAGCCCCGTTCCCAACCGTTTCGTTTCCCATTCTTTCCCCCCTGTTTGGAGATCCCTCAAATGCGTATCGCTCACCTGTCGCTCGTCGCCCTCGCCTCCGCCTCGGTCGTCACCGCGGCCAACGCCGGCTACACCGGCTTCCAGGCCATCGTCCGTGACGCTGGCTCGAACCGCACCTTCGTCGACGTCTTCGCGGGCTTCAACACCGCCGGCGACAAGCTGCTCAACGTCTTCAACATGAACATCGGCCTGACCGGCGGCGCCGCCTTCGTGCAGCAGGCCGGCGTGGCCGCCTCGAAGTGGAAGCCGATCGACGACACGTCGAGCGACGCGTCGCAGGACAGCTTCACGACCCTCGGCGGCTTCTCGTACGGCGGCAACTTCTTCACCTCGTACTCGAGCGCCGGCGACCCGAACTTCACCAACTACACCACGGCCAACGCCACCACCATCCCGGCCCTCGCCGGCTGGTACAACGGCAACCCGCCCTCGACGGACATCCTGGCGATCAGCACCGGCTCCGTCAGCGCCAACTGGACCGGCGCGAAGGAAGGCGCCGCGGGCTCGCTGAGCGTCTGGGTCGGCCACTTCCTGGTCAACAAGGCCATCAGCGACACCAGCTGGACGATGACCTTCGCCGGCAGCGCCTCGTTCAACAGCGGCTCGAACGCGACGGACAGCCGCGTGTTCCACAACGTGCCGGCCCCCGGCGCGCTCGCGCTGCTCGCGGTTGCCGGCATCGCCGGTGGCCGTCGCCGCCGCTGAGTCTCGAACCGCGCGCGCCCCTGGCGCGCCTGTCCGACCGGATCTCCATCGCCGTGCGCGGGCCCTCACCGGCCCGCGCACGGCGGGGGCCGGTGGACCGCAGGCCTGGAAAATCCCGAACTGAGTCGAGAGAAAAGGCAGAGCTGCCCACCCTGGCGGCTGTCGTACGTGCGCACGCACCCCCCTCCCCGCGCACGCCCTCCTTCCGGAGATCCCTCCCATGTCCCCTTCAAACCGCATCATTCTCGCGATCGCAGGCACCGCCGCGATCGCGGCCAACGCCAGCGCGGAATTCACCGGCTGGATCGCGTCGGTCCGCAGCGCGGCCGGCGACCAGACGATCCTTGACATCTACGCGGGCTTCAACTCCGCGTCGGATCGCCTGCTCAACGTGTTCAACATGAACATCGACGTCAATGCGGCGTCCGCCGTGCAGTCGACCAACGCCGGCGAGCAGTCCTG
This sequence comes from Phycisphaeraceae bacterium, assembly GCA_040382255.1. Lineage (GTDB taxonomy): Bacteria > Planctomycetota > Phycisphaerae > Phycisphaerales > SM1A02 > UBA966. The sequence continues at coordinate 8,159 of JBEIFT010000114.1, forward strand.
GCGCCGCAGCGACGGCGTCTCGAACACGTCGAGCCTCGACAGCTTCGTCACGCTCGGCGGCTACGTGGACGGCGAGTTCCGCTACGCGTCGTCGACGGTGCTGAGCGACCCGTCCTTCACGAACTACAGCACGGCCGGCGCCACGACGATCCCGTCGCAGGCCGGCTGGTACAACGCCGACCCCACCTCGCTGGACGTCACCGCAACGCTCCTGGCCGGGTCGCCCGGCTTCCCGCAGGGCTCGCGCGACACGCGCAGCGCCGGCGGCCAGTACGGCGTCTGGGTCGCCCACATCCTGGTGAACAAGGCGATCACGAACGCCAGCTGGTCGCTCAGCTTCACCGGGTTCGCGGCGTACAACAACGGCGTCTACAACGCCGACGCCCGCATGTTCCACGTGATCGTGCCCGCCCCGGGCGCGGTCGCGGTCCTCGGCTTGGCCGGCCTCGCCGGCCGGCGCCGCCGGCGCGCGGCCTGATCCGCGCGCCGCAAGGCGCCCGCACCCCAGCACCCGCTCCGGAGCTGACGGAGAACACCACCCCAAACCCCCAAACCCCAAACCCCGCCCCGCGCACACGAGACAGAAAAAAAACAAACAAAAAAACACAAAACAAAAAAA
>JBEIFT010000115.1:0-8753 GCA_040382255.1 Phycisphaeraceae bacterium
GCCCGAGTACCACGCGATGAAGAACTCCATGCCGTACGCGTAGCCGACCATGCACCCGGTCACCAGGATGACCTTGTTCATGTTGTCGAGGTGGCGCAGGGTGATCAGGTTCTTCAGCCCGAACAGCTCGCGCGCCGGCACCGCCAGCGTCACCACCATCGCGAAGCCGCTGAAGATGGCGCCCGCGACGAAGTACGGCGGGAAGATCGTGGTGTGCCAGCCGGGCAGCTGGCTGGTGGCGAAGTCGAAGGACACGACGCTGTGCACCGAGAGCACCAGCGGCGTGGCCAGCGCGGTCAGCAGGAGGTACGCGCGCTCGTAACGGTGCCAGTGGCGGTTGGAGCCGCGCCAGCCGAGCGCGAAGAGGCCGTAGCCGACCTGCTTCACCTTGTTGGTGGCGCGGTCGCGCATCGTGGCCAGGTCGGGGATCAGGCCGACGTACCAGAAGAGGAGCGACGTGGTGAAGTAGGTGCTGACCGCGAACACGTCCCAGAGCAGCGGGCTGCGGAACTGCGGCCACATCTCCATCTGGTTCGGGATCGGGAACAGCCAGTAGGCGAGCCACACGCGGCCGACGTGGATGCCGGGGAAGAGGCCGGCGCAGATGACCGCGAAGATGGTCATCGCCTCGGCGAAGCGGTTGATGCCCGTGCGCCACTTCTGCCGGAACAGGAAGAGGATGGCGCTGATCAGCGTGCCGGCGTGGCCGATGCCGACCCAGAACACGAAGTTCGTGATGTCGAAGGCCCACATCACGGGGTTGTTGAGGCCCCAGACGCCGACGCCCGTGAAGATCAGGTAGTTCACGGCGAAGCCGAGCGCGCCGACCATCGCGAGGCTGATCGCGAACATGACGGTCCAGGCCATCGGCGGGCGCTTGGACTCGTTCGAGCGGACGACCGCGCGGGTCACCTCGCCGAACGTGTCCATGCCCACGACGAGCTGGGCGCGCTTGCCGGGGACGTCGGCGGTGTTGTCGACTTCGACGAAGCCGCGGACGCCGCGGCCGTGGTCGTGCGGGATCGTGGTCACGCGTTACCTCCCTTCGCCGGCACGGCCGTGTGGCCGGCGGGCTTCTCCTCGGAGTGGCCGTGGTCGTGGCCATGGCCGTGCGCATCGTGCTCGACCGCGGGGTTGTCCACGCGGGCCAGGTACTTCAGGCGCGGCTTGGTGTTGAGTTCCTCGAGCAGGTCGTAGCTGCGCTTGGTGCGCTGCAGCTCGAGCACGTCGCTGCCGGCGACGTTCAGGTCGCCGAAGGCGATAGCGCCGGTCGGGCAGGCCTGCTGGCAGGCCGTCTGCACGGTGCCGTCCTCGATGGTCCAGGTGGGGGCCGCGCCGTCGACGCCGCCCGCGCGGACCCAGCGGTTCTTGGTCGAGATCTTGGCGGCCTGGATGCGCTGCGTGCAGAAGGAGCACTTCTCCATCACGCCGCGCATGCGCACGGTGACCTCGGGGTTGAACTGCATCTTGGTCCAGTCGTTCGGGCCGTCCTTGACGTAGTACTCGGGCTTCGTCATCAGGATGTCGCCCTCGCGCACGGGGTCGCGGCGGTTGTAGTCGAAGAAGTTGAAGCGGCGGACCTTGTACGGGCAGTTGTTGCTGCAGTAGCGGGTGCCGATGCAGCGGTTGTAGACCATGTTGTTCAGGCCGTCCTTGTCGTGCACGGTGGCGGCCACCGGGCAGACCTGCTCGCAGGGCGCGTTCTCGCACTGCACGCACGTGACGGGCTGGACGCGGTACGCGTCGGGCTTCGATGCGTCGCCGCCCTTGAAGTAGCGGTCGATGCGGATCCAGTGCATCTCGCGGCCGCGGGCCACCTGGTCCTTGCCGACGATCGGGATGTTGTTCTCCGCCTGGCAGGCGACCACGCACGCGCTGCAGCCGGTGCACGACGAGAGGTCGATCGTCATCGCCCAGCGGTGCTTGGCGCCGTCGAGGTTCGATTCCTCCCACAGCGAGAGGCGGTGGGCGACGTGCGTCGCGTGCTTCGCGAAGTCGGGGTGCTGCTGGAAGTGCTTGAGCGACGCCTCGCGGATGAGGGTCGGCAGGCGCTCCTGGATCGAGTCGCGCGGCACGCCCGGGACGGCGGCGTCGGCGACGCCGTGGTCCTGCGTATGCGCGAACGCGTAGGTTCCCGAGGCCTTCGCGGCCTTGGCGCCGGAGGCGATCCACATGGACTTGGAGGTGCGCAGCGGGGCGGCGCTGAAGCCGGCGCCCGCGCCGACCGAGCCGGCGCCCGCACCACGGCCCCAGCCGATCGCCAGGCCCAGCGTGCCGTCGGCCATGCCGGGCACGACCCACGCGGCCGCATCGACGCCCGAAGCGCCGCCCGCGACCGACAGGCCGACCATGTCGCCGGACGCGACGCCGAGCTTCGCGGCGGTGCCGGCCGACATCAGCAGCGCGTTGTCCCACGTGATCTTGGTGACGACGTCCGGCAGCTCCTGCAGCCAGCCGATGTTGGCGAAGCGGCCGTCCATCATCTTGCCGTCGCCGAAGAACGCCAGGTCGAGGCCGTCGGCCTCAGCGGGCACCGTCCACGCGGCCATCGCCTTGGCGGCACCGGACGCGGCGGGCGTCTGCTCGGGCTTGCGCGCGGTGCCCTCGCAGGTGCCGCGGTCGAGGTCGGCGCGGAACGCGCGCTCGAAGGCGTCGCCGGTCTTGCCGGTGCGCGCCATGTGCGTGCGCGCGACCAGCGCGTGGCCATCGCGGAGCTCGTCGCCGGCCAGCGCGGCCAGGAGCTCGAGCGCGCTGCGGCCGCCGTCGGCGGGGTCGAGGAGCGGCGCGACCAGCGGCTGCGCGACGGCGACGGTGCCGTCCTGCGCGCGCGTGTCGCCCCAGCTCTCGAGGAAGTGCGTCATCGGCACGTGCCACGTGACGCCCGCGCGCGTGGTCTCGTCGTCGCGGTAGGCCAGGTGGACGGTGTTCTTCGCCTTCTTCATCGCGGCGGCGAAGCCGAGGTCCGCGGGCGCGTCATGCACGGGGTTGGCGCCCATGACGACCAGCGTGTCCACGCCGCCGCCGTTGAGCGCGGCGACCGCGCGCTGGATGCCGGCGCCGCAGGTCTCGCCCTTGAACGCGACGGTCTCGACGGTGGTGCCGTAGGCGCCCAGCTTGGCGTTGATCGCGGCGGCGATCGCATGGACCACGGGCGGCTGGCGGACGCCGGCGACGACCAGTGCCTTGCGGCCGGCCTTCTTCAGGTCCTCGACCAGCGCGTCGACGATCTCGGCATCGTGCTCGCCGAGCTTCGGCGCGAACGTGGCCATCTGGCGAGCGCCGTCGACGCCAAGGCGGTCGGCGACCGCGGCGGCGAAGGGCGCGACGTGCGAGGGCTTGACCGCGATGCGGTGGTCGGCGTTCATGCCGGTCACCGAGAGCAGGCCCTCGACCTGGTAGACGCGGCTCATGCGCGCGGCGGCGGGGTCCTTGGCGACGAGCTTGCCGCCCTCGCGCTTCACGAGCGTGCGGCCCGCGGCCCACGCGCGCGCGTTGGCGACGCTGCCGCCGCACTCGTGCAGGAAGTCGCTGTCCAGGCTCAGGATGACCTCGGCCTGGTCGAACCTGGGGAGCGCGCGGCGCGCGGCGCCGAACGCGGCGGCCGAGCCATCGAGCGCGCTGTCGTCGTTCACGGCGCACCACTGCACGACCGTGGCCTTCGGGAACTCCTTCAGCAGGCGCTCGCGGGCGGCCTCGATCGAGGGCGAGCCGCTCGGATCGGCGACGACCACGAGCCCGGCGCCGCCGTCCTTCTTCCACTCGGTGCGGCGCGCATCCAGCCACGCGTCGAACGCCTTGGCATCCGACGGCTTGCCGTCGCGCATCGCGATGCGGCTGCGCTCGGGGTCGTAGAGCTCGAGCACGCGGGCCTGCAGGATCGCGTTCGACGGGCCGACCTGCGGCGCGCCGCGCTGCGCGAGCACCGCGGGGTCGATCGCCGATGCACCGCCGGCGAGCGGCGCGGAGGGGTGCACGGGATTGCCGTCGAGCTTGATCGGGCGGCCGTCGTAGCTGGTGGCCAGCACGCCGAAGCCCATGCCGCCGAGCTCGAACGTCGTGGCCACGCTCACCGGCACGCCGGGCGTGCGGTTGGCGGGACGCGACGCGTACTCGGCGAACTTCGACTCGGGCCAGCGGCGGCAGCCCGCCGCGGCGAGGCCGGCCAGCGCGAAGGACGCGCCCATCACCTTGATGAAGCTGCGGCGATCGTCGCCCGTGAGCTCGGACGCGCCGGGCTGGAACTCCCGGTGCATGTACTCCTGGAACTCGGGCGTGTTCGCCAGCTGGTCGACCGAGCGCCAGTAGGCGGAGCGGCGCGCGGGGCCGCCGACCTCGGGGGCCGGGCTCTGGTTCGTGACGTCACCGTTGCTGCAACCGTCGTGCATGTCGTGTCTTCCCTGTGGGGTGGTGCCTTCGCGATCAGCGGTGGCAGGTCGAGCAGTTCTCGCTCGGGTGGATGTCGTACTTGCGGATCAGGCCGAGGCGCTCGTCCTTGGTCCAGTCGCTGGTGGGCTTCGCGAGGTTGAAGACCTCGGCGGGCGGGCGCACGTGGTCCTGCGCGTTGCGGTGGCACTCCAGGCACCAGCCCATCGAGAGCGGCACGGCGCGCTGCACGACCTCCATCTGGTCGACGCGGCCGTGGCACTCGACGCAGCTGACGCCGCGCGTCACGTGGGCCGAGTGGTTGAAGTAGGCGTAGTCGCCCAGCTTGTGGACCTTGATCCACTCGATGGGCATGCCGGTCTCGTAGCTCTCGCGCACCTTCGCGAGCTTGGGGCTCTCGCGGTGGATCTGCGTGTGGCAGTTCATGCACGTCTGCGTCGGCGGGACGGCGGCGTGCGAGGTGCTCTCGACCGTGTTGTGGCAGTAGCGGCAGTCGAGCCCGAGCTTGCCGACGTGCAGCGCGTGGCTGTAGGGCACCGGCTGGACGGGCGCGTACTGGCCGTCGAGCGTCTTCGGGCTGAAGCCGTACGCGACGATCAGGACCGCATAGAGCGGCGCGGTCGCGCCGACGACCAGGATGAACGGCAGCAGCGCATTCGACCAGCGGGGGAACAGGAATCGGCTCATCGGGTGGGGGTCCGTCGGTGGCGATGGGGCACGTGCCGAAAACGGCTCGCACCATTTTTCACAAAGTCCAGCCAAGATGGTATGGCCCGCGCCGTTCGGCCGTCAAGGAACCGCAGACAGCGGGGTCCGGGATACGCCGATCCGGAAATCGGCAGGACGGGTGGCGCCGCCCCAAAGAACCGCGAGCCGACGCAGCGGCTTGCGCCATGGGCTGTACCTTCCCGGGCGTGGAGCTTGCCTCAAGCCTGGAACGCGGCGTTGCGATCATCGACGAGGGCCCCATGGCCCTCGACGAGGCGCTTGCGCAGCTGGCGGTCCTGGGCGGGCGGACCCTCGGGGTGGGCGCGCGTGAACTCCATGACGCACTCCGCATGCGCGAGCGGATCCGCCCCACTGCCCTGCCGGGCGGGGTCGCGGTGCCGCACGCGATCGTCCGGGGCCTTCCGCAGACGCTGGTGATCCCGATGCTGGTCCGCCAGGGCGTGCAGTTTGAGCCTCTGGAGCCGCCAAGCACGGTTATTATTGGACTCTTTGGCAACGTGGACCAGCCTTGGCACCACGTCAAGATCCTGGCACGATTGGCGAAGATCGCACACGATCCCCGCGCGTTGGCGCACGTTCGGGCAGCGATCGACCCTGCTGATCTGGTGCTGCGGCTCCTGGAACGCGACGCGGTGCACGCCTGAGGCGCACCTGCGCGGACCCCGCCGATGATCGACACCCACTGCCACCTCCTGCACCGCGGCCTTGCCGAACGCGTCGATGACGTGGTCGCCGAGGCGCGGTTGGCCGGCGTGCGCGGGCTGATCACGATCGGCACGACGAGCGACGACTCGGTGCGCGGGTGCGATCTGGCCCGGCGGTTCGACGACGTGTGGTGCACCGCCGGCATCCACCCCCTGCACGCGGCGGAGCCGATCGACTGGGACGCGATCCGCCGCGTGGGCGCCGACCCGCGGTGCGTGGCCTGGGGCGAACTGGGGCTGGACAACCACTATCCCGACCCGCCGCGCGACCTGCAGCGCGCGGTGCTGGAGGAGCAGCTGCGGCGGATCGTCGCGTGGCGAGCCGAGGGAGTGGCGAAGCCGGTCGTCGTGCATTGCCGCCGCGCGGTGGCGGACCTGCTGCCGGTGCTGCGCGCCAGCGGGCTTCCGGCCGACCGCTTCGTGTTCCACTGCTTCACGGAGGGGCCGGACGACGCGCGACGCGTGCTCGACTTCGGCGCGTGGATCAGCTTCACGGGCGTCGTGACGTTCAAGGGTGCGCCCGAGGTGGCCGAGGCCGCGCGGCTGGTGCCCGACGACCGCATCCTGTGCGAGACCGACGCACCGTACCTCTCGCCAGAGCCCGTCCGCGGCGAGCGCCCCTGCCGCCCCGCGTTCGTGATGCACACCGCGCGCTTCCTGGCGGCGCTGCGCGGCAGCGACTTCGCGACGTTCGAGCGCACCGTCGACGCGAACGCGCGCCGCTTCTTCGGGCTGCCGGCGAGCGCCGGGTGCTAGGCTCCTGAACCCCCATGGCGCGCGACCAGGAACAGTTCCAGGAGGACGACTCGCTGCTGCGCGGCGGGCTGATGTCCTTCGGGTCGCACCTGGACGAGCTGCGCTCGAGGCTGATGAAGGCGGCGATCGTGCCCGTGGCGCTGATGCTGCTGATCTTCCTGAAGGCGGCGGTGCTGCGAGAGTTCCTGGCGAAGCCGCTGCTGGACGCGCTGGCCGCGACCGGCAACCCGCCGAAGCTGCAGGTGCTGGGACCGACCGAGTCGCTGATGGTGGACGTGCAGATCTCGCTGTGGGCGGCGATCGTGCTGTCCACGCCGTGGATCCTGTGGCAGGTCTGGAAGTTCGTCTCGCCGGGCCTCTACGCGCACGAGCAGCGCTACGCGAGGCTGCTGCTGCCGCTCTCGGGGCTGCTGGTGGTGGCGGGCGAGGTGCTGCTGTGGCTGGCGCTCCCCTACCTGCTCTCGACGCTGGTGCACTACGGGACGAGCGCGCCGATGACGGTGCCCGCGGCCACGGAGCCCGCACCGAACGTGTTCCGCCTGCCGGTGGCCGAGGAACCGCCCGCATCCGCGGTGGCGGGCCAGGCGTGGATCGATGCGCGCGACGGGCAGGCCTACGTGGCGCTCGACACGCACCGGGCGGACGGCGCGCTGGAGCTGCGGCGCATCACGCTGGACTCGACGGGCGTGCTCACGCAGGCGTTCCGGCTGCAGGAGTACGTGGGATTCGTGCTGTTCACGGCGGCGGCGATCGCGATCGCGTTCCAGATGCCGGTGGCCGTGGTGCTGCTGGGCTGGATCGGCGTGCTGGACGTGCGCACGCTGCGCGCGTACCGCAAGCACGCGTTCTTCGCGTGCGCGGTGATCGCGCTGCTGGTGACGCCCACCGTGGACGTGATCTCGCTGTTCATGCTGATGATCCCGCTCTACCTGCTGTACGAGCTGGGCATCCTGCTGCTGGTGATCGCGCCCGCGCAGGCGGTGAGCGAGGGCGGCGTGATGCGGAACGCGCTGGGCGTCCTGGTCGGCCGCCCGAAGTACCGCCCGAAGCGCACCGACGGCGACGAGGGTGACGAATGACGCGGCGCGGGGGCGGTGCCGCGCGGCACGCCATCCTGCGCATGGCCGGGCCGCGCGCGCTGCGTGCCGGCGTGACCGCGCGTGACGTGGGCCTGATGCTGCGCGCGATGCGCCTGGCGCGCGAGGCCGCGGCACGCGGCGAGGTGCCCGTGGGCGCCGTGCTGGCGCGCGGATCCATGGTGGTCGCCGAGCACGCGAACGACCGCGAGTCGACGGGCGACCCCACGGGACACGCCGAGCTGGTGGCGCTGCGCGAGGCCGGGAAGCGCCGCGGCGCGTGGCGCATGTCGGACTGCACGCTGGTGGTGACGCTCGAGCCGTGCGCGATGTGCGCGGGCGCGATCGTCAACAGCCGCGTCGGGCGCGTGGTCTACGGCGCGCGCGACCCGAAGGCGGGCGCCTGCGAGAGCCTGTACGCGATCCCCGCGGACACGCGGCTCAACCACCGCCCGCCGATGGTTGGCGGCGTGCTGGCGAAGGCGTGCGGGCGGCAGCTGACCGCGTTCTTCGCGCGGCGGCGTCAGGAGCGCAGCGCGTCGTCGCCCAGGAGCTCGCGCAGCACAACCGTGGCGTAGGCGCCTGCGGGAAGGTCGAAGGCCACGCGCACGTAGGTGCCGTGGTCGTCGAAGCCGGCCTCGAGTTCGGTGTTCGTGACGGGAACGCGGAACGGGCGGCGGGCACCGGTGTGCCAGCGGCTGGGGGCGGAGGCCTGCGAGGGGTCGAGCCCCATCGCGGCGATCGCGGCGGCTTCCGCGGCCGCGGTCGCGCCGGACGAGGGATTCGCGTCGGCGCCGGGCAGGATGCCGGTGGGCGAGATCTCGAAGCGCGCGGCGCGGGCGGCCAGCGCGTCGTCGCCCGTCGCGGCGAGCGCGGCGTCATCGACCAGGAAGCGCGCGCCGTTGGCGTGCTTCCACGCGACGTCGCCGGCGGCCAGCGTCCCGAGCGTGCCCGCGGCCAGGCGGTCGTCGAGCAGCCGGTTGTGGACGGCCGACTGCCACGCGTCGGTCCAGAAGGCCAGCATGTCGCGGTGGATGGCGAGCGCTGCACGGCGGGCGTCGGCGCCGCCGGCAAGCGCGCGCAGTGCGGTGCGCTCGGGCCCCGC
>JBEIFT010000116.1:0-8373 GCA_040382255.1 Phycisphaeraceae bacterium
CGGCCGGCGCGAACCACGTGCGCACGTAGAACCACCACGCCTGTGCGGCCTGCAGCGTGCGGTCGAGGAACGATCGGTCGAACTCCGGCCCCGTCGCGCCGACGAGCGTCGCCTCGACGCGCGCGGTGTTCAGGCCCAGCACCAGGCCCAGCGCGAAGAACGGCGCGACCAGCGCGATGGTCCCGCGCGTGATCGGCCGGCGCCGCCACAGCTCGACCGCCACGAGCGCGCACGGCACTGCCACGGCGGTCGTCTTCGAGAGCATCGCGCACGCGAACAGCACGAACGACAGCCCCCACCAGCCCGACTTCTGCGCGAACGGGCGCTCGTCGTCGGCGAACCGCATCCACGCCAGCACTGCGCCGAGCGAGAACAGCATCGAGAGCACGTTCTTCCGCTCGGTCACCCAGGCCACGCTCTCGACCTGCATCGGGTGCAGCAGCCAGATGGCCGCCGCGACGCCCGCCCCGGGCACGCCCAGCCGCAGGAGGAGCCGCCACAGCAGGAGCGCCGAGCAGCCATGCAGCACGACGTTGAGCAGGTGGTAGTGGAACGGCTCCAGCCCATGCACGGCGTGCTGCACCCAGAACGACGCGAACACCAGCGGGTAGTACTGCGGCGTCCTTCCGGGGACCCACGCGTCGGCGATGCCGTCCGCGGTCTGCACCACGGGGTTCGCGGTCACGTACGAGTCGTCGTCCCAGATCCAGCCGGCATGCAGCGCGGGCCAGTAGGCCGCGACGGCCACCGCCGCCAGCGCCAGCACCCACAGCCAGCGCCGGTCACGCATACGAGTGCAGGCCCGAGATGACGAAGTTGATCACGATCCAGTTGAAGAGCATCACCGCCGCGCCCACGATGCCGAGCACCGCGGTCCACAGCCCCTTGTCGCGCACCTTCCAGCGCACGTGGATCAGGAGGGCGAAGATCACGAAGGTGTTCAGCGCGAACACCTCCTTGGGGTCCCAGCCCCACGGCCGCCCCCAGCTGTGGTCGGCCCAGATGGCACCCATGACGATCCCGGCCCACAGCATGATGAAGCTGAGCTCGGTCAGCAGCATGGTGACGCCGTCCAGGATGGTGCCCAGCGAGGGCCGCTGGGCCGCACCGCCCGCGCCCGCCATCTCGAGGGCCGCGCCCGCGCCGCCGACGCGCGCGTAGTCCCTGCCGCCGCCGGCCGCGCGCCAACCCAGGTACGCCACGGCCGAGACCGCCGCCATGAAGATCAGCGCGTAGCTGAAGATGACGACGTTCGTGTGGATGTAGAGCCACACGTCGTGCAGCACCGGCATCATGTTCGAGATGTTCGGGTTCAGCTGCACCGGCAGGAAGTGCGCCGCCATCAGCGCCACCATGCTGCTGACCGCACCGCCCAGCGCCAGCAGGCCGCGCATCGGCGTGCGGCGCAGGAAGAGCTCGGCGACGCCCGCGCAGGCGGTGCCCATCCAGGCGGCGGTGGTCACGGCCTCGAACATGTTCGAGTTCGGCCAGCGGCCCGAGACGTACCAGCGCAGCATCACGGCGAAGGTCTGGAGCGCCAGTGCGGCGGCGAAGACGGCAAGGCCGGCCGTCGTCGCGCGCGGCCACCGGTAGACGAGCCCCAGCAGCAGGAACACCGTGGCGCCCATGTACACGAACCACACCCACGACATGTTGCCGTTGCGGAAGTACCAAGACTCCCATGCCAGGCGGTCGCGGTCGGGGTAGATGGCGGGCGCGATCGTCGGCAGTGCCGCGGCGATGGCACCGGCGCGCGCGTTCACCGTGGCGGCGTCGCCGCGCTGCCAGGCCATCACCATGTCGCGCCATTCCGTCGCAAGCTTCCGCTGCACGGCCTCGTCGATGCCGGCGATCGGCTGCACGGGGCGGTCGCGGAGGTTCGGCGGGAGCGATGCGGTGTCCGCACCCAGCAGCATGATGTCGCCGATCGAGGCCCACGGCTTGTCGGTGCTGCCGTCGCCGGGCGGGATCACGCGAAGCCCGCCCAGGAGCGACGCCGGGCGCATGACCGAGAGCGCGCCCTTGATCATGTCCATCTGCTTGGCGCTGCGGACCAGGTCCGACTCGAGCTGGCGCATCGTCTCCTCGAGCGCGGGCCTCGCAAGCAGCTCGGGCGAGACCAGGCCGCTCGACTCGAAGGCCTCCATGCGCACCGCGAGCGACGGGTCCGACTGCAGCAGCGCCTGCGCGATGCGCGTCCGGACCTCCTTGTTCTTCACGTAGACGACGTCCGCGTCCTGGTACGCCTCGGGGCGGAACAGCATGTCCAGGTACGTGAATTCCGGGGACTGGCCAGAGATGCGCTTCGGCCCGGCCACGAACTGCATCTGCGTGTTTGCGAAGCTCGGGAAGCTCTTCAGCCGGCCCTCGGCGAACACGGCGACGCGGCCGAGCGGCGTGAGGTCGACGGCCTGGTGGAACGGCACCGCGGCAGCGGTGCCCTGCGCGGCCGCACGGGCGCCCGGGAGAAGCGCCACCACGGCGGACAGCACGGCCACGATCATGGCCGGCACGCGGGTCAGGTCACGCATGGACGTCCTCCTGCAGCCCCTTGGGGAAGTGCGGTGCACGGCCCTCGGCCTTCGCACGCGCGATCTCTTCGAGCACCAGCCGGCGGTTCCGGCGCTTGATGACGGGCTTCACGTAGAAGGCCCACGCCATGCCGGCGCACGCGATCACGCAGCCGGCCAGCTGGATCCAGACGCCGTTGCGGTTGCCGACGCCCAGCACCGTGTAGTTCAGGCCGGCGCTCGCCATGCCGCCCTGACGCGCCTCGTCGGGCGGGTCCCACTGGCTCTGGAAGAACCAGTAGCCGTCGCGCTCGACCGGCTCGTTGACGCTCAGCGGCTCCGGCGCAGACCAGGTGGGCCTGCCGTCCGCACCCGGCGCGCCGCCGAAGCGCACGACGCTCGTGTAGTTGCGGATGCTCGAGGTGTCGCCCGAGAAGCCGCCGATGTTCGTCGCAAGCACGAACGACTCGAGCGCCACCGGGGCCGGAAGCGGCAGGCGCTGGCGCGAGAAGAGCACCTCGAGCTCGCTGCCGTCGGGCAGGCGCACCGTCGTGGGCGTCAGCCAGTAGCGGCGGAGCACGTCGCGCTCGGAATCGAAGGCCCACGGGTGGTACGTGAGCCAGGCCGACGACTCCTTCGCGCCCGCCGCGCCGCCGGCCGGCACCGTCAGCCGCATCATCGAGAACAGCTCGCGTGCATCGCGCTGGCGCTGGGCCTGCGGCACGACCATCGGCTTCGCTTCCTGCACGGCGTTCGGGAACCACTCCGCGACGGCCAGGCGCAGCCCCGCGGCCAGCTCGACCGGCACGCGCGGCTTCACGTCCATCACGCGCGCCTTGCCCTCCTGCAGCGCGTCGACCATGCGCAGGCGGCCGGGCTCGGGGCCCGCCAGGAACAGCACCAGCGCCAGCCCGTTGCCCGGGCGGTACTCGACCTCGATCGTCGGGTCGACCCAGCTCTCGCCGCCGCGCTTCATCGCGGCCATCGGGTCCTCGCCCTCGCGCAGGTCGCGGCTCATGGTCGCGTCGCTGAAGGTCCAGCGGCGGAACGTGCCGGCAGGCGTGCGCAGCTCCAGGATGGCGACCGAGAGCTCGCGCCCGCCGATCGGCAGGTCGTCCTGCACGCCGACCACGCGGTACGCATAGCCCGAGTCGGCCGGCCCGATGGGGCGGAACTCGGCCTGCGCGTTCGCGATCGCGGCCTCCTTGACGGGCAGCGCGATGTCGATGCCCTTCGCCTTCACGCGGAACGCCAGCGTCGGCGGCTCGAGGTAGCGCGGCAGGTCCTCCTCGTCGCGCAGCTCGCGCAGCGCGATGACGCCGCCGTCGGCGCTGCGCTTCTGCGGGTCCCGCGCCACCAGGCGGTAGTCGCTGCTGCGGCCGTCCTTGTCGGCCACTTGCGCGAAGAGCACCGGGTTCGGATCGGCGCCGGCACCTCCCTCCACCCAGCGCGCACGCATCTGCGCGTAGCGCACGTAGCCCGTCGCCTCCAGCGTCACGCCGGGCGCCGGGTCGTCGGCGCCGTCGGGCGGGATGGCGACGCGGATCGGATCCGCCGCCAGCGTCTCGCCGGCGGAGAGGTACACCTCGCCGAGGTCGGAGACGTAGTCGTTGTAGAGCGGCAGCCCGTGCACCGGCCGCTGGTGCCAGCGCTGCTCGCCGGGGCGACGCACGTACAGCGCCCAGCTCTTGTTCAGGTCGTTCTTCAGGTAGAAGCTGTCCGCCGGCCGGTAGTCGAGCGCGATGCGGATGCCCTCGTCGACGATGGGCTTCCCGGTCTCCTTGACCGCGCGCTTCATCGGTTGCTTCGAGTCGCCCGTGAAGAGGACGTCCTCGGTGTACTGCGGGTACCCGGCCAGCACCTGGCGGATGAAGCGCTTGGTGCCGTGCGTGACCAGGACGTTCACGCTGTAGGTGCGCTTGCCCTGGTCGGCGCCGGACTTGAGTTCCCACTCGGGGTCGGTGGACTGGACCTCCAGCTCGTACTTCCGGTCACCCTCGCCGACCGTGGCGCGGTTGCCGGGCGACGCGATCAGCTCGGCGCGGGCCGCCGGCGCCGATCCCGCGGCATCCCACAGCTCGACCACCACCGCGCGGCGGACCACGGCCACCTCGCCCTCGACCTTGGTTCCGAAGTAGATGACGCTGCCCACGACCAGCGTGATGACGCCGGCATGGATCATCCACACGCCCAGGTTGACGGTCCGGAGCGGGATCCGCCGCAGCGTGGTGATCACGATGTTGGCGGCCAGAAGCCCCATCAGCAGGTTGAAGGGCCACCAGTGGAACCACTCGAACTCGGTCATCTCGAACGGCCGCCACTGCCGGAACTGGGCGTGGACCCACGCATCCGGATGGAAGACGTTCGGGTGCACCGGGTACAGGATTCCCGCGGATCCCACGGACATGTAGACGAACAGCACCGCAAGGAGCACGATGCCGAAGCGGACGCTGCTGAAAAGGTCGACGAGGCGCCTGAGGGGGTTCGGCATCGGGATCCCGCATCGTATGCCTGATTCCGGTGCCGGGGGACATCCGCGGCGAACCGCGGGCGCGCCCGCGGCGTCGATATGATCCCACCTTCCAACAGGAGACCCCACCGACCATGCTGACCTTCACCCGCTGCATCGCCATCGCCGCCGCCGCGCTCGTCGCGGCCACCGCCTCCGCACAGGACAAGCCCGCCGCGCCGGCGGCACCGGCCGCCCCCGCCGCACAGGAGGCCCCCGCGGCCACCGGCCCCGTCTACGTCCTCTTCGCCACGTCGAAGGGCGACATCCTGCTCGAACTGGACCCCGTGAAGGCGCCGATCTCGGCGAAGAACTTCGTGGAGTACGTGAAGGCCGGCTTCTACGACGGCACCGTCTTCCACCGCATCGTGCCCGGCTTCGTCGTGCAGGGCGGCGGCTTCGACGGCAAGCTGGCGCAGAAGAAGACCAACCCCCCCATCAAGAACGAGTGGACGAACGGCCTCAAGAACGGCCGCGGCACGATCTCGATGGCGCGTCTGCCGATGCCGGACAGCGCGACCAGCCAGTTCTTCCTGAACCTCAAGGACAACGGCGCGCTCGACGGCGCGAACGGCCCCGGCTACGCGGTGTTCGGCCGCATCGTCGACGGCATCGAGGTGATGGACGCGATCGCGCAGTCGCCGACGGGCCGCCGCGAGGTGACCGTGAGCGACGGCTCCCGCGTCGAGTTCAACGACGTACCGAAGATCGACGTCGTGATCACCAAGGCGAGCGAAGTCAGCAAGGCCGACGCGGACGCGCGCCTGGCGGCCAAGAAGGCGGCAGCCCCCGCGGCACCGGCCGCGCCTGCCGCACCCGCGGCACCCGCTGCCCCCGCACCCGGCAGCAACTGACCGGATACGGAGCGCTCGGCTCCCGCATCACCGAAACCCCCGCGGCGCGGCCTCCCCAGGCCGCGCCGCGCGTCATTTGCGGGCGTATCCTCCGACACCCCATGGCGAACGACCTCCTCAAGAAGCTCGACCTGACCCGCAACCCGCGCCTGCTGAAGGCGGACGCGAAGACCGCCACCCTGCTGGCCGAGGGCAAGGCCGTGCGGACGGACAGCCCCGCCGACGGCAGCGAGCTGGCGATCGTCCGCCTGGACACCAAGCGCGACTACGAGCAGGCCGTCGCCGCCGCGCAGGTCGTGCAGGCCGAGTGGGCGATGTGCCCCGCGCCGAAGCGCGGCGAGATCGTGCGCCTGATCGGCCAGGAGTTCCGCGCGCGCAAGGACGTGCTGGGCGAGGTCGTCACGCGCGAGATGGGCAAGATCCGCGCCGAGGGCCTCGGCGAGATCCAGGAGTGCATCGACATCGCGGACTTCGCGGTCGGCCTGTCGCGCCAGTTCTACGGCCTCTCGATGCACAGCGAGCGCCCGCGCCACCGCATGTTCGAGCAGTGGCACCCGCTGGGGACCATCGGCATCATCACCGCCTTCAACTTCCCCGCCGCGGTGTGGGCGTGGAACGCCATGCTCGCCGCCGCCTGCGGCGACACGATGATCTGGAAGCCCTCGCTGGTGACGCCGCTCACCGCGATCGCGTGCAACCGTGTGGCGCAGGACGTCATGCGCAAGCAGGACCTCTTCAAGCCCACGAAGGGCCGCGCCGAGGACGTCTTCGGCCTGGTGATCGGCAGCGACGCCGAGGTCGGCGAGACGATGCTGGCCGACCGTCGGCTGCCGCTGATCAGCGCGACCGGCAGCACCCGCATGGGACGCCGGGTGGGCGAGGTGGTCGGCAAGCGCCTGGGCCGCGCCCTGCTGGAGCTGGGCGGCAACAACGCGATCATCGTGATGCCGGACGCGGACCTCGACCTGGTCGTGCGCGGCGTGCTGTTCGGCGCGGTCGGCACGGCCGGCCAGCGCTGCACCACGACGCGCCGCCTGCTGGTGCACGAGAAGATCGTCGGCGAGGTCACCAAGCGGCTGGCCAAGGCCTACAAGTCGGTCCCCATCGGCGACCCGATGAAGACCGGCACGCTGATGGGCCCGCTCATCAACTCGCGGGCGGTCGCGAACATGCAGGCCGCCATCGAGCGCGCCGAGGCCGACGGCTGCAAGGTGCTGGCCGGCGGCGTGCCGGGCATCAAGCGCTTCGCGAAGAAGCCGGGCCACTACGTGGAGCCGACCCTGATCTCCGTCCCCCGTGGCAAGGTCCCCGCGATCTGCTGCGAGGAGACCTTCGCCCCGATCCTCTATGTCTTCTCGGTCAAGGACCTGGATGACGCGATCGCGATCAACAACGGCGTCGACCAGGGCCTCTCCAGCGCGATCTTCACCGACAGCGTCCGTGGCGCCGAGCGCTTCCTGAGCGCCGTCGGCAGCGACTGCGGCATCGCCAACGTGAACATCGGCACGAGCGGCGCCGAGATCGGCGGCGCGTTCGGCGGCGAGAAGGACACCGGCGGCGGTCGCGAGTCCGGCAGCGACAGCTGGAAGCAGTACATGCGCCGCCAGACCTGCACCGTGAACTGGTCGAAGGACCTGCCGCTTGCGCAGGGCATCGTGTTCGGCTGATCATCCACCCCGCTGACCCACGCAACCAGGACCACACCATGCCCCTCGACCGCAACCAGCTTGCCAAGCGCGCCGCCAAGGAACTCCGCGACGGCTTCTACGTGAACCTGGGCATCGGCATCCCGACCCTGGTGGCCAACTACGTGCCCGCGGGCATGGAGGTCTGGCTCCAGTCGGAGAACGGGCTGCTGGGCATGGGCCCGTTCCCCAAGGAGTCCGACGTCGACGCGGACCTCATCAACGCCGGCAAGCAGACCGTCACGGCCGTCAAGGGCGCGGCGTTCTTCAGCAGCGCCGACAGCTTCGCGATGATCCGCGGCGGCCACATCGACCTGGCCATCCTGGGCGCGATGGAGGTCAGCCAGCACGGCGACCTGGCCAACTGGATGATCCCCGGCAAGCTGGTCAAGGGCATGGGCGGCGCGATGGACCTGGTGGCGGGCGTGCAGCGCGTCGTCGTCGTGATGGAGCACTGCAACAAGAAGGGCGAGAGCAAGTTCATCCCCGAGTGCACCCTGCCCCTCACGGGCCGCCGCTGCATCCACATGCTGGTCACCGACCTGGCGGTCTTCGAGCTGGACCGCGAGGCCAGGCTCTTCCGGCTGATCGAGACGGCCCCCGGCGTGACGGTCGACGAGGTGAAGGCCAAGACCACGGCGAAGATCCTGGTCGACCGGCCGGTGGGCACGGTCGACGTGTGAAATTAGGTTCGGGATAACCCGGGGTGGTTTCGGCGGCGGGTGCCGCTAGGCACCTGGTCGCCTGAAGCGAAAGGCACTTGGTGGCCATGCGCGCGAGGCACCGGGTCGCCATGCGCGCGGACCGAAGGGGGC
>JBEIFT010000117.1:0-8332 GCA_040382255.1 Phycisphaeraceae bacterium
CACGCCGCGGGCGGCACCACCTCCGGCGATTCCAGGGGCGTCCGCGGCAGCCGCGTCGGCGGCCCGCCGACCAGCAGCTCGGCCAGCACCGCGCCCAGCGCATAGACGTCGCTGCGCGCGTCGGCCACCGCGGCGCCATGCATCCACTGCTCCGGCGGCATGTACTGGGGCGTCCCCAGGCGCTGGCCGTCCTGCGTCGCGATCGATGCGGCATTGCCGCCCTCGACGGCCTTCGCCACGCCGAAGTCGATCACCTTGGCGATGGTGCGGTCGGAACCGCGCTGCACCAGGATGTTGCCCGGCTTCAGGTCGCGGTGGATGATCCCCTTCTGGTGCGCGTGGTGGACGCCGTCGCAGGTCTCGGCCAGCAGCCGGACGCGCTCGCGGACCGGCGTCCGGTCGTGGTCGCAGTGCGTGTTGATCGGGACGCCGTCGATGTACGGCATCGCGAACCATGGCAGGCCGTCGTCGGTGACGCCGGCGTCCAGCACCGCGGCCACGTTCGGGTGGTCCATCCGCGCAAGCGCCTGGCGCTCGTTCTGGAACCGCGCGATCACCATCTTGGACCCGGGATCGCGGCGCAGCACCTTCAGCGCCACCAGGCGGCGCACGGGCTCCTGCTGCGATGCCAGCCACACCGTGCCGAACCCGCCCTCGCCGACCTGGCTCACCAGCGTGTAGCGGCCGATGCGTCCGGCGCCCTCGTCCAGGCCGCGGTCGACCTCGGCGGCGGCGGCGCCCAGCAGGCGGTCGAGCTCGGCGAATTCCTGCGACGACGGCGGGCTTCCTGCCCGCAGGTCGGTGGCGGATGCGAAGGCAGCATCACCCGTCGCGGGGGCGACGGCGCTGCGGTTTGCGTGGGATCCACCGGAATCCGGAAGCATCCCCGGATCCTACCCGCCGCGGCGCGTTTCCCAACGCGCCTGGCGCAATCGTCAGATGATCCAGCCCTCGACGCCCGCCACCGGCGGGATCGGGCGCGGCGCGGGGGTGCTGCAGAGCACCAGCGCGTCCAGCAGGTCGCCCTCGGCGTCGGCGATGGCCTCGTCGGCGGCGGCCGGCGGGATGTTCAGACCGTCGTCGCGCAGGCGGCGCACGATGTCGGCGCGCACCGCGGCCGGCGGTGCGCCCGTGCCCTTGTAGCCGCGCTTCGGCCAGCCCTTCGCGGCCAGGATCGATGCGGGGCAGCCCTCGCCGATCGCGACGCGGCCGTCGCGGCCGTCCAGCACGGGCTCGATGCGCACGCCCTCGTCGGCGAGCGGCAGCAGCACCTCGCACACGAACGTCCAGGTCTGCTTGAAGACGCGCAGGTTCATCGGCGCCATGGGCGTGCCGAAGGCGCGGTCGCACTCGCGGCGCGGCTCGCGGCGCGTGCGCTCACGAACGGCGGTGCGCCACATGCGCGGCGACCCGAACGACTGCATCCAGCGCGCGACCGCCAGCCAGTCGTGCTCCAGGCCGAAGGCATCGACGACCTCGACGGGCAGGCCCATCGGGGCATCGATGCGCCACACGTGGCGCCGCCCGTCGTCACGGCTTGCCAGCACGGCGCGCATCAGCCCGCGGCGGTCGAGCCGCCCGCCCAGCTGCACGGCCGCACGCGGCGCGGACAGGTCGCGCGACGCAACCCGGATCTTGGCCGCGCCGCCGGCGTCAGCGCCGGAGAAGTCGACGCCGTGCAGCACCGGAGCGGCGCCGCCGCCGGCCTCGAACGTCATGGATTCGGTACGCGCAGCCACGGGTCAGCCCCGCCCACACTGGGACTGGGCCTTGCCGCACGGGCAGCACGCGCCGGTGTGGACGTGCGTCGCACCCACCGACGAACCGGCGACGCCGAACACGCTGTGGCGGCGCGCGAAGGTGCGGCCCGCGCCGGCGGGATCCTCGACGGGCGCATCGGCGTCCTTCATCGGACGCAGCAGCGTGATGACCTCGCCGTCGGCCTCGCAGACGTACTCGTACTGTGGCATGGGAGGGGAATCCTAGGCGATGCGGCACGGGGCGCGAAGTGCCCTGCCGCGGGCGACCGGGGCGATCAGTCCAGCCGGTCCTGGTCGCGCGGGCGCGAACGCGCGGAACGCGCCGGACGCGCCGAGCCCGCCGGACGCGCGGGTGCCGTGGAGGTGGCACGCTGCCGCTGCTTCTCGGCCCAGCGTGCCTGCACGCGCTCGGCGGCCTGTGCACGCGAGGACTTGCGTCGCCCGCCACGGGCCGCGGTGCCCTCCGGCGCCGTGCGTACGGCACGCTTCTTGCCCTTGCCCGGCTTGCGGGCGGCCGGTTCGCGCTCCTTGCGGCGCGCGCGCTCCTGCGGCGTGGCGAAGGCCTCGGCGCGCAGCGCGGACAGTTCGCGCGGGGTCAGCTCGCGCCACTCGCCGGGCTGCAGGCCCTTCAGCTGCAGCGGCCCCAGGCGCACGCGGCGCAGCTTCTTGACGGGGTGGCCGATCATCTGCATCACGCGGCGCAGGTCGTGGTTGCGGCGCTCGCGGAACTCGACGTACAGCAGCGTACGGCCGCTCTCGCGGTTCAGGACCACCAGCTGCGGGCGGCGCGCCGTCGAACCGGCCACCGCCGGCGCGGCGCCGGGCGCGCTGGGCGCGGCTTCCTCGGCGAAGATCGCGCGGCGCAGGTCGGCCAGCTCGGCGTCGGACACCTTGCCGCCCACCAGCACCTCGTAGCCCTTCTGCGTCTCGAAGCGCGGGTGCGTCAGGCGGTTGGCCATCGCGCCGTCGTTCGTCAGGAGCAGCAGGCCCGATCCGTCCATCTCCAGGCGGCCGACCGGGTAGAGCCGCGCCTTGGACGGGTGCTCGACGAGGTCCAGCGCGGTGCGGCGGCCATCGGGGTCCGCGTTCGTCGCCAGCGTGCCCTTTGGCTTGAAGAGCATCACGTAGACGTTCGACTCGGGAGCCTTGATGCGGCGGCCGTCGACGCGGATGTCGTCCTCGGCGGGGTTCACCCACGCCGGCAGGCCGTCGATGCGGTGGCCGTTCACCGTGCAGCGGCCCTCGGCAAGGACCGCCTCGCACGCGCGGCGCGAGCCCACGCCGGCCTCGGCCAGCACCTTCTGGATGCGCGGGCCGCGGGTGTCGTCCTGGTACGGATGGGTCGGGGCGTGGCGGCTGCGCATCCCGCCATCGTAGGGCAACGCGGGTCGGTCACGCAGGTATGGTCCGCTGCATGGCAACCGTTGCAGCGGCGATCCTCCTGGTGCTTGCGGGAAGCGGCCCCGACGGCGTCGACGGCGCCCCCGCGGCGTTCCGCCCCTTCGAGGCCGCTGACCCGCTGGGCGCGCTGGTCGCCGAGACCGACTCCGCCGCCGACGTGGCGCGCACCGTGCAGCTCTTCCGCTCGACGCCCGCGCAGTTCGCGCTGCGCGGCATCCTGCAGCCCGTGCGGCTGGCGTTCGCGCAGCCGTTCGCGCTGACCGAGATCGCGCGCCATGCCACCGCGCCGGTGGCCGATGCCGCGCTGGACG
The DNA here is from genome assembly GCA_040382255.1 of Phycisphaeraceae bacterium. Lineage (GTDB taxonomy): Bacteria > Planctomycetota > Phycisphaerae > Phycisphaerales > SM1A02 > UBA966. Next base: position 3,473 of record JBEIFT010000117.1, read on the forward strand.
CGGCCCACCCCTACCGCGCCCTCGCGGCGTGGGCGGCGCGGACGCTGGGCACGCCCGCACCGGCCAGCGAGGGACAGGGCACGCTGGAGGTGAGCGACCCGCAGCGCGCGATCTTCGCGCTGGACTTCCTGCTGAACGAGCCGCTGCTGGCGGTCCGCCGCGCGCTGGCCGACGTGAAGGTCGACGCCACGGGACCCGCCGCCGCGAAGGCGCTGCTCGACGGCTGCGCGCAGAGCATGGACCGCCAGCGCAGGCGACCCGAGCCGCTCCTGGCCGCGATGCGTGCCGCGGCGGCGATCGACCGCGCGGCGCTGGTCGGCGCGGTCGCGCACCTGGATGCGACGCTCGACGTGAAGGGCGACTGGGCCGCCATGCCGGCCGACGAGCTGCCCGAGGCGCTGAAGGGCGCCGTCACCGGCACCGTGCTGGCCACGCAGGAGGTGCCCGAGCTCGGCTGGCTGGTCGTCGGCGGCGCGGGCGCCAACACCTACGACATGACGCGCGTGGCGGCGGTCTTCGACGCCGGCGGCGACGACGCGTACGAGTGGCGCGCACCCGTCGCGGGCGGGCGGCTGGTGGTCGATCGCGCCGGCAACGACGCGTACCGCACGCTGCCGGGCGCCGGCCCGGGCGGCCCCGGCGCGGGACTGTGCGGCGTCTCGGTGATCGACGACGCGGCGGGCAACGACACGTACGAGTGCGGCGACGCAGCGATCGGCGCGGGCATCCTGGGAATCGGGCTGGTGGTCGACCGCGCGGGCGACGACCGCTACCGCGGCGATGCATGGTCGATCGGCACCGCGATGGGCGGGATCGGCGCGGTGGTCGACCTGGCCGGGAGCGACGAGTACGTCTCGGACACCCACTCGCAGGCGTGCGGCGGCCCCAGCGGCGCCGCGCTCCTCCTGGATGCGGGCGGCAACGACCGCTACCGCGCCGACGGCACCGCGCCCAGCGCCTACGCCACGCCGACGGTGCACGTCTCGTTCTCGCAGGGCTGCGGCTTCGGGTACCGGATCGGCGCGCCGGGCGGCATCGGCGCGCTGGTCGACCTTGCCGGCAACGACCGCTACGAGTGCGGTGAATTCGGCCAGGGCATCGGCTACTTCCTTTCCATGGGCATCCTGCGCGACGGCGGCGGCAACGACCTCTACTACGGCAACCGATACGCGCAAGGCACCGCGGCACACCAAGCATTCGGCGCGCTGCTGGAGGACGGCGGCGACGACCTCTACTGGAGCATGACCGCCGCCGGCCAGGGCGCGGCGTGGGACGTCTCGGTGGCGGCGCTGGTCGACGCCGCGGGCGACGACCGCTACCAGGCCGACGGCCTCTCGCAGGGCGCGGCCGCGGAGCCGGCGCTCGGCCTGCGGCTGGATGCGGCCGGCAACGACGACTACCGCGCGGCCGGCGCAAGCCAGGGCGCGGGCGACGGCAACGACTACCACTGGGAGACCACGCGCGCGCGCAGCGTCGGCGTGCTGATCGACCGCACGGGCACCGACCGCTGGTCCGCCCCGGGGCGCGGCACAGGCCAGCGCATGCGGACGGGACGCGCCGAGGAGGAGAAGGGCCGCACGCAGTGGGGCTTCTTCCTCTCGCGCTGATCGCGTGGCGCCGCGCGCCAGCGGTACGATCGCACGCATGACGACCGACCATGTCTCGGCCGCGCACGGCGCGAAGGCGGCGATCCGGCGCCCTTGGGACGTCACCGTGCGCATCCTGCGCATCCTGTGGCTGCTGGCCAAGCGCGCGCTGCTGGACGACGTGACCACGATGGCCGCGTCGCTCTCCTACAAGACCCTGCTCGGCCTGATCCCGATCCTGGTGGTGGTGACCCTGGTGGCCAAGACGCTGATGGGTGCCAGCTTCCTGCCCACGATCAACGGCCTGATCCAGTCGATGGGGCTGGACGAGATGAGCATCGTGCCCGCGGGCGGGCCGGCCCCGGCGGCGGGCGCAGCCGCGCCGGGCGGCGCCGTGGGCACCACCACCGGCACCGGTGCCGTGAAGCTTGGCACCTGGGTCGAATCGCTGGTCCAGGAGGCCTCAAGCATCGACCTGGCGACGCTCGGCTGGGTCGGCGTGATGGTCACCATCCTGAGCGCCGTGTGGCTGATGTTCAGCATCGAGCTCTCGTTCAACCGCATCTACCGCGCGCACCGCGGCCGCAGCGTCATGCGGCGGCTGGTGCTGTACTGGTTCGTGCTCACCGCGACGCCGCTCCTGGTGGCGGCCATCCCGCTGCTCTCGTCGATCCTGGACGACGCATCGCACGTGCGCGGCATCGGCTGGCTGGCGTCGATCGCCCAGACGCTGTGGGGCGTGTTCGTGCTGTGGGTGCTGCTCTTCCTGGTCTACATGGTCGTTCCGGCGGCGAAGGTGCGCGCAAGCTCGGCGATGCTCGGATCGTTCCTGGCAGCGGCCGCGATCATCGCGCTGCGCGGCGTGCTGGCGGCGTACTTCGAGCACGCCTTCGCGATGAGCAAGCTCTACGGCAGCCTGGGACTGGTGCCCGTGTTCATGTTCTGGCTCTACGTGGTGTGGGTCGCGGTGCTGGGCGGGCTGGAGATCAGCTCGATCGCGCAGTCGGTCGGCATCCGCGGCCTGGCCGCGGGCGATGCGGTCGACGACGCGCGCTTCAGCGACCCGCTGACGCTGGTGGCGGTGATGGAATCCGCCTGCCGCGAATGGGCGGCGGGGCGGTCCGTGACGGCGGCCACGACGTCCGTCGCGCTCTCGATCGACGACCGCCTGGCGCACGAGCTGCTCGAGGAACTGGTGTGCGCGAGGCTCCTGGCACACGCCGACAGCGGCCGTTTCGTCCCGACGCGTCCGCCTGAATCGATCGGCATCGACGAGGTGCTGGCCGCGGCGCGCCGGTCGTCCGCGGGCGAGCACGCGGTGCCGGCCTCGGCCCTTGCCACCCGGCTGCGCGCCGCCGTCGACGCGGCGGCACGCGATCTCCCGGTGGTTTCGGCGGGAGCGGAAGGCACGGTCCGGTAGGATCCGGAGCCCATGCCGGCCCGCACCCCGGAGTACGTCGAGTTCACCCACCCGTCCGGCCACCTCGTGGCCAGGGTCGTGGTCCCGTCGATCGGGCAGGCCGAGGCCTCCGCCGTGCGCGAACAGGTGATGGCCGCGATCCAGTCGACCAAGAAGGGCCGCTGCTTCGTGCTGGACCTCTCGCAGGTGTCGCTGATGAGCTCCGTCGGCCTGGGCACCTGCGTCGACCTGCGCAACAACGCCGAGAAGGTCGGGCTGCGCCCGGTCCTCTACGGCATGAACCGCCACCTGGGCGACCTGTTCCGCCTGATGCGCGTCGACCGCCTGTTCACCATCCTGAAGACGCCGCACGAGCTGGACGCGCTCGTCGGATCCTGAGGTACCCCATGCGCCGCACCGCCCCTGCCGCCCTCGCCGCCCTTGCCTGCACCTGCGCGCTCGCCGGCTGCTACCAGAAGGTCGTCGGCGTGAACGGCCCCGCGAGCAAGGCCTACAACGTCGAGGAAGCCAGCATCGGGCGCAACGAGAGCGTCTGGTCCACGGAGAAGCCCCGCGCCATCGAGCAGGACCGCTACAGCGGCGGCACGACGGTGGATTCGGCACGGCAGCTTCCCGCCAAGAAGCCGAACCCGGCCACGCAGCCCTGACCGGCAGGCCTGCGCGGCCCCCATCCCCCGCCTATCATTCCCACCGCCATGGGCATCGAAGCCGCACTTCCCGTCGACAGCGTCCTCACCACGCAGCTCAACCGCGTCGTCAACTGGGCGCGCCGGTCCAGCGTGTGGCCGATGCCCTTCGCGACCGCCTGCTGCGGCATCGAGCTGATGGCCACGGCCTGCAGCCGCTTCGACCTGGCCCGCTTCGGCGCCGAGGTCATGCGCTTCAGCCCGCGCCAGAGCGACCTGCTGATCGTCGCCGGTCGCGTGAGCGTGAAGACGCTCCCCGTCCTGCAGCGCATCTACGCACAGATGACCGAGCCCAAGTGGGTGATCTCGATGGGCGCCTGCGCCAGCACGGGCGGCGTCTTCGACACCTACGCCGTGGTGCAGGGCGTCGACCAGTACATCCCGGTCGACGTCTACATCCCCGGCTGCCCGCCGCGCCCCGAGATGCTGATCGAGGGCATCATGGCGATCCAGAAGGTCATCGACAACGACCAGATCCCGCGCGACCCGACGGGGAAGCGCCTGCCGCTGCAGATCGCGCTGGAGCCGAACTACCGGCCGCGCGCGCAGCCGGCCCCGGTGACGATCGGCGCGACCTGATCGAACCTCACGTACGCGGGGAACCGCCCTGCGGCCCAGCCGGCGCCGTTGCCTGCGCGGCGGATGCCGACTTGGCCATGGCGCGGAACCTCAGCACAAGGCCCACGACGACGAGCTGCAGCACGGCCGTGCCCAGCGTGCTGATCAGGACCTGAGGGCGCAGCCATTCGTGGATCGTCACGTAGAGACAGATGTTCGCCAGCGCGAACAGCGCCCACGTGGTGGCCGAGACCCCGTCCGCGCGACCGCGGTGGATCAGGCTCACCAGCTGCAGGACCGTCGCCGCGGGGAAGACCACCGCGGGAATCCAGCCAACGGTGTCCTCGACCGTCGTCAGCCAGCCGGGATCGCCGGCCGGTGCGGGGGCCTGCTGGGCCATGAGCAGGAATACGGGCACAAGGCTCATCGAAGGCTCCCCGTGAATTCGGCGATGCGGGCGATGCCCTTGCGGAGCGTGGCCTCGTCGCAGGCGAAGGTGATGCGGACATGGTCGGCGGCGCAGTCGCCGAAGTCGCCGCCGGGCACGACGGCGACGTGCGCCTCGGCGAGCAGCGCCTCGGCATAGGACTGGCCGTCGGTGACCGCGCGG